>DYMA01000002.1 GCA_020721815.1 Sulfurovum sp. | reverse complement strand
CTCGCAACATACTCTCTACCTCCTTTAGTTTGGTTTGTAAATCTCTATTGGTTGATAGCTCTTCTAGTGTAAACATACATTGACCCAGTTTTTGGCTATTACCTTGTGTGAGTTCTTGTAATCTTGTAAGAATGTAGGTAATCACATCCTTTTCATCTCTGCCCTTAAAATCACACAGTATGGCTAATACCAAAGCATCGGGGCTATCCATGGTGAGAAACTTTTCACAATCGATGGTGTGCATATCGATGATAGTATAACGAAATTTTAGATTATCTTCAACTATGCTACTTTTCATTTTGAGTTTGGGTTTGCCAATATAGACAAGATATTGAAAGATAGGCAGTCGTTCAAAGTGTAAACTTATATCGTTGTAGTATCTTAGCATTCTACGGTGCATGGTTTTGTCGTTGTCGTTTTGAATCTCTAAGTGCAAAATAGCTTCAATGCCGTTTACTTTGCAATGAGCTACAATATCTGCTTCTCTTTTTTCTATGCGTTTAAGTTCTTGTTCGACAAACTCTATATCGGTTACTTCAATCTCCAAAATATATTTGGCTATATCTTGGGTGATGGTTTTGATGGTATCTTTGGTGGTGATGTCTTTTTTCATGGAGTGGATTATAGCATAGATTGGTTGTTTTTTGGTTTGTCAATACGTCATGAAGCAATCCCAAACATTGTAGATTGCTTCGTGTCTCATAATGACGAGGTTTGAGATTTTTGGGCGAGTATCAAAAAGAGCTTAAAAGAGCGTTTGGCTTTGTAGTCCATGGTGTAATGGATACATTGAAGATACTCTTCAAGCGCATGTTTGCTTATGCCAAGTTTGGCGGACTCTTTTTTGAGGATATATTGGGGTATCTTTGGTTGGTTGCGTTCAAAAGTACGCACAAGCTTTTGCGTTGAGGGTGTGAGGCGGTTGTGGCAAAGCCGTGCGAAAACAAAGGGCAATTGGTACTTTTGATACCATTGTGTCGCCAAATCAATCGCTTCACCCCCTTGAAGAAAAAACTTCAACGCCCTATCGCCTATGATTACCTCACCCCTAAGCCCCAAAACTCTAGCCAATACATTAGAAGTAGCCGAGGCATTATCACTTTTGCTCACATTATAAGGGATTACAAAAACACTACGCACCTCTTGGTAGGCTAGGATGCCTATATCGCTGCACTTTTTGCCCCTAGATTGGATACTCGAAATAAAGGCACTGTCGATGCGTCTAGCGTGAAAATCACGATTGATTTTTGAAGGTACGCCGCTTTTGTAATGCAAAGCTTGGAAGGCAGCACCTCCTTTGAGATATTTTTTCAAAAAGAGACGAAAAGGGAGGAGGTTGAGATACTCAATAGAACCAAATTTCATGGATTGTTCGCTTAAATTTTTGGTTAATTATAGCAAAAAGGGGTAATTATTGGTTAATTTTCGATGGGTTGAACGCTTTTTTTATTAATCAAAACCCCCATGAAATGGGCATTTATTAACAAATCATTAACCAATTGTTAATTTAAAGCCAAAAAAACTTGACATTTTAAAGAACGCTATGTTATAATCTCGTCATCATAATCAAAATATTTTAAGGAGTTAAATTATGAAAAAAACACTTTTACTTTCAATCGCTGCTTCAGCAGTACTTTTTGCTGGTGGTGACATCGTCGAGCCAACCCCAATAACAGAAGCTGCACCATGCGCAACATCTAACCTCAAATGGTATGGTCAAACTGTATTATATTATCAAACACAAGAGAACATCAATGCAGTAGCTGATAACAAATTGTTTGATGGTGACGTAGCAAGAGCAAACGCTGGTCTTAAATTGGGTGTAACAGGTTCTAACCTTCTTGGTACAGGTCTTGGATTTGGTGCAGAAGTTGTTTATCTTACTTCACTTGGTCTTGAAAATGATGGTGATGCAATTGGTGTTCCAGCGGCAGGTTTCGTTGATGGTGGTGCTGATGGTATCGTAAATAATTATGTATCAAACGTAATGCAACTTGCAAGTGAAACTGGTGAGCTTGATAGTGGCGAATTAACACAAGCATACCTTTCTTATACAATGGATAACACAACGGTTAAAGTAGGTAGAATGGAGCTTCCACAATCTCTTTCTCCTTTTGCATTCTCTGAAACATGGAACGTATTTGCCAACACATTTGATGCTGCTCTTCTTGTAAATACAGACTTACCAGATACTACATTGGTACTTGCATACGTTCTTAACTCTAACCAAATCGGCAACTTAAGTGTATGGGATGAAATTGGTGTAAACGGTGGTCTTAGACCAGGCAACGATGGTGCCTTTATGGTAACGGCTCAAAATAAATCTGTTCAAGGTCTTGAGCTTACAGGTTCATTCTATTACATTGCAGAATCAAGCCCATTGGCTGGTAAAAACAATGCACTTGCAGCTTGGGCTGGTGGCCTAGGTGACGCTAAAGATGCAATGGCTCTTTGGGGTGATGCTAAATTTATGATGCCAGTAGCGGGTCATGATATTGGATTTGGTGTTCAAGGTGGTATGGTTGATGCAGGTAACACAGATCCTACCATCGCTTACGGTGCAAAAGCTATGGGCAAATTCAACTTCCCAGCATTTGGAAATGTTGCATTGTGTGCTGCTTACACAGGTGTAGATATGGGCGGTATGCTTAATGCTTCTATCGTAAACGTTGGTACAGGTGTAAAAACTCCACTCTATACACAAATGGTAGCAAACCAAAACTATATTTCTGGCGATATGTCTAACTTTGGTGAAGCAAACACTATGATGATCAAAGCTTCTGCTACTTATGATCTTCCTGCTCTTGGAAACGTAGGTCTTTCTGTTGCTTACTCAACTACAGAGATTGTAAATGGTATCACAGGTGCTGCTCCATTTGCTGCAGTTATTAACGAAAATGATTTTGCAGAGTTGGATGTTGTAGCTACAACTAAACTTGGTGGTGCTGAAGTATTGGCTGCTTATGTCAATCAAACTCAAGACAATAGCCTTGCTGTTGGTTCTAACGAAATTGACACACAAATCGTTCGTGTATGGGCTAAATGGAACTTCTAATTATAGATTTTCTATAGCCTCTTAAACTCTTACGCTTTGGCGTAGGGGTTTATCTCTCTTTTATATTTTTTCTCCTATTGACATTTTTGACACAACCAACTATAATTTTATCACTCAATAGACTATCTTTTTTCTATTCAAGGGGATTTTCGTAGGTTTGGCACTGCCAAACGTCTAATGGAAATAAGGGATTAAAAGAGAGCTGTTTTGCTCACTCTACGACATATTTAATTTATCGTTCGTACTGAGCTTGTCGAAGTACATCAAATCCAAGACCCTTCGACTAGGCTCAGGGTGAACGGATAGCGTAAAACCGTTCGTACTGAGCTTGTCGAAGCACTTTTTTAGCAGTTATTTCACACTCTCGGGAGAGGTGGAACGAGAAATTACGAAGCTCCAAAGAGTCTCAAATAGCCTATTGTCTCTTATCTCCTATCAATAACTCTTCAATAGTTAGCTCTTTATGGACAATTTCATTGTAGTACTGATTTTTTACCAATCCATTTGCTGTTATAAATATTAGTCGAATATTGTATCTATTGTTTGTTTGTTGATTAAAAATATTGAGCTTATTTATCAATTCATCTCTGTACTCTTTTGTAATTGTATATTCACTATTATGATATTTACACTCTATGATATCAATATTTTTGCTTCCATTTGTGTATTCAAGCATCATATCGATTTGTGCTCCACTACCCGATTCATTTTCACTTTTATAGTTCCAGTAGTGTGTTTGTGTCGCTACACCAGATACTCCTAAGATATGTTTGATGGTATCAGTATGAATATGACAAATATTTTCAAATGCAAATCCAGCCCAACTTTTATAGCTTTGAGATAGAAAAATAGTATTCCAGTCATTATTAATATCTTTCATCCATTTATTGTGAAAATATGAGAAACAATCTGTTGCTCTATAAATTTTATCTCTTGATTTTTGTCCAAACTTTGTCATTGAGGATATAAATCCAGAGATTTCGAGTTCTTTGAATGGAATAGTTACCGATGAAGGGGAAGTTTTTAGTAGTATTGCTACCTCTTTTTGCGAATATCCACTCCATTTTAAGGCAAGAAGATTCATTATTTTTCTATGAGTTGTTGCTCTTTCAAATAAAGATTCATACAAATCTTCATACTCATTGACTAAAATACCATCTTTTGAAAAGCACATATTTTGCAAATTTTCATTTGGAGTAAGTGAACAATCAATATCATCCAAGTATTTTGCTACACCACCAAGAGCCATATAAATATCTACAATCGATTTATTTGAGTAATGACAACCTTTTGAATCGATAAGTCTTTTTGCATCTTTTAAATCAAAAGAGTTGAGAGATATTTTTTGAGCAATTCTATTGTGAAGTGTTTTTTTATTTTTTATGATTTTATTCATCATATATGAAGCAGCTGAACCGCAAACGATTACCAATAAATCATCTCTATTTGTACAAAAATTATTCCAAAAATAGGAAAATGCTTCAAAAAAGCCAGATTTTGGACTATCCAGCCAAGGAAATTCATCCAAAAATATAACTTTTTTTTCTTTGGATGGAAGTTTTTCGATAGTATCTTCTAAAAGATAAAAAGCATCACCCCAATCATTCAAGGGTGGACTTGAGGTTTCACTTTTTTGTAAATCAAATCTATTTATTGCTCTTACAAATGATTTGATTTGATTTTTCTTTGCCTCTTTATAAACTCCTGTAATCTCTAAAGCTTGAAGATTATTTGATTTTATAAAATATCGTATAGTTTCAGTTTTTCCTATTCTTCTTCTGCCATACACTACACATAAACTTGATTTATCAACTTTTAATAAACTACCCAGTGTTTTTAATTCATGTTCTCGTGCTACAAACATCTTATCTCCATTGCATTGATAAGTTTATTGTAACGAATTATCTCTATAAAAACAAGACTTATTTCGTTAAAATAATGATTCTTACGAATTATCTCTATAAAATTGGGACTTATTTCGTTGAAGCGTGAAACGGACGTTTTTCATCAAAAAGGTCAACAATCAAATTTTTACCAAAACCCTATCAAGCAACGATGTACTCAAAAAGCGTTTAAGATAGCCCAAAATGTAGGTGGCTTTGGTGATGTAGTAGCGAGGTTTGGGGCGTTTGGATTGGATGATGGAATGCACGACTTGGGCAACGGCAATCGCTTCTTCGTTAAAAGGGACTTTTTTGGCACTGCCTTGGATATTTTCAAGGTATTGAGCCTTGAAGCGTGAATGTTCAATATCGACATTGGCTTGGAGTTTGGCTATAGCATTTTTTCTAAAATCACTCGTAATAGGACCTGTATTGAGCAGTACAGCGTAAACATTACTCCCTTTTAGCTCCAAACGAAGCGTATCGGTCAATCCCTCTATGGCGTATTTACTGGCATTGTATGCCCCTCGTCCTGTGAGTGCTACAAGCCCCAAAACAGAGCTATGTTGGATAATTTTGCCGTATCCTTGGGCGTGCATAATGGGTAAAATTTGCCTTGTGGCTTCATGCAAACCCAACACATTGGTCTCAAATTGCTCTCTAAGTGCGTTGGTTGAAATATCTTCGAGCATTCCTGCTTGTCCAAATCCTGCGTTGTTAAACCACACATCAATGCGACCCTCTTTTGCCAACACCGCCTCAATCACTCTAGCAATATCGTGTGCTTGGGTCACATCAAGCACCATCGCCTCATCAAATCCTAGCGCTTGAAGCATCGCTACATCTTCATTTTTGCGTGCGGTTGGATAGACTTTGATACCTTTGGTTTTAAGATAATGAGCGGTTGCCAAACCTATGCCGCTGTTGCAGCCTGTAATTACGATAGTGGTCATGGTATTTCTCTCTTGTTTTTACGTACTCTATCAACTCCATGCTTAATGCGTGGCAACTATTTACAAACTTATGCTACTATTTTGAAAAATTTTTGAGGAGTCTATCATTATAAAGATACTCATTATAGAAGATGACCCAGAACTCTCTTTGGTGCTTTCTAGCTACCTTACGCAATACGATATGGAGGTAATTTGTGCCGAAGAGCCTTACATAGGACTATCGCTTCTCACCCAACATCAATTTGACTTGATTATTTTGGATTTGACACTGCCTGGAATGGATGGACTTGAAGTGGTGCAAAAGATTCGTGAAAACTCCAATATTCCCATCATCATCTCTTCTGCACGTGACGATATTACCGACAAAGTCATTGGACTCGAACGAGGAGCCGATGACTATATGCCAAAGCCCTACGACCCCCGTGAGCTTGTCACACGCATCAAGACGATTTTAAGAAGAATGGTTGTAGCCCAACCCAAAGAGCAAAAAGAGGAGCTATTTACCGTGGATGAGAAGTCCCGCATTATTACTTTTAAAGGTAATCTAATGGATCTTACCGCCGCAGAGTACGATATTCTCTCAATGCTTGTGCATCACCAAAACGGATCGGTTTCAAGAGAGCAACTCCTCTATGAGAGCCAACACATCGATGATGATAGCTCCATCAAAAACATCGATGTCATTATCTCCCGTATTCGCCAAAAAATTGCGCACATTGATGATTCCAAAAGCTACATCAAACCTATCCGTGGGGTGGGCTACCTTTTGACGACCAAATAGAAATATGAACAATCTCTCCGTCACCACCTTTATTCATATTCTCTTCTCTTTGGCGATTGCGATTTTGATTGCTACGCTTTTTATCTTTATCTCATGGGATAAAGACTCCAATCAAATCAAAGAGATTAACCACTACAAACTTATCGCCGATGCCTTTTTGTCCAAAGTACAGCTCAATCCCTCCAAAGAGAAGCTTGAAAAACTCTACGAGGATTTTTCGGTACGCCCTATCCCCAATGAACAATCGGCACACCAAATAGCCCAAAGCGGCAAAACCATCTTTACGGGCAAATCGGTTTACGGTCAAGTGCGTGTTTTTCAAACCCCTACCAATCACTACATCTATGTGGAGCGTATGGGGTACAACATTATGCTAGAAGATGCCCGTCCCAAAAACTACACGATTCACATGGTAGTCTCGATTGGATTGCTCTTGATTTCGCTACTTTTGGTACTCTATTTGGCTATTTTACGCAAACTCTATCCGCTCAAAAAACTCCACAAAGAGATTGAAAAATTTGCCAACGGTGAAACCAACATCGATATTCCTTGTCATGGCAATAACGATGAGATTGGCAAAATCGCACGCAGCTTTGATAAAGCAATACAGCACATCAATCAACTCACCGCTTCCAAAAATCTCTTTATGCGTAACATCATGCACGAACTCAAAACGCCTATCACCAAAGGACGCATTATCGCTCAAACCATCGAAGAGAATAAATTTAAGACCATTTTAATCCGTGCTTTTGATAGAATGAATGAGCTTATTAGTGAATTGGCTCAGGTCGAACGCATCACCACAAGCAGTTTTGAGCCTATCAATGAGCATACAAAGATGAGCGAAATCTTTCATCAAGCCCAAAAGATGCTACTAGAAAGCTCCACAATCGATGCCTCTTGCAACGATTTTACTCTCTATAGCGATAGTAAATTGCTCTCACTGGCACTCAAAAATCTTATTGACAACGCCATAAAATACTCCAAAGACAAAAAAGCCTCTTTTTGTGCCAATCCTCATCGTATCGACGTAGCTTCCAAAGGTGAACCGCTTATCCATCCCCTTGAGTACTACGTTGAGCCTTTTTCACAAGAACAAAAACGTGCCAGTGGATTTGGCTTGGGACTCTATATCGTCAATAGCATTGTATTGAAACTGGGCTACAAGCTAGAGTATGCCTACAAAGAGGGGAGCAATATCTTCTCTATTGTTTTTAAGCCTAGTCCAAAAATGCCAACAACGAAGCCGTAACGGCAACATTGAGCGACTCAACGCCTCGACGCATAGGAATAGCGATAGAGGCATTTGAGAGCTTCTCTATCTCTTGCGAAACCCCCTCACTCTCATTGCCCAATACAAAGATGGTTTTGTCTGGGTAGTGCATTGCTTTGTAGCTTTGAAGGGCATGAGAGGAGAGTGTATAGACATTAGCACCGCTTGTTTTAAACTTTTTGAGTGTCTTTACGAGCGATTTGCTTTTGATAATAGGAAGCCTAAAGAGCGTCCCTGCACTTGCTTTGATAACCAAAGGCGAAATTTTAGCACCAAAAGCCTCTTGAAGAATCAAAGCATCGATATTTCCCGCCGCCGCCGAGCGAATAATCATCCCCAAATTTTGCGGATTTTGGACTCCATCAAGGGCTAAAATACGATAGCTTTGGCTCTTGGCTATAAAATCATCTTCGTTACTGGAGTGGTTTAATACAATATCCAACGCCACCCCTTGGTCTTGTTTGGCGTTTTTGGAGATTCGTGAAAGAGCGGTTTTGTCGTGATAGGCTATTTCGACACGGCGATTTGTTGCTAGAGTTTTGATTTGCTCAATCACTCCTGCTTCTTGATTGGATTGGCTTAGATGGAGTTTATAAATCGTAATCGTCTCATCACTCAAAGCCTCTAGCACCGCATTACGCCCGTAGAGTGTAAGCATCTTGTCAAAGAAGTTTTTTTTGTTGAGATACTCTTGTGAATCGTTCATTCTATTCTCGCTTTTGTTTGGTATTGTAATGAAATTTTGCATAGCAATGGCTAATGATTTGCACCTCAAAAAGATATTGCTAGGATTGTTTTGATACAAAAGCTCTAAAAAGCAGAGCGGGGGAATTTTTTTGGGGGGGTCTCTTCTTTTCTCATTGCGGCGTTAATCCACAATCCCAAAAACACGCTTGGGATAGTGAAAAGGGTTTTGTGTTTTATTTTGCTAGAGCAGCTTTGGAAGCCTCTACTACTTTGGCAAAACTTTGGGGAGCATTCATTGCCATATCTGCTAATACTTTTCTATCGAGTTCAATAGTAGCCAGTTTCAATCCGTGCATAAATCGTGAATAGTTGATGTCATTGAGTCGGCACGCTGCATTGATACGTGTAATCCAAAGTCTTCTAAAGTCTCTTTTTTTGGCTCTTCTGTCTCTATAGGCATAGACTAAGCTTCTCTCAAGTTGCTCTTTGGCTTTTCTGAAGTGTTTTCTTCTACCGCTATAGAAACCTCTGGCTTGTTTTAATAGTTTTTTGTGTCGTCGTCTTCTTACAACGCCTGTTTTTACTCTCATTTTTTTCCTTTACCGTAATGTATCTGTGTACTATTAGGTGTCAAATTGCATATTTGAACTTGCCCCGTTTTGCGGGAGTGCTACCTAGGGTTGGATTGATTAGACAATCATATCTTTCATTTTGTTTGCATCGGTTGCGTTAAGATACTTAGCCGAACGCATCTGTCGGTGGTGTTTACCATCTACTTTACTTAAGATGTGGCTTCTAAAAGCTGTTCCTCGTTTGACTAAACCGCTTTTTTTGACTTTAAATCGCTTAACCGCACCTTTTTTGCTCTTCATTTTAGGCATGAATGACTCCTTTATAAAATTTCCAAATTAGCAGAAATGGAAACAATATTTTACCCAAATAGTTTTAAAATGAATTGAACTAAATCGAAATCTCTTTAATATCGGCGATATTTTTAAAGCTTTTATAGACAGAGGCTACCGTGTGGAGGCGGTTGATTTTGATAGCTTCATCCTCGACATTAACCATCACTTCATCAAAATAGCGATCCAAAGGCTCTTTGAGCGTAAAGAGAGCTTCAAGCTCTTCAATATAGTTGGCGTATGTTTTGTTTGTGATTTGGATGTAATGGTTGTAGAGTTTGACCTCTGCCTCGTGACCAAAGAGCGTCGTATCAATAGGTAGTGGCACATTAAGATTAATATCTTTGGAGATATTAGCAACTCGCTTAAAGGTTGAGAAACGCTCATCAAAATCCTCTTGGGCTACGATGGTATCAAGTGCGTTGATTTTTTTGAAGAGTTTATTGATATCCATTTCGCCCGAAGCCAACACCGCATTGATAAGCGATGGATTGGCAAGACTTAGCTTATTGACACGTTCCAAAATAAAGGTTTTGAGCACATGGGTATCAAAAGCAACGTACCCCTCTTTGAGCATATCGATAATATCATTGAGGTCAAAAGGTAAATCAAAATGTATCACCATACGAACAATTCCATTGACGGCACGACGCAACGCATAGGGATCTTTTGAACCCGTAGGGATTTTGCCCACGCTAAAGAGTCCTATGATGGTATCAAGCTTGATAGAGATAGATACAATAGCGCAAAAGATAGAGCTAGGCAACGGGGCACCATCGCCTATAGGCATATACTGCTCTTTGATAGCGTTACACACCAAAGCCTCTTCGCCCATGGCTTTGGCGTAGTAGTAGCCCATGAGTCCTTGAAGCTCAGTAAACTCATAGACCATTTCACTCATCAAATCGGCTTTGGAGAGGAAAACAGCACGGTTAAGGAGTTTGGCAAGTTCGACGCTCTGTTTGCGGGTATCTTTTTGGAGCATCTCATCGTAGATATGCAACAATCGTATGGCAATATTGGCCTCTCTCTCAATTTTCTCTTTAAGGCTTCCTAATCCATCCATAAATTGAATCTTCTCTAGCCCATTGGTGCTAAGACCACGGCGTAAATCGTTGTAGTAAAAAAACATTCCGTCAGCCAAACGAGGTTTGAGTACCCGCTCATTTCCCGCTACGACTTTGAAAAAATCGGAGGTTTTGGCGTTGCTTACGACAATGAATTGGTTGCTTAAGTGTCCCGCTTGAAAGACGGCAAAGTAGCGTTGATGCTCTTTCATGGAGGTAGTAATCACCTCAGGGGGCAACTCCAAAAAGCGTTCATCAAAGCCTCCCATCAATGCCGTTGGATACTCCGTAATCGCCACGACTTCATCAAGCAACGCTTCATCTCGCTCAATCAAGATATTGTGTTGCGCCTCAATGGCATCAAATTGTTGTTCAATTAGAGCTTTTCTATCTTTGGGATTGAGTATAACCGCTCCCTCTTTTAAAATATCGTGATAGTCATTAATAGAAGTAACCACTCTGGGCTCAAAGTCCACCATGCGATGCACATAGGTGAGATTTGAACTCTCCACACCGTAAAGCGACATAGGTACCACATCATCGCCCAATCGCACTTGAAGCCAACGCAAAGGGCGGATAAACTCCTCACTCCTACTCCCCCATCGCATCATTTTGCCAAAGCTCATTGACCCTAGCCACTTGCTAAGCATCTCTTGAAGCAAATCAACAAGCAAACGCCCCTCAATGACTTTTTTGCAGTAGAGTATCTCTTTGTCCCCTTTGGAGATACGCCCCAACTCTTCGAGTGCTACACCGCATTTGGAGGCAAAACTAAGCGTTGCTTGGGTTGGTTCGCCCTCTTTAAAAGCAATGGAAAGCGGAGGACCAAAAAGCTCTACGACACTATCTTCTTGTTTGGTAGCTATATTGGCATGGAGCAACACCAATCGTCTAGGAGTGTAGAGAAATTTAAATTCGCTTGCAAGTGCATACTCTTTTAAAATATCCGCCCAGCTTTTTTCAATGGATGTAAGAGTCTTGAGAAGCGGTATGGCGGGCAGTTCTTCAACCCCAATCTCTATCAATAATGGTTTTTGCATAACGTTGTATCCTAGTCTATAATTGAGAAATTCATTGCCTAAGATTTTAGCTAAAAAATGGTAAGCCGTCGATTAAAAACCATCTCAATGGGCATCTCGTCCCACCGCAACTCTCTCATTAATTAAATTGTAACTAAAAAAGACTATTATTGCGTATTAACATAAGGATAGGATATGAATAGCATAACTACAGATATATTGATTATTGGTGCAGGACCATCAGGACTTGTCGCAGCAGCTACGGCACATGAAAATTACCCAGACAAAACCATTGTTGTTGTCAAAGAGGATCAAAAAGGGCAAGTACCGTGTGGGATTCCCTATGTATTTGGGGAGATTTTAAACGATGTAGAGAAAAACGCTATGCCTTGCGGTGGGGATGTGGCTAATGTCACCAAAATTGTTGATACTATCCAAAGTGTCGATATTGATGCCAAAACCGCTACGGGATTGGAACACTCTATTGTTTTTGATAAGCTTATCTTTGCGACGGGTTCTATCTCCTTTGTGCATCCTAGCTTTGAAGATGCTGTTACACTTGAGAATGTCTTTACTATTGAGAAAAAATACGAAGAGGTTAAACGACTCAAAGAGTATCTTCAAGGCAAACAAAAAGTTGTCATTATCGGCACAGGATTTATCGGTGTAGAGTTGGCCGAACAGCTCCAAAGCGTGGGCAAAGAGGTTACTATCATAGGCGGAAGACATATTTTAGCAAACTCTTTTGATGCCGATATGGCTATCAAAGCCGAAGAGATTATGCGCAGCAAAGGTATCCGCCTTGCCCTTGGACAACACGCCAAAACCATCCTACATCACGACAATAGGGCTAGTGGCATTGAGCTTTTTGATGGCAATACCATCGAAGCCGATGTCATTATCCTAGCAACAGGCTACAAACCCAATACGCAGTTGGCTCAAGAGGCAGGGCTAAAATTGGCTCGATACGGCGGTATTTGGGTCGATGAGTACATGCGTACCCGCAACAAAGATATATTTGCTGTAGGCGATTGTTGCGGAAGACGAGACTTTATTACCCGTGACCCCTCCAAAGTCATGTTGGCTTCTACCTCAGCGGCTGAAGCAAGAGTAGCGGGCAGTTCACTCTATAAGCTTAAAAATCTCAAAGGTTTTAACGGTACGATTGCTATCTTTTCTACGATGATAGGCGATAGAGCCTTTGCGAGTGCGGGTGTGACGCAAGATAGAGCCAAAGATGAAAATATTGATTATGTCACGGGCTATTTTGAAGGGATGAATCGCCACCCCAGTACGATTGGCGATGCCTCCAAACAATCGGTCAAACTTATCGCCATGCGAAACAGCGGTCAAGTTATCGGTGGACAAGTGATTGGCGACAAAGAGGCAGGGGAGATTATCAATATCATTGGATTGGCGATTGAAGCGGGACTTACGATTCACAATATCATCTCATTGCAAGTCGCCACCCAACCCCTTCTTACGGCGGCACCTACCACCTATCCTATTATCAAAGCAGCACAAAATTGTTTGATTGCACAGTAACAGTACCAAAAATAAACCAAGCAAGTGTGTAAGGCTAGATAGTAAAATTGAAAAAGGTGACAAGAGTCACCTTTTGGATTATAGACAGCCCTTAAAGAAAGACTTTTTGGGTGGTGGTGGAGCTTCAAAGCCTGTAGCTAAAATCATGTTTTTGTTGCTATCGTAGCTACCTGAGATGGTCACTTCGTTTCGACTCAATCCCTCTTCAATAGCATGAGAGACATGAAATCCCTCTTGCGGTGTGATTTCATAATATTTTCCCTCTTCATGAACAAAAAGTACAAGTTCCAGCTTCTCTTTGTCGCCAAACTCCCATTTTTTGAAACATTCACCCTCGCCGCACACTATCGTTTCAAGTCGGCAATCGCTAAACATTCCCTCTTGCGCACACCATTTTGTCGTCAAAAAACCTTTTTTTTCAAAAGATGCTTTGGCTAATGGTGTGGTATGCGTAGGTGGCACAGTCGATACGCTTACCTTTTTCTCATCGGTACTACTGGCTTGTGCGCCTGTAGCAAGAAGTAGCGATGTTGCTACGAATAATACTAATTTTTTCATTACTTCACCTCTGCTTTTAGTGTCAATAGATAAGCAACCGTATCAGCAATTTGCTTCTCGTCGCTCATCATTGGTGGCATGGTTGATACTCTCTCACCTTTTTCGCCAAGGGTGTACCACGCTGTATTTTTATGTGCGTTTCGATTGTAACCTGGCACCACAACGGCACTGGGTTCTTTAATCGATTCGACCAAATAGGCATGGGTTGAGTATCCACCAATATTACTAAGATTTGGAGCCATGGTGGGCATTGCTGCTACTTTATCACCATACGAGTGGCAACTAGCACACATGGTATCGGCTAATGCTTTACCTGCAACGGCATCACCTTCGGGTTTTTGGGTGAGTTCCGCCACGAGTGCTTCGTCACCCTTTTTATCTTCAAAATCAACCGCTACCCAAGTCGAGAGATTTTTGAGACCGTCTCGCCCAAATTTTGCTCCATCCCAAACCGCAAGTGCTACAGGAAATGCACCCGATGCACTCAAATCAAGATAACCATCTTTTAGCTTTTTGCTCATGATGGCACTCCATCCCTCTTTATTATAACTCATATCCATAGCAAATGCACTATCATTATCACGAATTTGCGTCATAGAGCGAAAGCCCTCTGCGATATAGGCTCTTTGGTAATCGCTAATCGCAGCGTCGCTCACATTTTTGTCAAACGCCGCCAAATCCTCTTCAAAGGCATTGGTATTGTCACGATTGACTTGCAAAGCTACTGTTTGGTTGCCATTTGGCTCATAATGCGTCCTAACGGCTTTTTGCAAATGCACCAACACAGGTCGCCCCTCCGAACCCATGCCGATATAGGGAAGTTTTTGCGGGTCGCTAAAATTGGTTGGCAACTGCACCGCAAAACCATCGGCATACTCATTGGACGAGGAGTTAATATCGGTGGCATTTTGCGTCTCATCTTTCCACTTGATTTTGAAGGCTACATCATTTTTGTTGTAGATAGCCAATACCTTAGCCTCTTTTGCCATATTTTGAGCGTTCATCTCATTGGCATTTTTATCATTCATTTTGATAGTGGTTTGCGGATAGAGAACAATATTTGCACTTTTTGCTTTGCTCCATATCTTATCATCTGCTTTGACCTTTGATAGATCAACACCATCATCAACTTTTACCGCACTAATGGATGAATTTGCCATTGCCGTAGTAGCCACAAAGGATGCGGCTAGAAGTGTTTTAAGTGTTTTCATTAGTGATGACCTCCCCCGAAGAGTACTTTGGTATTTTTACCTTTGATGTATCGTGTATCAATAGGTGCTAAGGGATTTTGTCCTTTGGCTTTGGCTACCTCTTGATAGTAGTTGTTGTCCAATCTAAACATTTCAGAGTGGTGATAGGCAATCAAAAGATCCAATATTTCACTCTCGCCTGTCTCTTTGCGTTTGGCTTGTTCGGCTTTTAGCGTCTTAACAACCTCATGTACCTCTTTGCCAAAGAGAGCTTCAAGCTCCTCCATAGGTACTCTTGTCGAACCCTCAATAATCTTGCCATTTTCATCAAATTTGGCAGGAGATTCGGTAGGTGGAATGTAGTAGATATTGGGTTGTGTACCGTAATCGCTTCGCAATGGCAATGCAACTTTGTGCTTTTTGACCAATTTGTAAACTTGCGACTCCTCATCATCCAAAAATCCTACAAATCGGATACGTCCTACACACTGTTGGGCGCATGCGGGTGGAAGACCTACCTCTACACGAGGGAAACACAAAATACACTTTTCAGACTTTGAAATCTTTGGGTTGAAATAGATTTTTTTGTACGGACACCCTGCGATACAATAGCGATACCCTTGACATCTATCCAAATCAACCAATACAACACCATCTTCGTCTCGTTTGAAAATAGCATCTCGTGGACACGCACTCAAACACCCTGGATTGGTACAGTGGTTACAAATTCTAGGTAAATAGAAGAAGTAGTTATCACTAGGAAAGTTTCCTGCACCCTCATCTTCATCCCAGTTTGGTCCCCAAGTGGGTTGCGAAGTGGGATGAAATCCTGGAGTTGAAGCTCCTAGCACACTGTATCCATCTTTGTCGGCATCTTTACCCAAAAGGTTTTGCGACGCAAGGGATTCGTAGTTGTAATCCCAAGGCACCCCGTAATCGGCTTCTATATTGGGGATAATACCATCTTGCAAATCACCCGCAGCGTCAAAGCCGCCGCCTAACTCCATCCATTTTTTTGGATAACCCTCTCCTGGATATGTCTCAACATTATTCCAGTACATATACTCTCTACCGTTTCTGTTGGTCCATTGGGTCTTACACGCAACTGTACAGGTTTGACACCCGATACATTTGTTGAGATCCATTACCATTGCTAATTGTCTTTTTGACATCTATCCTCTCCTTAAGCTTTCTCTATTTGTACTGCACCGTCATAAGCGTATTGGTTACCATCCCAAAGTCCACCAAACTTCAAGTGACCCCAACCGTCTGCCATCTCAAGCAAATTCAACGATGTAGGCACACACTCATTGTGACCACGATTGTATTTATACATATATGGCTCCCATCCATGTTCCATCACCAAACTATCGGGCGGACACGAACTTGATACTTTTGCCATGACATAAAATTCACCCAAAGCGTTGTAAACCTTGACGGTATCACCATCTTTTATGCCTCTTTGCTCTGCAATCAAGCGGTTGATTTGCATATAAGGCACTCCTCTTTGGAGTCTTTGAAGTGTACGACTCGCCTTATAGTTGGAGTGAATCGACCATCGTGCATGAGGTGTCATAAGCGTAAAAGGGTATCGCTTAGGATCTATTGGGCGTATTCCCTCCATAGCGGTATTGGTATGCGCTCCCATGCGAATGTAAATCTCATGATCAACATAGAATGTTTGACGACCCGAAACCGTCTCAAATCGCTCACCCTTATAGAGCATATTTTCAAAGGTGTTGTAGGGTCTATCCGAATAGAGCGGAGAGATTTTTCCACCTTTTTCATTGATTTGCAAGAATCCACCCGCTTTGTACATCTTCTCAACCGTCCATGGCTCATACTGCTCACATTTGGCTAAAGCCGCCTCAAGAGCCAATTTATCCGTACCAAGATAGGGCTCCATATTGGATTCAGACTCCTCATCGGTATTGGTAAACTCTTTGTGGGCGATAGTAAGGTCATGGAAACCTTCCCGTGCAAACTTCTTATCATCTTTGACTTTTGCTTTGTCGATATTTTCAGGCAAATTGGCAATCTCTTCGAGCTTTTTGGCAATAATCTCCATCATCGACCACTCATCTTTGGCTTCACCTACAGGCTTCATATTGGCAATAGGTTGAGCGAGGTTGGTAAATCGATGATACCCTGGAGAGGTTCTTAAATCCCATACCTCATAGTGAGATTTTGCAGGCAAAAGCAAATCGGAATAGACTGCCGTTTCACTCATTCGGTAATCAGAATAGGCAAAATAGGAGATCTTTTTGAAGAAAGCTTCACGATAATCGGTTCCTTTGTTTCTTCTAAATTTGGAATCGGCTACGACCAAACAGACTTCAGGTTGCCACCATGGTTTGACGACATTGCCATGCTTAGCATCTTTGTTGCCTTTGTCATTCTCGCCAAGTGCTAGCATCTCTTTGATAATCTCCATGTACTCTTTTTTGCCCATACCGTTTTGAGCACGTTTTACATCTTCGTCGTTAAAGTACTTATCAAAGGTCTTAAGTCCATCACCAAATACAAACTCGCCCACAAATCCTGAACCAAATCGTGGTGCGTATTTACCTGCAAAGCCTGAAAGCTCTCCTAGTCCTGTGAGTTGGAACTCATTTTCGGTATTGAGTCCGCCATAAGGCCCCAATCGACCCGTCAAACCGCAAATAGAAGCAATATTCCAAAGCGTCATAACACCATTGAAGTATTTGTTGAGTGAAAAACCTGTGGTAATAGATACGACTTTGGGCAATGCAATATCTTTTGCCAATTGTCTGGTTGTATCGGGATGAACGCCTGTTAAATCTTTTGTCTTTTCGGGAGCAAAAGGTTCGATATTGGCTTTGAGCATCTCAAATGCAGTGGTTACTTTGACTTTTTTGCCATCTTTGAGTGTAACATCCCACTCGCCCTCCAAAATAGGGTCAATGTGATCCATCCGAATCGATTTTTGTCCGCTTCCCTCAGTTCCTGGCATAAGTACAGGGTTTTTGGTGTGGTTATCCATAGCATAGAACTGCTCTTCAAAGCTCACCTCTTCCTCTTCATTACCAGCCTCTTGCATATCGCTACGTCTTAGAAGTTTTTTGCTCTCTTTGATGACAAGGAAAGGAAGGTCGGTAAAGCGTTTCATAAATTCAGGTTTATACATCTTCTCTTTGAGAATTTCATGGATTACCGATGCTGCCAAAATATTATCGCTTCCTGGCTTGATAGGAATCCAAAGATCCGCCGATTTGGCTGTACCGTTAAATTCAGGCGTAATAACGATAACTTTTGCACCGTTGTATTTCCCTTCCCATACATAGTGAGCATCGGGAATACGAGAGACCGAAGGGTTACCACCCCACATAACGGCTGTATCAACGTTGTACATAAAATCCCATGTACATCCAACGTTTCCTTCTCCATAAGCAATCGCAGCACCCGAGAACATATCCCCTAGATAAGAAGAGGGATAGATTCTGTTTGCCCCCAATTGAGTCGAAAATCTAAGTGGTCCACCTCTTCGACCTTCTGTCAAAAGTCCTGTTCCAGCATGAACCATCAATTTATCGGGCCCCTTGGTAGGGTCTGTCATGACATCAAAAATCTTTTGGGCTACTTCAGTAGCAGCTTCATCCCAACTGATACGTTTCCATTTGCCTTCGCCTCGTTTGCCCATACGCTTCATAGGATAGAGTATTCTATCTTTTTCATACATTACTTGCGAATGTTGCACCCCTTTGTTGCATCCTCGTGGGTTAAAATCGGGGATTTTTGGGTTGATGGAGGGGTATTTTGCCGATTGGTTTTCACGCGTCACCACACCGTTGTGTGACCAAATCTCCCACGCACAGTTTCCTTGGCAGTTTACACAGTGATAGGCATACCCTGTATCCTCTACATTGCCCCGTGTGAAACTAAACTCATTTCGATACATCGCTTCGGTATAGTTTGTATTGGGATAGCCCTCTTTGGCGTTTTCTATTTTCACAGCACCTGTTTTGGCAAATAGGCTTCCTTGCGAAGCTACCATCGTAGCCGTTACACCTGAAAATTTAAGAAAATTTCTTCTTTTGTCATTAAACATATTTTTTGTCATGCTACTCATCCTCTCTTATCGTCTAATAGGTAAATTCATATCGTTACCCCATGTATCCCATGAACCTGTAAATACTTTTACGTTTTCATATCCCAAAAGTCTAAGGGCTGAAATGATATGCGAACTACGACCCGCACCCACCATACAGTAGGCATAGATGGTTTGATCTTTTTTGACACCGTAGCGGTCAAAGACTTTTTGCATCTCCTCTTTGGATTTGAAGCTCATCTTCTTCTCTTCATCGGTAATGTTGGTCCACTCAAGGAACGTGGCTCCTGGGATATGTCCACCACGAGCCACATTGTCCATCTTTCGCTCACCGATAATCTCAATCATACCGCGCGTATCAATGATAACGTATTGGCTATCTTTGCCCTTTTGAGCGATATCATCGACGGCTTTTTTGACTTCGTATTTGTCGGCGATGTACTTTTTATTGATTTTTGCTGCATCAATCGTGTAGTCGCTCTCCTCATGCTTTGGCTCTTCACCCGCTTGTATCAAAAGTTTGGGCTTAATGGCATCCATTTTTGCCTTAATCTCTTTCTCTTTGTCGTTGAGTGCTTTTACCTTGTCATCGCTTCCCGCTTTTTTTGCATCTTTGACCTCTTTTTTGATAGCTTTACGCTCCTCATTAAGCTTGTCGTAGATCTTTTGGTTGGGGTCTAGTGCCTTGATTCCATCAAATCCGCCATCTAGCACCACAACCTTTTCGTGTCCAAAACTCTCAAAAAAGCTGTGAACACCCGTGGCATTAGGACCACGATAGTTGTCGTAGGCAATAATGAGCTGGTCGTTTCGTATTCCTTTTGAACGGATATACTTTTGAGCATCATCAACGCATCGGTAGAGAGGCTCACAGTGCATATTCCCCATAATATCTGAGTGATGTAAATGGTGTGCATACATCTCAACCGAACCGATAATGTGGTTATTGTTGTAGGTATCGTGACTATCTCCCGATACAAAAACCACGTTTTTATCACCAATAAGCTTAATCGCCTCTTTGGGGTCAATTAGCTTAACTTCTGATGCAAAAAGATTGCTTGAAACAACCGTTAAACAAGCAATAACAGCAAGAGCTGCTTTTCTCATACTATCTCCTTATGACTTTAATAAGTACCTATTATTTTATTTAAAGTACCTTTTCTTCGAGGTCAATTATAAGTTTGATATACTTAAATTGACGTAAAAAACCGTGCAACTCCTCAAATATTATTCAAATGCTCCCTTTTTTAACACGTAAATCTATTGTATTGACTCAAATCGTTACAATTATTCAATTTATCTGATTATCAAAAAGATAGGCTTGATGAAGTTGAAACAATTTTTTCTATTTTTTCTCTTTTTTCAGTATTAAGATGCTATATTTAATGATTGAATTCAATACTAACCTTTTTTTGGATTGAAACTCAACAATCATACTTCAAAAAAATTACAATCTATTAGGATATTTTATGACTATTAATGAAGCTACCGAGCTTTTGGATAATATAGAGCTCTCTATCCATGAAGTAAAAACCATATTTCATACTTTCAAAGATAACGCTGAGGTTACAGGCATGGTTGCTATGAACCTAAGCCGACGAACGAGTGTCTATGACCACGAGATTGGCAAAAGCGATACGCTTGTTGAACTGCTCATTGAGCTTAGCCGTGTCAAAGATATGGGAAGTCGTTGGGCAGTAGCCAAAAATCACCACACACCCGCCCATATACTCACTCAATTGGCTCTTGATGAGATCAATTTGGTACGTGCGTTGGTAGCTACCAACCCCAACACTCCTGTATCCATCCTAGAAACCCTCTTTAACGATGAGAAGATTGTGCGCGATGGACTCTCTGGCAACATCCATACGCCCTCCCCTCTTCTCTTGATTTTGGCCGATGATAGCGATAAGATGGTGCGTATGCGTGTAGCTGAAAATCCCTCCGCTACGCAAGAGATTTTGAATCGACTCCTTGATGATGAGGATAAAGATGTGCAAAAAGCCGCCCAAATCAATTGGGAAGCCAAAAATGGGCAAAAAGATGCATAAAAAAGCAACCTTTCACAACCGCCAAAACGACTACGAAAGCCTAGAGAAGCACCTCCTTTCAACCTATTCAAGCGGGGTTTATATCTCTTCGTTTGATTTGGTGCAAATAGGGGCAAAGTTGGGCTTGGAACTGCCTCTCAAAGAGCGCGATGTATTGATACGAAAACTCTTTGGAGAGATGAAAGCCCACAATCGTTTGGGCGAACTGTTGGCTCATTTTATGCTTTTGTTCAAAGATAGAACCACCGCCTACATACGACTGGGCAACCAACATTTAGATGCACGAGAGGTGATTGGCGTATGGATGCAAAAAGCCGCTTCGACCGATAGATTGCTCAAACACGAAGCGCAAAAGGAGGCTACCCATGCAAACGGATGAAGTCAAAGCACTGCTTCAAAAGGTCATCTATCCCCAACTCGATAGAGATATTCTCTCATTGGGGGCTATTGGTGATATAGCCATTGCCAACAAAAGCATCACGATTAAACTTTTGCTCAACAACGAAAAGGTCTATCTCTCAATCGAAGATCAAATCATTGATATTTTGGGTTTGCATTTTGACAAGATTGAGGTGGTTTTTCAAGCCAAACAAACCCCATCAACGACTTACGGTACAACCGCCAAACCTAACAATCGTGCTGCGTATGCCAAAAATGTGATAGCCGTCACAAGCGGCAAAGGAGGAGTTGGCAAATCAACGGTTGCGGTCAATCTTAGCATCGCCTTAGCTCAAAAAGGCTACAAAGTGGGGCTACTCGATGCCGATGTCTATGGCCCAAATACCCAACGAATGCTTCAAGTAGCCCATGAAAAACTCCAATGGAACGACAACAACAAAATAATCCCCAGCGAAAATTTTGGTATCAAAGTGATGAGCGTTGGACTCACTACCCCCACCCCCGATACCCCACTGGTTTGGCGTAGCTCTGTGGCAATTTCAGCTTTGATTCAGTTTTTGGAAGATGTTGATTGGGGTGAACTTGATTTTTTGGTCATTGATATGCCTCCTGGTACGGGCGATATTCAGCTTACTATGGCTCAAGAGTTGCCCATTGGTGCGGGAGTCATTGTTACAACACCCCAAAAAGTAGCTACCGATGATGTAAGCCGTGCGGTGATGATGTTTAAAGATATCAAAGTACCCATTGGTGGCATTGTGGAGAATATGAGCTACTTTATCGCCCCCGATACCCACCAACGCTACGACATTTTTGGTACAGGCGGAGGGGAGGCTATCGCAACCCAATACGGTGTGCCGTTGCTAGGAAAAGTACCGCTTTTGATGGAGATTAGAAGCTCCTGCGATGAGGGTAAACCTGCTGTTGCCATGTGCAGCGAGGAGATTAAAGCCTATTATCAAACCATCACCAACAATCTACTCTACGAGATGGGGCTATTTTAACCCATCATCCTTGAGCTAGTCATTGCAAAGCAAGAAGCAATCTATTTTAAATTTTGTCCATAAATCTGTAGCCTCGGCTTTAGCCGAGTTTGAAGCATTCAACAACTTCCAAATGTTCGGCTAAAGCCGAACCTACAGCTAAATTGGCAATCTCTTATCCCTCAAGCCATTGGGATATGAAGCCATTGAGGTCTTCTTTGCAATGTTTGAGCCTGGCACTGTTGGCTACAAGGATAAACTCTTGTGCGGCTCTTTGAATATCGTCATTGACAATCAAAAAATCATACTCAGCAATCGCCTTAATCTCGTTGGTTGCACTTTTGAGGCGTTTGAGAATGACTTCATTGTTTTCGGTTGAACGACCGTAGAGTCTCTTTTCAAGTTCACTAAGCGTTGGCGGCGTAATAAAAATAGAGGTGACTACATCGCCCAGCTTAGCCCTCACAAGCCTATGTCCTTGAATGTCAATATCAAAAATCACAAGCTTCTCTTCATCAAGTGCTTTTTGTACGGGTAGCATGGAGGTGCCGTAGTAGTTGCCGTGTACGGTAGCGTATTCCAAAAAATCCCCCGCTTTAATCCCCTCCTCAAACGCCTCTTTGGATACAAAATAGTAATCGACTCCATCCACCTCTCCCTCTCGTGGCGCTCTCGTAGTCGTTGAGATGGAGAAGTAGTAGTCGCCAATCGCCTCACCTGCTTTGTGTATAATCGTACTTTTACCCGCTCCACTGGGACCCGAAAGCACTAAAATAGCTCCTTTCATCTATAAAGCTCCTTGTAAATTCTCGAACTTTTGGTTTTGTTTGTGTTTTTGAAAGATGAGGGTTTCATTGCGATAATTCCTTTGGAAATTCGATAGTAATATGGACTTTGGCACCTGCTAAAATGGCTTTGATTTTGGAGGGCTCGAGCATCAAAACCTTTTCAAGCCAATCGTTGGGGCTGGATGTAGCAGCGGTGGGTTGGGCGTGGGTAATCTCTAGCAAAATAGAGCTTAAATCACGAGGCAAAAAGGGCTTTTTGAGTTCAAAATCGTAACGACGCATCAGTTCTAGCGGATTGTTGCTAAGCACCACCGTAGAGCCTACGCTAAGCATTTCCAAAGAGGATTCGAGCTGTGGGGTGAGAGCCGATTCATCGACAATGGCAACATCGTAATAGGCTTTGGCAATGCCATCAATCGAGGCTCTCTCATCAAGCGTGGCGTTTAGCTCCTTGGTGCAAAGTTGAACCAATCTTGAAACTACCATATTTTTGTTTATGAGTAAAATATTCACCTACGCACTCCTATAAATTGGTGCTAATTTTACCATATCTTTTTTAAACCCGCATTGATTTAAGCAAAACCCTTATACTGATACAAGATTTTGAGTCTCTAAAAATAAACAGTGATTGCTAAGATACCCTTTAGGGGGGTATCGTTGTGGGTTTAGCTTAAGGCTTGTGTCAAATCCTCGATTAAATCTTGCGTATCTTCTAAGCCAATACTCAATCGAATAAGCCCTGCATTAATCCCTGCATTTTCAAGCTCTTGGGGGCTAAGTTGTTGGTGCGTTGTTGAGGCTGAGTGGTTGATAATCGATTTGCTATCGCCGATATTGGCAACAATCGAGAAGAGTTTGACACCATCAAGTATCTTTTTGGCCACCTCAAAACTCTCTACTTCAAAACTCACCAATCCACTAGCCCCTTTGGTGAGGTATTTGGAGGCATTGGCATAGCTTCTATCGCTAGGAAGGAGTGGGTAGTTTACCTTTTGTATCCTTGGATGTTTTTCTAAAAATTGAGCTACTTTTAGTGCCGAATCACTGTGTTGTCTCATGCGTAAGCTCATTGTCTCCAATCCTTGGATAAAGAGCCACGCATTAAAGGGACTCAAAACCGCTCCCGTATCACGCAACAAAATCATACGCGCCCTAAAGGTAAACAAAACGGCACTTGCAGGACAATTGGCAAAAACAAGCCCGTGATAACTCGTTTCGGGTTCGTTAAAAAAGGGATAACGAGGATTTTCTAGAATTTTGGCTACCAAATCGTTGCGTTCTACCATCAAACCGCCAATAGCCAACCCTTGTCCTGTCGTGTATTTACTGGCACTATGAACAACCACATCCACACCCAGCAAAAGCGGTTGGCACAAAAAGGGCGTTGCTACGGTATTATCCACAATAGTAAGGATACCGTGTGCATTGGCAATAGCCACAATCGCTTCAATATTAGGCACGTCAATGCTTGGATTGGAGATGGTTTCAAAAAAGATACCTTTGGTACGTTCATCAATAAGCGGCGTAATCTCATCGGGGTTATGCACATCGTAAAAACGTGCCTCAATACCCAATCGCTTAAGGGTTTGAGTAAAGAGCGTAATCGTACCACCGTAGAGTTTACTGGCTACGATAATGTTATCTCCCGCCCCTGCGATATTAAGCACGGCATAAAAAATAGCCCCCATGCCGCTTGAGATAGCCAATGCCGCACTACCCCCCTCAATCGTAGCAAAACGTCGCTCCAAAATAGCCGTCGTGGGATTGCCTACACGAGTATAAACATGATCCGTTCCTTGTTGCAAATTAAAGCTGCTTGCAGCAAAATCGGCCGACCCAAAGTCGTAAGCGGTTGTCATGTAGAGCGGTACTGCCATAGTACCTTGAGCCTCTTTTTCATAACCAGCATGCAAAGCGAGAGTTTGTTGTTCCATAATGAATCCTTATTAAGATTTTTTATGATTATATCGCAATAGACTTATGCGAAGATATTGCAAAAAGTTATATTAATAAGTTCATCTTTTGATTGAAGTAAATTTCTCTCATTCCACCTCAGGAGAGAGTGTGAAACGAGAGAAATCTTTTGATGAATAGACTCTTGTGTTGTCACTTTCGTCTCCAAACCAAAAAAGCCATCAACAGCATAAGCGTGGCAAGAGCGATAGAGATTGTGCGTACTTTTTTATGGGCAGAGTACTCAATGATTATATTGCCACTACTATCTGTGACCTCGTACGGATGCTTCTTGTCATGGAGAATATTCACAGTCTGACCAAGTAAAGTTTCAAATTTTTCAAGTGGGCAACGACTCGGTCCCATAAGTGACCAGCCACGTCTTGTTCTGCAAGTAATCCGTGTACCGCTTGTGGCAATCATTTCGACTTCATACCATGTATTGGTCTGAGAGAGGATGTTGCTTACCGTGCCTTTCTCATTTTGCATACTAGAGAGTGACGGCAACCATGTATAGTTTAACAAAAATATAGCAATGGCTACAAAGATGCTAGATGCAAAGATACGGGATGAATGTGTCATAGAGAAATACTCCTTACGGTGTTAGTTTTTATGACAATTGTCAATACAATTCAATTGAAAATATTATATCAAATTTGTAGCACAAAGCACTGAATGAAATTTATAATTTTATCTCATTCCACCTCAGGAGAGAGTGTGAAATAATAAACCCTGACTAGGCTCAGGAGAGGCGGAACGAGAGAGATATGCCAATCTATTACAGTTGCAAGATAGAGTTTGATGCATCAATCGACTCCATACAGCATCAAAGATTAAATTGGGTATGATAGGTCAAAACCATTACGGGAGATTTAAATGAAAAAAGTTATAGCATCTATCATGCTTATGTTTGCACCACTTATAGGGGAGAATGCAACCTCAATCTACGACATAAAGGTCACCACCATCGAGGGCAAAGAGATAACCTTAGGAGAACGCTACAAAGACAAAGTGTTGCTTATCGTCAATGTCGCCAGTGAGTGTGGCTACACCAATCAATACGGCGGTTTGCAAGAGTTGCATCAAAAGTATCACGCTAGGGGGCTTAGGGTTTTGGGTTTTCCGTGCAATCAATTTTTGGGACAAGAACCCAAAGATGAAGCCCAAATCAAGAGCTTTTGCATGACTACCTTTGGGGTGAAATTTGATATGTTTAGCAAGATTGAGGTCAATGGCGACAACGCTCATCTGCTCTATCAATACCTCAAAAATCAAGCCAAAGGGACACTAGGAAGTACCAATATTAAGTGGAACTTTACAAAGTTTTTAGTCGATAGAGAGGGAAAAGTTATCAAACGCTACGGCTCATCTACCCAGCCCAAAGCACTTGAAAAAGATATTGAGGCACTGCTTCGATGAATCTTTTTGCTATGCGCAACGAATACATGATGCAAGGACTCCATCGCAAAGATTTGCATCCAAGCCCCATCAAGCAGTTTGAATTGTGGTTCAATCAAGCCCTTCAAGCCCAACTTATCGAACCCAATGCAATGAGTTTGGCTACTGTTGGAAACGAAGGTTTGCCCTCTATTCGTAGTGTTTTGCTCAAAAGCTACGATGAGGAGGGATTTATCTTTTTTAGCAACTACAACAGCAAAAAAGCGCAGCATATAGACCAAAACCCCAACGTTGCCTTGCATTTTGCATGGTTGGGGCTTGAACGACAAGTCAAAATTGAAGGCATTGCGACCAAAATAAGCAAAAGTGCTTCGCTTAAATACTTCCTCGCTCGTCCCAAAGGAAGCCAAATTGGGGCATGGGTATCGCACCAAAGCCAAATCATTAGCTCTCGCAGTCTGCTTGAAGCCAAATTTGAAGAGATGAAAAGGAAATTTGTAGAGGGCAAAATCCCCTTTCCCGATTTTTGGGGTGGCTACATCGTCAAGCCTCTTACTATGGAGTTTTGGCAAGGTGGCAAAGATAGACTCCACGATAGATTTGAGTATCGTCTAAACCAAAACCATTGGGAGATTCACCGCCTAGCTCCCTAAATCCAAGCTCTCTCAATAGCGTTTGGGAGAAACATTATAATTAATATAAGCATTTCTTTCAAGATAAACGCTATGAGAAAAAATCATCTTTTTGAAAATGATTAATTGTATCGTAAACTTATATGGATATAATAGTGCTTTAATATATTTTAGGAGAGTTAGATAGATGAATATCAAAACCATTTTCATTTTTCTCATTGCGTTTCCGCTCTTTGCTGGTATGGAGAATCTCTCTCTTGACCAAGCTTTAAAGATTGTGCAAAAAGAGAATTTGGACATAAAAATTGCTCAATTTGATGCACTGATGCAAAAATATGAAACCAAAATTGCACAGGGGCATAGCTTCGGAAAGCTTGATTTGACACTTCAAGGGATGCGTTCTAATGATGCAGGGAATGTTTTTGGCTTCAAGCTTCAAAGCCGTGAAGCCACATTTGGCGATTTTGGATTTGATGAGTTTTTGGGGCCTTTGGGCGGTGCGATTTATGGAGCTTCACAAGGGATAGCTCCTAGCGATATGAGTGGATTGCTCAACCAACAACCCAAAATGCTCAACTTTCCAGAGGAGCGTAACCATTATGTAAGCAAACTCACCTTTACCATGCCACTTTTTACAGGTGGGAAGCTACACAACTATCGCAAAATTATGCATCGTATGTATGAGTTGAGCAAACTCGATGCCAAAAAAGTACGCAACAAAAAGATTTTTGAAACCAAAAAAACATTTCACGATATTTCGCTTGTAGATAACTATATTCGCAATCTAAGCCTCATTATGACCAATATTAACCGCCTAGAGAGTGTAGTTGAAAATATGGAGCATGAGGGGTATGCCAAAGATATTGACCTACTAGAGGTTCAAGCCCGAAAAGCCGAAGCTCAAAGTATGTACGAACAAGCCAAACTCAATCGTGAACTTGCCTATCAATACCTCTCGTTTTTGCTCAATCGTGAAGTAAGCTCTATCAAGCCTGTAAGCGATGTCGCACCTACTCCTCATGTCACCCAAGCCGATATTTCCAAAAACCTTGATATCCAAAAAGCACTCCACGGCTATGAGATGGCTACCATGGGGGTCAATGTGGAGCGTAGTAACTTTTTGCCTCAAATTGGAGCATTTGCAGAGTATGGAAGTGCTGATGATAAATTCCTCAATGAGTTTGGTCAAAAAGATTTCTACACCGTAGGGGTACAGCTCAAATGGAATATCTTCAACGGCGGAATGGACAAATACGCTCTTGAAAAAGCCAAACTCAAACAGATGCAAGCCCACGACCAAGCCCAACTTGCCAAAAAGGGTATTGCATTGCACGTCAAAAAGCTTCAAAGTGAAATCAATACCGCCAATGCTAATATCAAAAGCTACCAAGCTCAATACCATTTTGCAACCAAAGTTTACAACAACTACCATGCACGCTACAAAGAGGGAATGGTCTCTATTAGCGATTTGCTTATGAAGCAATCCAAGCAACTTGAGATGTTGCTTCAACTGCTTAGCGCTAAAAATACCCGAAACTACAAAGTTTTTGAGCTTAATAGTATTTTAAACAGAGGATAGAAGATGTTACGAAAAATAGTTATAATGACACTGCTACTCATGGCACAAGCAAGTGCTTTTGAGTTGGTACTAAGCGGTTCGGTTGTTTCTGATAATCAAAAGATGATTACAAGCCGATACATGGGTCACGTCAAAACCATGGCAGTAGCCGATGGCGATATTGTCAAAAAAGGGCAACTGCTCTACGAGATTGACTCCAAAGAGATAGAAGCAGCTGAGAGACAAGTCGATTTGGGAATCTCACAAGCACGATTGGCACTGCAAATGAACAAGAGTCAATACACTAACATTTTGACCAATTTGGCTCGTCACCAACGCCTTTATAGCAAAAATATGGTAAGTAAATACGAACTTGAAACGTTGCAATTGGCTGCAACCAACCTCAAAGATATGGTTGAAATTGCACAACAACAAGTCGCACAAGCACAAGCCAAAAAAGAAGAGGTACTCAATCAATACAACTATCTCAAAATTACCGCTCCCAATAATGGGGTTATTGTCGAAAAGAGACTCAACGAGGGTGAAATGGCTATCCCTGGAATGCCCGCTGTCATCTTGACCGATTTGACACGACTTAAAATCATTGTTGAGATTAGCGAAACCGATTTGAAATATGTCAATTTGGGCAAAGCTGTCGATATTGAGATCCCCTCGATTAAATTCAACACAGTAGGCAAAGTGAGTTCCATTATCCCAAGCTCCAATCCTATGACGCACAAATTTAAGATGAAATTAGAGTTTGATATGAAAAACAAATCTATCTATCCTGGAATGTATGCCAAAGTCGTCATTAAATATTAAGGAGGATACCAAGTCATGGAAGAAGAGATAAAAAAAGGGTATGAAGTTACCGATATAGCGGGTAAACTTGCCAAAGGTTTTCTCAAAAGCCCTTTAACCTCTGTTTTGGGAGCTTTTTTGCTTTTGATGGGTTATCTTGCTTTGGCAGTTATGCCACGAGAAGAGGATCCTCAAATTGCTATTAGCGGTGGGGGCGTTATTGTCCCTATGCCTGGGGCTACACCCCAAGAGGTTGAAAATATTATTGTCAATCCTCTTGAACGAAAGCTCCGTGAAGTCAAGGGAATTGAACACATTTACGGTATGGCGATGGACAATGTAGGAATTGTCAATGTCATGTATTATGTCGGCGAAAATCGAGAGGATTCCAATTTAAAGCTTTATGATAAGGTGATGCAAAATATGGATTTGATGCCCCAAGGGGTCATGCAACCCATCATTAAACCTTTTGATATAGATATTGATGTACCCATTCTCACCTTTGCTTTTTATGCCAAACACACCTCCAAAGTCGATGAAGCCGAACTTTTCGAGAAGGTACGCAAAATCCAACAACGTATCAATGGAGTTGAAAACGTAGCCAAAACGACGTTGCAAGGAGACCACAAAAAACAATTTAACATCGAAGTCGATATCAATAAACTCTCCGCCTATCACCTCTCTTTGGGACAAATCATGCAAGCCGTACAATCTTTGGCGGTCAATGTACCCGATGTCAAAGGACGTATCAATGATGGAAAATTGGTAATCTTTGGAGTCGAAAACGCTATCGAAACGGTTGAAGATGTAGGAAGTGTGATAGTAGCCCAATACATGGGTTCGCCTATCTATCTAAGAGATGTTGCTACGGTAGTACAAGGCATTGATAAGCAAAACTTCAAAAGTGCTGAAATTACCTACAAAGAGCAACCCAAAGAGGGCGAAGAGACCCACGATGCCAAACCAACCTCCGCTACCACATCGCAATACAAGCAAATCACCATGACCGTAGCCAAATCGGCAGGGACCAACGCTGTATTTGTAGCACAAGATGTACTAGAAGTTCTCAAAGAGTTTGAAAAAGAGTTGGCCGCTGAGAGTATTGGCTATATTGTCACCCGAAACTACGGCAATCGAGCCAATGAGGCGGTCAATGAACTCATGCACCACCTTGTGATTACGATTATTATCATTGCGGTGATGCTTGTCTATGCTTTGGGATGGAAAGAGTCGCTTATTGTTACCTTTACCGTTCCTGCTATTTTGGCGGTTACGCTCTTTATTGCCTATATGACAGGGCAGACTATTAACCGTATTACCCTTTTTGCTTTCTTGCTCTCACTGGGGCTACTGGTGGATGCGGCTATTATTGTCATTGAGAATATCCATAGACACCTCCATGCACACAACGTCGATGAAAAAGAGATGGAGGAGTTGCTCATTGAAGCTACCGATGAGATTGGAGCGCCTACCAATATCGCCACGTTTGCTATTATTATGACGATGGTACCTATGGCGTTTGTAGGGGGAATGATGGGGTCGTTTATGAAACCTATCCCCTACAATGTCCCTGTAGCCCTCTTTGCTTCGTTGGTGGTTGCTTATATCTTTACACCCTATTTGAGCCTCAAACTGCTCAAAAAACCAGTGCATAAACATCACCACAAGCATCATGATGGTGCGCATCACGAGGAGCATAAACAGTGAAAAAGTTAGAAAATTTTGTCTATTCCACTTTGCAAAGCAAAAAGAAAAAGATGCAAGTTATTGTTATTACGGCATTGGCATTTTTTGGTTCGCTGCTGATGTTTCCTACTCAGTTGGTATTGGCCAAGATGCTACCTGGCAAAAGCGACAACACCTTTTCGGTCTATGTCGATACGCCCACAGGAAGTTCGATACAACAAACCAAAAAGGTCACAAGCTGTATTATTGATCAATTAATCCAAGAAGCCGAAGTACTCAATGTAAGCCTCTTTTTGGGGCATGGTATTCCGCTCGATTATGCAGGATTGGTCAAAGGCTCATCGATGAAAATGAGTGAAAACGTAGCGGAGATTTCGGTCAATTTAACCGACAAACACCACCGAGATGAGCCCTCTTTTTTGATGACGCAACGTTTACGCCCCGAACTTAAAAAGTCGTGCGGCAATTTGGTACAAGGTACGAATATTAAATTGATTGAACAACCCGCAGGTCCTCCTACGTTGGCCTCTATTGTGGTGGAAGTTCACGGGGATGATACCCAAAAGACACGGGAAATATCGACAAGAGTCGCCAATATCCTCACCAAAACCGAGGGGTTGGTAGATGTCGATGTAATGCTTGATGAAATTTACAACAAATATGAACTCATTCCCGACAAAGAGAAGGTTGCACGCAGTGGATTAGCGATTGCCCAAGTCAATCAAATCCTCTATCTAGCCTTTGAGGGAATGGTAATTGCCTCCAAAAACTCTCAAAACGATGCCGATCAAATTGGTATCTTTTTGATTTTGAGCGACGACACCAAAGAGCTGCAAAGCGACAACAAAGATGCCTTGCAAAGCAAACTCTCATCGCTTAATTTGATGAACCAAAGAGGGATGATGGTGCCTTTGAGTGAAGTGGTAACGGTCAAAAAGGTTAAATCACGTCCAATGATTATGCACAAAAACCTTAAGCGTATGGTCAATGTCGTAGCCGAAACCGATATGGTATCGCAAGTCTATCCGCTTCTTGATGCACGAAGCCAAATGATTGAAGCCTTTAGCAAAGATTTTGAAGTCGAAAAAGCATCGGGCTTTTCTACCTATATGTTTGATTTGGAGCTAACGGATAAAGCAAACGGCAAAAAATACCTCTTGCGATGGGATGGGGAGATGAAGGTTACTTTGGATACCTTTAGAGATTTGGGCGGTGCTTTTATTGCTGCACTTATTTTAATCTTTTTGTTGTTGGTGGTTTATTATCAAAGCTTTGCACTAAGCGGTATCATTTTGCTAGGAAGTTTCCTTTCGCTCATTGGGGTGATTGTGGGTCACTGGGTAGCCGATTTGGTCACCAGTGAGACCTTTTTCCTTACGGCAACATCGCTCATTGGATTTATTGCTTTGATGGGGATTAGTTCACGCAACTCTTTGTTGCTTATCGATTTTGCCAAATCGCTTATTAATGATCACTGCATGGAGAAAAAACGTGCCATTGCCGTTGCAGCAGCGACGCGTGCTAAACCTATTATGCTTACTGCTGTAGCCATTATTTTGGGTTCGGCACTTTTGGCAAGTGACCCTGTTTTTGGTGGTTTGGGCGTTGCTTTGATATCGGGGACGGTTGCGGCGGTCTTTGTTTCGCTTTTATTTATCCCTATTTTGATGGATGGTACCAAAGCCATGGATGCTCACAAAGAGAGCGATTGCCACCCTAGCTTTGAAAAAGACCATATTGCCATTACTCGCTAGTGAAGCCATCTAATGGTAATTTTGGGGAAAATACCTATCAATGGTATCCCCAAAATGGCAACCACAAAGGCTCTGTGCTTACGTTCATCAGAAGAAAATAAAAACAACGATAAATCAAATCCCGCTCAACACAAATCCACTCCAGTAGTAGGGGTGTTCCTTTGTCATCTCTAGTTTGGCTTTTCGCAACGCCTCGCTATAGTTTTGCTTTTTATCTTTGTGCAGATGGTGATAAAACTTTTTCATCAGTGTGGCGGTCTTGGCATCATTGACGCTCCATAAACTCATGATGATATTTTTGGCTCCTGCTTGGATGAAAGCTTTGGGCAATCCTACGACTCCCTCAGCGTTTTCAATTTTGCCTAGTCCCGTATCACAAGCCGAAAGAACGACAAGTTGAGTGTTGGTTAAATCCAAAGTTGATAGGGTCATGGCGGTGGCGATACCTTGGGTATCTTTGATCATCTTAGCTCTCTCTCTCGTTCCACCTCGGGAGAGAGTGCGAAATAATAAACCCTTCGACTAGGCTCAGGGTGAACGGATAGCGTAAAACCGTTCGTGCCCAGCTTGTCGAAGCACTTTTTTAGCAGTTATTTCACAAACTCGGGAGAGGTGGAACGAGAAAGGCTAAAAAACACCCTAAAGAGGCACATAGAGACTCAAAGCATACACCATCGAAACACCCACTAGAGCGTAAAAGCTCAATCGACTCCAAATCGAAGCGATGCTAAGCGTAAGGTAGAGAACAAAGCTTTGGACATCCAATCCCATGGCGTAATTTTGTGCCTCTCCTAGCTCAAAAAAATCCAAAAGATACTCATCGAGTAGTCCACCCAAACCTACAAGATGCAACGCAATCGACAAGGGGTAAAAAAAGGTAAAAAGAGTACTGCTCAGAGGCGAACTCAACTGATAGAGCGATGCGGTATCAAAAACAAGATGGGTAATGGGCAACATAAAAAGATAGATAGCGATAGGAAAAAGCACAAAGAGCAATATTTTAGGGCGAATCATTTGAGTATGGTAGCTTAGCAAATAGATATAAAAAACGCCGCTAATAGAAAACCACAAAGCCAAAGAGACAATAAGCTTGGGAAAGAGTGCCACAAGCATAAGCGTCACCACCGCCAAAAACGCAAAGCTAAGTAGCTCAAATCCTAGTACCAACAATATCCAACCCACCACAAGCATCGCATAGGAACGTAGCAAAGAGGGTGGCATATCGACAAAGTAGGTATAGACTCCCAAAGCTATCAAAACTCCCAAACCAATATCAACAAAGGCGTTGCGATAGGGAAAATAGCGTCGATGCAACGGATGGTAGGGCAACCACAAGACAAAAAAGAGTACTGCCGATAAAATGGAGAGATGCAAACCGCTTAGGGCGATGAGATGGCTAATGCCTAGTGTGGCAACTTGAGTGCGAAACTCTTTGGATAGCGGTGTGGCTAAAAAGATGGCGTTGTAAAACTCCGCCAAGGTAGGATGAGTGTGTTGTGCTTCAATCGCCTTTTGAATTGATTGTTTGGTGCGATTGGGAGGTTTACTTAGCCTCTCTTTTACAAATCCTTCGACATAAAAACTCCCTAAATAGTGAGCAAAAGTGATGGTGCTATTGGGAAAAATTTGAATACGCACCCGTTTGTCTTTGAAATCGTAATCGTGGGCGTTCAAAAAAAGTGTAAGATTCTCTTGCGTGTGCAATTTCAAAATCTTGTAGTAACCACTTTGCGACTCCTTGGGAAACTCTTGCACTACATCGGCGTAGGTGTAATAAAAGGGTTTGGCAATAAAGGCTCGATACTCCTGATAATAAAACCCCAAACGCACCCCAATAATCACCAAAAACACCCCCACAAACACCAAAAACTCCCGATAATCCAAAAAAAGAGGCGGTTTTTCGAGTTTCATCGGTACAATCTACTGCTTGTTGGCTACTTGAAGTTGTGTTAGAGTCATATTCCATGCGGTTATATATTGATGAGGCTTTACTTCAAAACCCATTTCATACCTATCACTCCACTCATTTAGTTGTCTTTGTCTTAGACTATCTATACAATTTAACCCTAAAATATCTATCATTTTTTGAATCTTTTTTTGTTTATCAATAGATAAGTTTTTATTTGGACTGAAAATATAAATATCCATATCTTTATTTGTGTCATCTTTTATCCAAGATAAACATTTATAAGGGTCATAATCATTACTATCAGGTTTTAATATACCTTCAATAATTTCTTGTCTACCTTTTATCCTACAATTTACATGGGTTGCAACAACAAAGAGATTATCCCATAAAAACGCATTTTTAGACTTTAGACTCTTATTAAAGTGATCAATATCACCTTGAATCTTATCTTTTTCTAATCTTTCTAAATTTTTATACTTTTCATTGTCCCAATTGTTTTCGGCAATAAAGATTGGTTCACAAAGCATCTGTTCAGTATATGCGCATAGACCTTTTTGACAATATAAAAGACTCATTTTCATATCTGTATAATAGTCTCTTTTATATTTACTCTCATAGGGTTCATGTTCATCTTTTTTGAATTTTTGAACTGAATGTTTATAATTTTGAGAGAGTATGGTACTCTTATCTATTTTTCTCATTGATTATAGATTCCCAATTTTTTACCCAAATTTTGTAACTTTTTAAATAATTCTTCTTTTTTTCTATATCCTCTATATTTTTTATCTCTTCTTTTAAAATATTAAATTCTATTAGTGCATTTTCTCTAAAGTCTGAATTTGAACTACTCTTTATATCAAAAATATCGGTCAAAATCCCCGTCCATGTAAGCATACGAGGGTCTAGCGTGTAATTATCTATATGGTCAATATCCCCTTCAAAATATTTCTCTCTATAGACTTGATTATTTTTATCAAACTTTAGCTCCACAACTTCCCACGGCTCAAAACTGGATGCGATAAGTGGAGAATGGGTGGCAAAAATCACCTGATTATTCTCCCCTACTTCCATATAAAGCTCTGTAAGTTTGCGTTGAATATCGGGATAAAAAGAGTTTTCAGGTTCATCAATGAGGATAATAGAGTCTTTTGGATTGTGGATTTTAAGAGGGATAAAGGTGGCAATTAGATTTTTGGTTCCTGTGCTTAAATCATCATATTTTATTATGTTATCATTTGATAAATCTTGAAAAGTTAAATCATTATATTTTTTCGTTTTTTTATCTATTGGTAATAGTTCTAGATTAAATTTGTTCAAAATATTATTTACACTAAATGAGATTTCATCTAAAATATTTACATTTTTATCATCCCACGCTTTTATATCTCTTTGAAAATCTTCTTTTTCATAATCACCATCAACTAATAATTGTTGAGATTTTCTAACTTGATATTCATCACGCTCTCTCGAATAATTGTTTATTTTTGGTATCAATAGATACCAAGCACTTTCATCTAACTCTATATAATATTTATTGCTAACATATTGAGATGTAATATTAAATATTTTTTGAATATTATCCATAATCACTGCTACAATTAATACTAAAATAAAAAGTATAGCAAATAGTATTAGCAAAGGAATGACTAATAAAAAAATTAACTTGATTATAGATTCTAAATACGAGTTTTTAAGAAAAAAATTTGTTAATTGTAAAATACCATAAATTAAAGTATAAATAAGCACAAATGGTAGAGCATTCCATATCAACTTCTTCATATTACCTTTAACTCTATCTAAGTATTTAATATCATGATTATTATTTTTGGAACAAATTTTATTTATATCCGAAAAATATATTTCTTCAACATTTGACTTTTCTTCATCAAGAAAAGAAACTTTAACCTCTGTTTTATATAGCTTATCCCTAATAGCCTCCAACAAATTCGTCTTCCCCGTACCACTCTGCCCAATAATACAGATTTTATCCAATGGCTCACCTGCTTTTTCATGCCCCTCAGGATAGATTAAATCAAGTGTTAAATCTTTGAATTGCTTATAATTTTTGAGTTCTATTTTTTTGATTTTCATAGCGGTTCACTCCTCTTTCAAATTCACTTTAATTGTACCTCAATAACCATTACTTAGGGTTAAATTGGTGGCATACTAATCGTCCCTTCACGCATATCGATGCTGTTTTCATCGAAGACAATCTCGTGGGGGGTTGAGCCGTACATCTTATCGACAAAACGGGTGAAGCGTTTTTGGAAGAGCAAATCAACCGTACCCGTAGGGCCGTTTCGCTGTTTGCCGATAATGAGTTCAGTCTCCTCCTCCTCTTTTCGCTGATACTCGCTCTTGTACTCTTTGCCGTCGGCTTTGGCTTTCATCTCTTTCTCTTTCTCTTTGGCTTCACGGTAAACATCGTCACGGTAAACAAACAAAATAATATCGGCATCTTGCTCAATCGCTCCCGACTCCCTAAGGTCGCTTAGCATGGGGCGTTTGTTGTCACGTGCTTCAAGCCCACGGTTGAGCTGCGAAAGGGCGATGATGGGCATCTCAAGCTCACGTGCCAACTGTTTAAGCCCCCGTGAAATCTCAGAAATCTCTTGTTGTCTCGACTCTCGATTGTCACTGCTCATAAGTTGCAAGTAGTCGATAATCGCCATACTAATTTGCGGATTTTGCGATTTGAGCTTTCGCAATTTGCTGCGTACATGGTGGATTGTAGCATACCCTCCATCATCGACAAAGAGCCTCTTTTTGCTCATAGAATCCGTTGCATTGGCTAGGCGGCTCCACTCATCATCGTTGAGATCCCCCACACGCAAATTTTGCAACGCAATAGAGGTTTTGGCCGAAAGCATCCGTAGCATCAGTTGTTCTGCGGGCATTTCAAGCGAGAAGATAGCCACTCCCTCATCACGCTCAATAGCTTTGAGTGCCATGTTGAGAACAAGAGCGGTGTTGTGTGTCACCGTCATATCTTCAAGCAAAAAAAGATGATTGCCATCCAAAACAAATCCGTAGTAGTCATCGACTTTATCGTACTCAACCTTTATACCTGTGTGGCGATGGTCTCTTTTGGAGGCTAGTGGTCTTGCCTTTTTTCTCTCTATGCGTGTGGGTATGCTCTCTAAATTGCCCACAATTCTCAATCGATAGACTTCACACACATAACCCATAGATTTGATAGTTGCCTTTTTCTTTTTGAGCGAAACCCTAAAGCCCAACGAATCGGCCAATAGCTTGATTTGGGTAGCGAGTGTTTTGTTTTTTTGCACTATCTCCATCACATGAAACCTATCGTCATAGTAGCCATCGCTATCTATGAGTCCTGCTAGAAGTGCGGCTCTATTTTGTGTACTATTAACAAGATAGGCGTGGGGTATGTGTTTGTTCTCCATGATTCCCAAGGCTCTAAGTTTGGCTTGTAGGGAGTCTTTGGTGCCCTCTTTGTTGGTAATGCCATACATTATACACTTCTCTTGAGCCTCATAAAGCGTGACTTTTTTGCCCAATCTGTGCGCATACTCCTCTAGGTAGCTTACTACCTCTTTGTCTTGTGTTGCAATACGCACATCGCAATTACGCCCATCACCTAGCCACAAGCCCAAAAAGTAAGGCTCAATATCCACGTCACTTTGGGGATACTCTACAGCTACTTTGTAGCCTTTGTAGTTTGTTTTAAACTTATCACTCGTGTTGATGTAGTCGCACAGTGCGATATTTAGCACATCCCCGTGTTGGTGATTGCCCTCATTGCGTGAACGTTTGAGCGATAATATGTGGGATTTATTGACACGATAGTCTATCCCTTTGTTTTGACGAACCCAATACATCTCCTCTTGCCCCCGTGCCAAGGAGATAACATTGCGAGGCGTAGAGTCATCCCCCATAAGCTTGTCGCCAACGACTACATCTTCTACATTTTTGAGCGTACCGTCAAACATCAGTACTTTTGTACCCTTTCCAAGACATTTGCCCATCGCTGGTCTAGCGGCGACAATGACCAAATCCCCTTTGCCAAATCCGCTGGTTTTGTCGTTGAGGTTTTTAAATCCTGTATCGACACCGATAAGTTTGGAGTTGCCCAAAGCTTTGAGGCGATTAATATCATCAAGCATCGAGAGGGTAATCTCTTGAGCGGCACGAAAATCGTTATTGGTAGAGTTTTGGGTTATCTCATAGAGCTTTTTTTCCACCAAATTCATCACATCAAGGGCGGGTAAATCATCCTCCAAAGTGACTTTTTTGATCTCCGTTGCCAGAGTAGCTAGGAGTCTTTTGGTCGATTTGGCTTTGATTTCATCGATGTAGGCGGCGGTATTGGTAATGGGATTGGAGGAGAGAATATCAAGCATGGCTCTTTCGTCAAAGTGCTTCTCTTTGAGGAGTCGCTGACGCAAAAACTCATCATCAATAGGCTTATCTTCAATGAAAAGTTGCTCCATTGCCCTAAAAATATGCTGGTGAAAAGGGAGATAAAAATCCTCACTGTTGAGTTTGGCGGCTACCTCTTCGTAGGTATTGGGGTCAAAGAGTACCGAAGAGAGTACGGCTCTTTCGATATTGAGATTGTAGAGATTATCTTGCAAAGTCTTTCCTAATGTGGGAGTTTATAGCTTCGTCAAAGAGATCTCCAAAAACTCTTTTGATAGATTAAGCGTTTACAACAAAGCACAAACGGCAAAGCAATCTAGGTTTTGGAAATGCCCTTCAAACATTCAAACACTATCATACCCAATTTTTGATTGAATATCTCAATGACCATTTGGCTTAAATGTGTTCTAATCCAAATAGTTGTGATCCTTCATCGCTTTCTCTTGCCCATACTCCCTAATGGCTATGGCTATAAGGATAGTAGCTACCACGACAATACCTATCGTCATGGATAGTTTGATATAGAGTGCTTCATTGAGACTATCCGTCCAAATCACAAGCATAGTCAAAATCACCCACACAAAGAGCAAAATCGAAGAGACAATGGTCGCTATCTTCATCGCTTTCTCCTGACCATCAAAACCACATAGGCTTCTCGTTTAAAAAAGAGCAACATACGGCGAATATCCTTCTCCATGGTTACCACACGCCAACCGTTTTGGGCATTACGGTTGATAAACTCACTAAATTTCACAGGATCAACCTTAGAACCACCCAACACCAACGACCCCAACATCCCCTCTTGATAAATAATCGATTTGTACTCCACATCTTCATCCAATAGTGTCATTTTTTCTCCTTTTTTTGTGATTATACTACTATGGGGTTAATTGTATCTCATTTTCAAAAATTTCTAAAAATCTCGAAATCCTTTTGTTTCTAAACCCACCCCACGGCATCGTTCTTTTTTGGGGATAGGTTACATACAAAAACCTCTTTGCCCGTGTAAACGCTACATAAAGATTATTCTTTTCTTGATCGAGTTCAACATCACTTTTGGCTCTATAATCAGGAAATGTCCCCTCATCCATACCCATCAAGAATACAATATCATACTCTTGACCTTTCATAGTATGAACTGTACTTAATGTAACTCCTTTATACTCTTTAAGACTATGAGTTTGACCTAATGCCATAGAGTTTTTGAACTGATGCAGAGATTTATTATCGGTTTGTGTTGCATAATTATGCCAATGCTCTAAAAGCTCATCAATATCATCAAAAAGCATTTTTTTCTTTTCATCATTTTCTAACTCAATGTTTTCTTTCTCGTTTTTAAAAGTCTCAAAAAGTGGCTTGATATTGCTTCCATCATCATTTAAATTTAAAGCTATTTGCAAAATATCTTTTTGAACTCCATTATCTAGTTTGCCAATAATGGTTTCTAATGAGTGGTTTTGTTCAAATTGCAGTTTGAGTGCTTTAAGTAGCTGTTCTTTGTGCAGTATATCTTGTGAGTTTAACTTCAAACGCAGTGCCAAATCAAAAAGCTTCATATACTCCGTTTCAAACTGTATTGCACCAGGGGTCATCTTATAATAATGTGCAATTGATGCAATTTCTAGTTTATTTTCAAGCTCTTTGAATACATATTTATTTCGAGCTAAAACCGCTATTTTTTCATAAGTGATTTCACCCTCTATATCATTATGTCGTTTCAAACTGATAAGCTCTTGTATCTTTGTTATAATCCACTCCGCCTCAGCCAACTCATCACTACAAGGATGCAATACAAATTCACCTTCCAAGGCTACATTGGCAATATCTTTGCTATTGGGTAAAATTTTGTTGGCTGCCTCTAGCACTTTTCTTGAAGAGCGATAGTTTTCATTGAGCTTAAACACTATGGGCGAAAAATCCTCTTTAAATTTTTGACTCATATAGAGAGAAGATGAACCTGTAAAGTGAAAAATTGATTGATTGGGGTCACCTACCATCATCACATTTTTAAACTCACCATTAACTAACGATAAAAGCAGTTTATATTGTGCATTATTCAAGTCTTGTGCCTCATCGATACAGATAGCATAAAAGCTTCTTCTGTAGAGTGCTGCAATACGAGGGAAATTGTTAAATAATCTATATGTCAATTTGAGTAAATCATCAAAATCTATACCATTTTGAATACTCAATAACTCATCATAATTTTTATACAGTAAAGTGAAGTTTTTATTATTTGTCATATTATAAGAATCTTCAGGAAGTATAAATTTTCGTTTCATTTCAGAGATGAAATCTAACGCACGGTACTTAAATGAGCTTTTTTCTTTCTCATTGTAAGAGTTGTATTGTTCCCAATAGAGAGGTACTTGCTCTATCGCTTGTGCCATAAGTTCTAGTCTATCCTTGCTCTCTTCAAAGATATGAGGCATAGGCGATAATCCTATAGCACTTCCATGATGCTCTAAAACATATTGACAAAATTTATGAAAAGTACCTACAAACAGTCGTTCATCTACATTTTCTATATTTGAATCTCTGAGTCTATCTTTTATCTCTTGACCCGCTTTGTTTGTGAATGTTAATGCCAATATTTGTTTTTTTGTTTTGGTCAATAAATATCGTATTCTTTCAGTAATAACCCTAGTTTTACCACTTCCTGCACTTGCTTCTACATAAATAGCACCATCATCAGCATAGACTATCTCTTTTTGTTTTTCAGATAAATTCACGAGGAGACCCCCTCTATATTTAGGATAGATTTGATTTTTTCAAAGAGTGAGATGACTTTTGAAGGTAATGCTTTTTGAGATATTGCAATTTCTTGGGCAATAAAAGGAGCGAATTTTGTTTTTTGAGAAACCATACAATCATATAAAAAATCTTTATATCCATCTTCTCCTATATAATTACGGATATCATCTTTATAAATATTTTGTAACCACTCACCCCATCACCTAAGCCAAAATTAAAGTAAAAAAC
>DYMA01000260.1 GCA_020721815.1 Sulfurovum sp. | reverse complement strand
AGAGGTTTTTTACTTTAATTTTGGCTTAGGTGATGGGGTGAGTGGTTACTCTATTGGCACAAACCGCAAACTTTAGCTATACCCCTACGACGCTGGGTGAGCATCATCTTGTAGTCACTATTGCCGATGACAAAGGAGCAATGCGTTTTGAGAGTCTCACCATTACCGCAGTCGATACCACTCCGCCGCTTATTACGCTTATAGGTGAGAGTACCCTTGCCGTAGAAAAAGGAACGGCTTATAGTGACAAAGGTGCAAAGGTGGAGGATAATTACGATAACGCTGTCCATCTAACCACTACGGGGAGTGTCGATACAAGCCAAGTAGGCACATACACCATCACCTACCAAGCCACGGACAAAAACGGCAACCAATCCACCCTTACACGAACCGTCATTGTCAAAGATGTGGTAGAGATAAATATTACCGATAATACAGAGGGCAAAGCAGGAGTAACGCTCATCAATCGCAACTGGGTCAAAGATATTGTCACCTTTACCATAGAGTTTTCTGAAGCAGTAGAGGGGTTTGATAGTGAAGATATAGTCGTAACCAACGGCACAAAAAGCAACTTTAGAGGGAGTGGGAAGAGGTATCAGATTGATGTGACTCCACTGACTAACTCCAAATCTACAATTAGCCTAACGATAGATAAAAGCAAAGCAAAAGGTGTTAGCGGCAACTTGCTTCAAACGATGATTGCCACCCAAGAGGTCGATACCCAAAAGGCGTTTATTACGGTTTGGGATACGAGGATTGCAGGGGGAGCAAGCAATAGTAACCAAGTATCCATACCTATTTCAGGGTATGATAGCATAGATTGGGGTGATGGGAGCAATGAAGATGACTATCAAAATGTAGATTATAGGGAGAAAATGCACTCGTATGAGAGTGGAGGTATTTACACCATCAAAGCTATTGGAAAGAGTCTATTCTTTAGCCATCGTTATAGTTTTACAAATGGAATGGATAACAATAAATTAATAGGGGTCAAACAGTGGGGAACAGCTGAGTGGAGCAGTATGGAAGCCACATTTTACGGTTGTGCCAATGTCAAGATTGAAACCCCAGACAATCCTAATCTCACAAAAGTAACAAATATGAGTCAAATGTTTGCTCGTACTAAGTCGTTTGATACAGATATTGGTGACTGGAATGTATCGAATGTAACGGATATGAGTCATATGTTTAGCGATGCAACATCCTTTAATCAAGATATTGGTAGCTGGGATGTAAGCAATGTCACAACGATGAAAGGAATGTTTGACGGTGCAACATCCTTTAATCAAGATATTGGTAGCTGGAATGTAA
>DYMA01000100.1 GCA_020721815.1 Sulfurovum sp. | reverse complement strand
CTCATACTCGCTTCCCTCTATCTCTTGTACATTTTGTCGTCCTGAATTTTCCAGCTCTTCCAATTGAGTTTTGATCATGGTTACGGCAACAACTTCACCGTTTTCGATTTTTAACGCTTTGGGAGAGGTATAAAATTCAAATTCAACTCCTTCTTCTTTGGCGTTGATGTACTCTTTTTGACTCCCTGGCATATTTTGAGCGTCTCTTCGGTAGAGACAGGTCACACTTTTGGCTTTTTGTCGCAATGAAGTTCGTACACAATCCATCGCAGTATCTCCACCGCCAATCACCACAACACGCTTATCGGCTACCTCAATCTCTCTTTCGCACGGTTCATCAAAGAGCTTTTTTTGAATATGCGTAAGAAACTCCATTGCCATATAGACATTAGGAGCATCTTCGCCCTCAATTTGTGCTTTTCGTCCTGCTGTTGCACCTACTGAAATAAAGAGTGCATCAAAATCCTCAACAAGTTTTTCAAAGCTTATATCCTTGCCCACTTCGCAATTTTGATGAAAAGTCGCACCCGCCTCTTTGAGATAATCTATACGTCGAGCTACGATGGATTTATCAAGTTTAAATCCAGGGATACCGTACGTCATAAGTCCCCCAGCACGATTGTGCTTATCAAAAAGCTCCACATCAATGCCCTCTCGCAAAAGAAAAGTTGCCGCTGAGAGTCCAGAGGGTCCCGCACCGATGATAGCAACACGTTTGCCAATCTTTTGGGTGGTAAATTTGGGCTTCAATCCTTGTGCAAATCCCTCTTCGTTGATAAAGGTTTCAATTGAACCAATCGTGATAGCACCGTGTCCATCATTGAGCGTACAATCCCCCTCACACAACCTATCGTGGGGACAAATGCGTCCCATCACTTCGGGAAATGGGGAGGGCTCATTGGAGAGATTAAACGCCAACTCCAAATCTTTGGAAGCCACCGATTTGAGCCATTGAGGAATAAAATTGTGAAGCGGACATTTGTTGTGACAATAGGGATCGCCGCACTGTACGCATCTATCGGCTTGTTCTTGGGCTTTGAGGGGTTGAAAAAGATTGTATATTTCATCAAAATCCTTTAGCCGCTCTACCACATCTCGTTTGGTTGCATCTATTCTATCGAGTTCAAAAAACTTCTGCATCTTACTCTCCATCCTCAAAATTCAAGGGTACTTTCATATCTTTTGGGCGTACCAGCCAAAAATCTCTTACACCTACTCTAAAGTTATCCAACAACTCTTTGGCTTTGCTGGAGTTGGTCTCTTTGTGGTAATCTTTGAGCAGTTTTTTAAGATAGTAACGCTCATTGTCCATATCGTCGGTATCGATTCGTCTTGCTTCAATAAGTTCGGGGTTGATATCTTCAATAAAGCCATGATCTTCATCAAGCACAAAAGCCACACCGCCTGTCATACCTGCTCCAAAATTGACTCCTGTTTTGCCCAAAATGACAATAACGCCTCCCGTCATATACTCACAAGGATGATCCCCTGTTCCCTCAACAACAGCAATAGCCCCCGAGTTACGCACCGCAAAACGTTCGCCTACTTGTCCGTTGATGTAGAGTTTTCCACCCGTTGCACCGTACAAACAGGTATTTCCACCCAAAGAAAACGCCTCTCCACCTCGTGTATCGGAGGTAATGACAATGCGTCCACCGCTCATTCCTTTGCCAATATAGTCATTTCCTGCTCCTTTGACATGGAGCGAAACACCGTTAATTAAAAAAGCACCAAACGATTGCCCTGTAATACCTGCAAGTCGAATATCAATAGTCCCATCGGGCAAACCTTTGTCGCCGTAATATTTGGCAATTTCACCTGAGATTCTTGCTCCAAAGCTTCGGTTGAGATTGGAAATATCTCGTCGAATCACAATGGGATCGGTAGGGTGCTTGATAGCGCTCATGGCTTCATTTAGTACATCTTTTTCAAACTCATTTTTGTCATAAGGCTCATTGGAGGCCACTTGTTGGGTATCGACACCCTCTAGGCGATAGAGTAGATTTGCAAATTCAAACTTTTTAGCAAATTCATCATCAATAACCTCAAGCAAATCACTTCGACCTACAATATCTTCAATTTTGGAGTATCCAAGGTGAGCCAAAATAGTTCTCACATCTTCAGCCAAAAGGGTAAAGTAGTTCATGACACGCTCTACACTTCCTTCGTAGTGATCTTCTCGCAACCTCTCCTCTTGCGTAGCAATACCTACTGTACAACGATTGAGGTGACAAATTCTTAAAATTTTACACCCAAGCACCGTCAAAGCAGCTGTACCAAAGCCGTAACTCTCTGCTCCAAGGAGTGCTGCTTTAATGACATCAAGCCCCGTTTTGAGTCCTCCATCGGTTTGGAGATGGACTTGTCCTCGAAGATTGTTGGCTTTTAGGGCGTTGTGGGCTTCGATAAGTCCTAGCTCCCATGGATTACCTGCAAACTTAATAGAACCCACAGGTGCCGCACCCGTACCGCCGTCTGCACCTGAGATAATAATTTTGTCAGCATAGGCTTTGGCAACTCCCGCAGCAATGGTACCTACACCCGCTGTTGAAACGAGCTTAACGGCAATGGCAGCTTCGGGATTGACTTGTTTGAGATCAAAAATAAGCTGCGCTAAATCCTCAATGGAGTAGATGTCGTGATGGGGTGGTGGAGATATAAGCGTAACTCCAGGAATAGTATGGCGTAATCGTCCGATAAGTTGAGTGACTTTGTGTCCTGGAAGCTGACCTCCCTCGCCTGGTTTTGCCCCTTGTGCTACTTTGATTTGCAACTCTTGTGCGTTGCGTAAATAGGCTGGTGTAACCCCAAATCGTCCTGAAGCTACTTGTTTGATTTTGGAGTTTTTGATGGTTTTGAAGCGTGCTTCATCCTCTCCACCTTCGCCTGAGTTGCTCATGCCCCCTAGACGATTCATCGCTTCGGCTAGACACTCGTGCGCTTCGGGCGAAATAGAACCCAAACTCATCGCCGCTGTTACAAATCGTTTGTAGATGGCTTCAAGAGGTTCGACCTCTTCAATATCAATAGAGGTTCTATCGCTTTTGAGATTAAAAAAGTCTCGGATAAACTTCTTGTCACGTTGATTGATAAGCAATTTGAGTCTATCAAAATCCTCTTGTTTGCCGCTCTTTGCCACTGCATGGATAGCGTGAACGGTTGCTGGTGCGTAGTCGTGATACTCGCCCCCTTCAAGATATTTGTAGTAACCACCAATATTAAGCGGATAGATTCTTTGGGCGTTGTCTTTGCTGTAGGCTTGTGCATGGATAGCGTTGATACGCTCTTCAATATCTTCATATCCCAAGCCGCTAAGCAAGACTCTTACACCTTTGAAGCACTCATTGACAAGCTCTTTGTCTAAGCCAATAATATCAAAAAGTTTGGAGTTTCGATAGGATGAAATGGTTGATATTCCCATCTTCGACATGACTTTAAGCAACCCCGACCCCAAAGCCTTGCGTACCTTTTTGAGTACAATGGAGAGTTCACCTACTTTGCTTTGTTTGCGTACAATGGAAGCAACACTTTTGTAAAGCATATAGGGGTAGATAGCCGCACTACCAAAGGCAATAAGTGACGCTGCTGAATGCGAGTCATAGACCTCTCCTGTGATTGCCACAATGGTAGCAAGATGGCGTACTTTGTGTTCTAGGAGTTGTTGATTGACATACCCTACTACCATGAGCATAGGCATAATTTTCTCTTCATTGAGTGTTCTATCATCCAAAATAATGGTTCGCACACCGCCCTCTTGTACATCTTTGATAATCTCTTGAGCCAAAGCATAGAGCGAGGCTTTGAGGTTGGAGGCAAAGATGGTAGAGTAGGTTTTGGCTTTGTAGTATTTTTCATATTTGGGATTGTTAATATCTCCAAAATCTTTGATAATCTCTAAATTTTCAGCTGAGAGAATAGGTGTAGTCGTTTTGAGTCGTTTGGCGTGTTGGGCATCATCATTGAGAATGTTGCGTGTTTCACCAAAACCACTGTTGAGACTCATTACCACCTTTTCACGAATAGGGTCAATAGGAGGATTGGTGACTTGTGCGAACTTTTGTTTGAAAAAATCGCTAAAGTTGCGTTGTTTGTTGGAGAAAGCCGCCAAGGGTGTATCATCCCCCATCGAACCCGTTGCCTCTTTGCCCTCTTTCATCATCGGCTCAATGACTTGATCGAGTACTTCATGGGTGATATTAAAATAGCGTTGTTTCGCCTCCAATATCTTCTCATCCAAATCGTAAACCGAGTTAAATGGGGTGTCAAGATGCTCTTGAAGATAGCTCATATTTTCATTGAGCCACTGCCCGTAGGGTTCACGATTTTTGAGATAGTTGTCTATATCTTTGCTTTTGAGTACTTTGCCGTATTTGAGGTCTAGCCCTATCATCTCACCCGATTGCAATCTGCCTCGTTCAATGATATTTTCATCGGGAATATCAAGCACTCCGTATTCACTCGTAATGAGGATTCGATTGTCGCTTGTGATGATGTATTTGGCAGGTCGAAGCCCGTTTCTATCAAGCACACAACCAATATAACGCCCATCGGTCATACTTACCGCTGCGGGTCCATCCCATGGCTCAAAACAGGTTGATGTGTATTCATAAAAGGCTCTTAAATCAGCATCCATATGAGGGGCATTTTGCCAAGGAGCAGGAAACATAGAGCGTGCGGCTTTGAAAAAATCAACCCCATTGACATTGAGAAACTCAAAGAAGTTATCCACACTCGCACTATCGCTCATTCCCCCTTGAATGATATTCTCTAAGCGACTAAGCTCCTCATCACTAAAGATGTCACTTTTCATATCTTCCGATTTTGCCTTGACGTTAAATCGATTTGCCGTGACGGAGTTGATTTCGCCGTTGTGGGCTATCATACGAAAGGGTTGAGCCAATTTCCATTGCGGCAAGGTATTGGTTGAAAACCTTTGATGAAAGAGACAAAAAGAGATTTCAAAATGAGGATTTGCCAAATCTTGATAAAACTCTTTGATATGGGTAGGCATTACCAAACCCTTGTAGGAGACGACAGAGGTTGAAAAGGAGGGGATATAGAAATCCTTATCCTCTTGCAACGTATGCTCCACCTCTTTGCGTGAAAGATAGACCAAAGCCTCAAAACGTCTGGTACCAATCAAAGAGTTTGGCATGACAAAGAGTTGAGCAATCTTAGGCAATGTTTCAAGGGCTTGAACCCCTAATGCTTCGGTATTGATAGGTACTTCTCGTTTGTAAAAAACCTTCAAATCATTATTGAGACAAATCTCTTTGATGGTATCAAGTTGCTTTTCGTTTTGATAAAAAAGCATCGCTACGGCATACATATTGGGCAATACTATGCCATCTTTTTTTGCCTCTTTTGTAAAAAACTTCTTAGGTAAAGATAAAAGCAATCCACTCCCATCTCCGCTCTTGCCATCAGCTGCAATGGCCCCTCGATGCATCATGCGTGAAAGAGAGGTAATTGCATCCTCTAGGTTTTTGTGCGAGGGTGTGTTGTTGATTGAAGCTAAAAGCCCAAATCCACAGTTATCTTTAAATGAGGTAAAGAGATCTCTCATAAGCCAACCTTTAATTTATTTTTGCTAATGTTTTTATTTAGGAGAGTAGTCGTAAATTCAACGTTTGCTAATCTCATAATTTTGGCTAGATTATACATAATCGTGAGTTAAAGATAGATGAAGACTTTACGCAACTCTACAATATTTACACTATTAATTTAAAAAAACATTATGAATTGAGAGTATGCATTTGCAGTGCGACTCTATCGCGCAAAAAACTTTTGGGTGATTTAAAATTGCTTTTGGCTAAAGGTTTAAATGAAAGGTTTTATTCTCCGCATCCAGCCCGTTCGAGATGAGGATTGCATCGTCACTGTTCTTTCGCCTCATCAAATAGGTATCTACTATCGCTTTTATGGGGCGAGGCATTCGGTGATTGCTTTGGGATTTTTGATTGATTTTGAGACAGAGGGAGAGGATGGGAGATTTATGCCCAGACTTCGTGGTGTCTCTCATATCTCTTTTGATTGGCTAGGGAATAATGCCAAATGGCTTTTGTGGCATCAGTGGATTCAAGCTTTGGCTAGGCATCTCAAAGAGGTTGAGGAGATTGATAGCTTTTACTACAATCTACTGCTCAAATCAGCCCAAAAAATGACCAAACAAAACACCAAACGGGTAGTTGTCGAGAGCTATTTGGAGCTGCTTGCATTTGAGGGGCGTATCTATCACCAAGAGCGTTGCTATATCTGCCAAACTCCTTTGGATACCCGTGTCTCTTTGATGCAAAGTTTCAAACTCGTCCACCCCCACTGTATCCACGCTCCCTCTTTGGATAAAAAGAGTATGATGAGGGCTTTGGAGACTGGCAGTACCATTCATTTGGATGATAGCGATGTCGATTACCTTATGGGTGTCGTACAAAGAGGTTTGTAATCCAATGGATTTGTTTGATACAATACCAAACAAACATTGGCAACAAGAAGCATATATAAAGGAAAGCAATGACAACAGCGATAGTGGGTGTAGGGACGATTATCTTTCAAGATGAGGGGGTGGGGGTTTATGCTCAAAAGTACATTGAACAAAACTACACCTTTGAGGGCGATGTCACACTTGTGGATGGGGGTGTGTTGGGTTTTGGACTTATGAGCTACTATCAAGATTACGATAGGGTTTTGATTCTTGATACCCTGACAATTGACGATGAAGTGGGGGCTATCTACAATCTTCCCTCAGAGGAGCTTTTGGGATTGGGGAGCTACAAACAAACCGCCCACGAGGTCGAAGTAGCCGAGATGCTTGAAATCTGCTCACTGCTTGAAAAGATGGCGCAGGTGAGTATCATAGGCATTGTACCCAAAGATATACAAAGTGTAAATGTAGGATTGAGCGACGAACTTAAGGCTAAATTTCATGACTTTATCGAAGCTACCATGGCGGAGCTTTCACACTCCAATGTAAGCTTTTGCAAAAATCAACACGAGGTTACACTTGAAGAAATCATTGCACGTTATAATAATCCCCAAAGCCAATGCAAGGAGTATCACCGTGACCGTTAGACAACGCATAGCCTACAAAGCCCCCCATCGATACTTTGGAGGATTTTTGCAGTGGCTTATTGATACAAGCGGAGTTTTGGCAAATGTTGAACAAAACAAAAAAGAGATAGTTTTAACCATCGATGCAAACGATAACAACCTAGCCCATTTCAATACCTTGCTCAATCGCTTTTTGCCCCATTCGCTCTTTTTGGGAGAGATTATTACCGAACAAATTGATGAACCTATCGTCATTAAACGCTTTGAGTCATTGGACTACCCGATAGCTCCGTGTGCAAAATGCATCGAGAGCCTTAGCGATCCTAGTAGTGAGCATTATCTTGATGAGCGTTTGGTGTGCAATCACTACAGCAACCCCGCTCTTCTAAACTACGAAGATTGTACGATTTTCTCCCCTCATTACAGCCCAGATGCGACACTGCTCCTCACCCATGCCGCTAAGGTTCGTGAGCTTTTTAACGTAACCCAAGAGGAGATTAACGCCCTCTTTTCGATTGAAAAACCTACCCTTAAAGTGACTCTTGCCGATAGGACTTTGCAAGAGATGAGCGGCAAGAAGTTTATCAAAATCAAAGCCCCCTACAACAATAAAAGTCTCCTAGCCTCTATCAATGCCCAAGAGAGTGGGATTGATTATCTCTTTTTTCATGCTCCCTCACAACTCGAAGCGGTAGTGGTGCAAAAAAATATCTCACTTATTACCCATCCCTATGAGACTTTGGAGCTTTTGGATGAGGATAGGATTATCAATCGCTTTGTTGCTATCCAAAAAGAGGCACAATTTCACAACGCTATCGGGTGCTACCTCTCTACCCAAGGCGTATGTTTTTTAGTAGCTAACGAGATGGCGACCAAACGGGTTATCACTTTTGCTCCTTTTAGCATGGCAAAAGTATGGGAGAGGTTTCAAAGCGATGCAAAACGCAGCACATTACTTGCAAACTACACCCAAAAATACCCACACACTATTCATACCTTGCAAAATTCTATTGGGGACAATCTTTTTGAAGTCGTGGCGACGCTTCTTGAACTTACCCCTGCCAATTGTGAAGCTTTGTGCGATAGTTCTTATCAATTTAGAGGCAATGGGGGATTGAAAATCGATACCTATTTTGATGATAAGGGCGATTTTGATTATGCCAATTTTTTGGGTTCTATTATGAGCTTTAGACTTGCAGGTGCCCAGAGACACTACCTTGCCTACTCTATCTTTGAGGCGTTGGGAGATATGGCAATAGGTATCTGCCATCAACTCAAAACCAAATTCACCATCTCACACTTTATCATGATGGGCAATCTCTTTGGCAACAGCGTACTCTACAGTCGAATACTAAGCAAATTTCAACTAAGCAACCCCTACTTTAGCCCTGCCATTGCTTTGGATGATTGCTAGAGATGGGCTACAATACCACAAAGGAGAAAACAATGCAAACGATAAATTTACGAATCGAAGATAGCTTTTTG
>DYMA01000099.1 GCA_020721815.1 Sulfurovum sp. | reverse complement strand
TTTTGCTGTTTTTATTTTAAGGTTTTTGGGGTAGGGGGGGGTGAGTGGTTACAAAGATTCTATCCACATTTGCAAATAGAGGTAAGAGAGATAGATTTGGGCAATAGAAAAGCTGATTTTATAGCATTAAGAGAGTTGATTCAAATTAGCCTTTCAAAACTATCTATTATGAATGAGGTTCGCCCAGCCAAACAAGAGCCTATACGAAAAGAGTTGTCAAAAATAAATGAAAACTATATAAATCTTAAACGATTTACAGGCATTTGTACCGACTACGGAGTTATGAATGTAGATTCTCAAATGGATATTAGTACTATTTTGCATAAGATTGGTAGTATCTTGCACTTTTGGCATGATAGAGTACTAAGAAATTTTATCATTCTCAATCCACAATGGGCAGTCGATAGCGTCTATCGTATCTTATCGGTCAAAGAGATAGAAAATAGCGGTAGATTTAGTGGGAAAGATTTAGATAAACTTTGGTCAAATTACGACGATGAAGAGCAAATAAAACTTTTGGCACTGATGAAAAAAGATAATTTTGAAATCTGTTTTGAATTAACAAAAGATGTTTTTATCGCTCCTCAATTTCTGCCTACAAAAGAAGCAACTAATGATTTTGACAATAGCAATACTCTAACATTTCGATACCAATACCCCTTTATGCCCAAAGGCATCGTATCGAGACTTATCGTAAGGCTTAGTGATAGGATAGAGGATGAACTTTTTTGGAGAACAGGGGTAATAATCAAAAATGAGCATTGTCGAGCCAAAATCCTAGAGACCCAAAGCATAGAGGGGCTTAAAATCATCCAAATAGCCATCAATGGCGACCCATTGCAAAGAAAATATCTACTCCACGAAATCAAAAAAGAGATAGAGACGATACATAGGCAATGGTTTAAAAATATCCAGTACGATGAGATGGTAGAGTGTAATTGTAAGGATTGTAAAAATAGTAAAGCAAAAAGAGATATGAGTGAGGAAATGAAACATAATCCAGATTGCAATTGTGAGATTTGTAAAAGTAGTAAAGAACCAACTTATTTTAAGCACAAAACACTTATCCAATACATAGAGCAAAAAGAGCGATTTATCAAGTGTGAAAATGGTAAAATAAAAAATGTTGATGTATTTGAGCTTTTGTAGGGGATTGAAACACCCGAAGAATCAAAAAAATTAGCAGATATTTTACAGATAGGAGAGTTAATAATGGGCAATGGAAATATTAGTTTTGGTAATATTGGTGGTAATGTTGGTGATATTACGGGTGGCGATAAAGTTGCAGGTGACAAAGTCTCAGGTAGCAAAACTGTAAACAATAATAACAGTGTAAGCGTAGGTGGCAATAGTAGTGGCGTAATCAATACGGGTGATAACAACACCATCACCCAAACGATTACCACCACCAACAACGACCTCAAAGAGCTATTGGAAAATCTAAAAGCAGAAGCCAATAAGGTGATAGAGGCTCTACCTATCGAAAAACAAGAGGAGTTTAAAAGCGATGTAGAGACCTTTGTGACCAACGCTCAAGAAAATAAGCTAGATAAATACTTCAAAGTATCCAAAGAGGGACTCCTCGAAGCCACCAAAGCGGTGGGTGAAGTGGGCGTGAAATTGGCGGGGTATATTCCTCAAATTCTTGATGCTTTGGGAGGAGAGTAGTTGTTTATTCTCCCATTTCATCCCAAAACACACCAATAAATTTCAAGAGAAAATGAAGCATATTTGAGTCAAATCGGAGTGCTTTTGTCTCTATTAATCCTATTTTTATCAAAAAGTGCTAAGATAATAAACTTTTGCTAAAGAGGCTATTTATGGATTTTGCACAATTAAAACAAGAAAATATCAGTAGAACCAATCTCTACGCTTTGATTTCACGACTTATGCTTATTGAAGTCGATGAGGATTTTTTAAAAACCATTGAGAGCGATGAGCTTATCATGGAGCTATTGCCCCATTATCGTGATTGGAGCAAACGCAAAGAACACTCTCATTCAAAACTTATCAATGAGTACCTCAATGTCGATTTTACTTCGCTTTTTTTGATGCACATGGTACCTTATGAGAGCTTTTATGTGCGAGATGACCAGATGGTAGAGAGTGGCGGTGATAATCCCGTGATTGAACTCTACAACTCGCTTGATTTTAGGGTCGATTTAAGCAAAGCACGGATTGTATCGGCGGATCATATTGGTGTGGAGTTGGAGTTTGTCTATATGCTGTGCAATGCACTTGATAAAGCGATTGAAGCTAAGGATAGAGAGGGAGTGTGTGAGCTACTCAATGTCCAAAAGGGCTTTTTGCGTGACCACCTATTGCAATGGGTGCCGATGTTTTTGATCAATATGCGACGAGAATCACGCACACCGCTCTATCACGATACCTCGGAACTCTCATTGGAGTTTTTGCTAAGCGACTATGAGTACCTTAGCCAAACTTTGGAAGTTTGTCGCTAATATGAGTCTCAACTTTGAAATAACATCGTGCGTTCGAGCTAGTAGTAAGCTTTCGAGTTGCACACAATGCGTTGATATTTGTCCTGTGGATACTATCGGTTTGGTCGATAATATCCCCTCTTTTTCCCCGAGTGCTTGTGTCGAGTGCGGAGCGTGTGTGGGGGCGTGTCCTAGTAGTGCTTTTAGCCTTAGCCAATACCGTGGCGTTGATTTTTTCTTCGAGTTTTTGGAACAAGAGACATCTATTATTAGTTGCAAGCAAAACGTACCTTGTTTGGCGTGGTTTGGGGTGGAGGAGCTTATGGCATTGGCTCTTAGCAAAGAGATTGTGTTGGAGCTAGGATATTGCCAATCGTGCGAAATTGGCAAGAGGCTCTATAGCCACATTGTAGCCACTATCGAAGAGGCAAACTTTGTACTTTCAAGTTTTTGCGATAAGGCGTTAAGTGTGCGTTTTGAAGCCAATGATACGCAAACCCAAGAGTCTTCAAGGCGAAATTTTTTAAGCAACATCACGCTCCAAAAAGCCATAGAAGCCAAAGAGGAGTTTGAGGCAAAAGTCAATGATGGGGAGCTTCAAAGCTTCACAGTGGACTCTGCACAAATTGCCAAACTCAAAACCAAAACGATTCCCCTTAAACGCCAATTGCTTTTGACACTGCTCAAAAGGGTAGAAAAACCCACCCAATACGAAATACTACCTCAAAAAGAGATAGGCTTTATCTCTCAAAAATACATCGACGAGTGTTGCACCAATTGCCAAATCTGCTACCGTATTTGTCCTACGGGGGCTTTGAGTAGCAATGCGAAATTTTCACTTATCCACTTTGATACTTTGGCGTGTATCAAGTGCCATCTTTGCCACGATGTGTGTGAGCCCAATGCTATCGAGCTCCAAATTGGTTTTGAAAATCAAGAGTTTTTTGAGCCACGTAAACGCACACTGATTGCCTTTGATATACGCAGGTGCAATGAGTGCGGCAACTCCTTTACCTACCGTGGAGGCGAAACCATCTGCCCACGGTGTCAAATCGAAGAGGAGGAGTCGTTGAGTCTCCATCATAATGCAGTATCAACCACTATAAAAAAGTTCTAGTACTTTGATGTACTTCGACAAGCTCAGTACGAACGAGCATCTTGGGGGGGTTAGAGAATGTCTCTAATGATAATGGCATAGTGCAATACCACAAGATTGAGGATAAAAATCAACATTGATGCACCTCGTGAGAAGAAGTTCTCTTGTGGGGTTCGCTCTTTGTGGATGGTTTTGAAAGCGATAGTGGTATGAACAATCGTAAGAAAAATAATAAAGGCTACAAGCAGGAGTTTTTTACGCAATGAATCGATAACTTCGTGGCTAATCGTAGTATCAAAAAGGCTTTGGATAAGTCCATTTTCGACTATCATCGCAATACCTGTAGCTACCAACACAATCAACATCACGATTTCAAAGTAACCAAAGATGGGTCCAATGATGGGATAGACTTTTTTTTGGTCAGATTTGTTGCGGATAGAGACTCCCAGTACAAACAAAAAGACCGAGCCCCCTATCCACGCAATAGCAGCAAAAAGATGAAGATGAAAGAGTGTACCCATTAGCTTTCGATATTGAGTACTGCCATAAATGCCTCTTGAGGAACTTCGACTTTGCCAATCGATTTCATACGTTTTTTACCTGCTTTTTGTTTTTCGAGGAGCTTTCGTTTGCGGGTAATATCCCCTCCGTAACATTTGGCGGTGACGTTTTTGCCCATCGATTTGACGTTGCTTCGTGCAATGACGTTGTTGCCAATACTTGCTTGAATAGCCACTTCAAAGAGTTGTCTAGGGATGAGTTCTTTGAGCGAATTAACAAATGCCAATCCTCGATTACGTGCCTTTTCTTGCGGTACGATAATAGAGAGAGCATCGACAACATCCACCGCTACTTTGATATCAAGTTTGACCAAATCCCCCTCTCTAAAGCCAATAGGTTCGTAATCAAACGAGGCGTATCCTTTGGTAGTGGATTTGAGTTTGTCGTAAAAATCCATAACGATTTCATTCATAGGTATATCGTACTCCAATAGTACCCGTGTTTCGTTGAGGTAGTCCATTTTGATTTGTACCCCTCTACGGTCATTGAGAAGCTTGATAATATTACCCACAAACTCTTGGGGAGTCAAAATGGTTGCTTTGACATAGGGTTCGTAAATGGTCTCGATTTTTTGAGGCTCGGGCAGTTCGCTGGGATTTTGAATCATCACTTCGCTTTTGTCGGTTTTGAGGACTTTGTAAACAACCGTAGGGGCGGTAGCTATCAAATCCAAATCAAACTCTCGTTCAAGTCGCTCTTTGATAACCTCCATGTGCAACATACCCAAAAATCCCGTACGAAATCCCGAACCCAAAGCCAAAGAACTCTCTGGTTCAAAGCTAATGGAGCTATCGTTGAGTTTGAGTTTGTTGAGCGCATCTCGAAGCTCTTCAAACTTATCGGTATCAATAGGGTAAATGCCTGCAAAAACAAAGCATTTGGCAGGTTCAAACCCATCAATGGCTTGTGCGGTTTTATTTTTGGCTAAGGTAATGGTATCACCTACTTGAAGTGTATCGACGGTTTTGAGTCCCATAACGACAATGCCCACTTCACCCGTAGCAATTTCATTGGTCTTAATAGGTGCAATGGGGTTGGGAAACATCAAATCAAGGACTTGGTGTTGCGCTTGTTTGTTCATAATGTACGCCATGTCCCCTTTTTTGAGGTTGCCATCAAAGACTCGAATGAGTGCCAAAGCTCCTAAATAGTTATCAAACCAACTATCGTAAATGAGAGCTTTTAGGGGGGCATTGGTGTCTCCTTTTGGGGGAGGAATGCGTCGAATGATGGTATCAATAAGCTCTTTGACTCCTTGACCCGTTTTGGCTGAGACCAAATTATGCTCCGTACAATCAAGCCCTATCGCCTCTTCCACTTCGGCTAGTACTCTATCGGGGTCGGCTGCGGGAAGGTCGATTTTATTGACGACGGGCAAAAGTTCGAGTTCATTTTCCATAGCGATATAGACATTGGCAATGGTTTGTGCCTCGACTCCTTGAGCTGCATCGACAATCAATAACGCCCCATCGCTAGAGGCCAAAGAGCGACTTACTTCGTAGGAGAAATCAACGTGTCCTGGCGTATCGATAAGATTTAAGACATAGTGTTCTCCATCTTTGACATAATCGAGTCGTACGCTTTGGGCTTTGATGGTAATGCCGCGTTCTTTTTCGATATCCATCGTATCCATGACTTGATTGGACATTTTGCGATCCGATACCGCACCGCACTCTTGAATAATTCTATCGGCTAATGTACTTTTGCCGTGGTCGATATGGGCGATGATGGAGAAGTTGCGAATATTTTCTTGTTTCATTGATCTTCTATTCTATTTGGTTTCAAAAAGTGAATTGACACTCTCGTTGTTGTGGACTCGTCGAATCACTTCGCCTAGCATAGGGGCCGTCGAGAGTACTTTGATTTTGGCACATGTTTGTTTGAGTGCAATGGTGTCGGAGACAACCAGCTCATCCAAATCTCCGCTTTTGAGTCGCTCGTAAGCTGGGCCTGAAAGTACGGGGTGGGTACAACACGCCATTACCGATACTGCTCCTAGTTTTTTGAGTGCTGTTGCAGCGTGTACTATCGTTCCTGCTGTATCGATCATATCGTCGATTAAAATCACATCTTTGTCTTTGACATCTCCGATAATGTTCATTACCTCCGATTCATTGGCTTTTTCACGTCGCTTATCAACAATCGCCATATTAAGTCCCAACTTATCGGCAAAGTATCTCGCCCTGCTTACACCGCCAATATCGGGCGAAGCGATGATGGGATTTTTGAGATTTTTGCGTTTGATGTAATCCATGAAGATAATAGCACCGTAGAGGTTATCGACGGGTACATCAAAAAACCCTTGAATTTGCGAAGCGTGCAAATCAACCGTCACAAGTCTCGTAATCCCCGCAGTCTCCATAAGGTTGGCGACGAGTTTGGCGGTAATAGGCACACGAGGAGCCGCTTTTCTATCTTGTCTAGCGTAGCCGTAGTAGGGAACAACAGCGGTGATAGATTTGGCAGAAGAGCGTTTGAGTGCATCGGTCATAATAAGCAACTCCATCAAGTTTTGATTGCTAGGAGCCGAGGTGGGTTGCACGATAAAAATATCTTTGCCCCTTACACTTTGGGTGATTTGAATATTAATTTCGCCGTCTGAAAATTTATTAATCTTGGCTTTTGCCACTGGAAACTCAAGATAGTCTGCGATATCTTGAGTGAGTTTGGGGTTGGCAGTCCCTGAGAAAATCATATATCCACTCATAATAGAACCTTTTTGTTTTTTGCTAAAGGATATATTACTATTATTTTAATAAGAGTCACTTTGGAAGTGACTATTTTTTGTATAAATCAACCAACTCTCTGTTTTGAAGTTCGGTACGGCTTTTCATGATATAGATGGCGTTGTTGATATTTTTGACGACTTTGTCATTGAAAATCGCATCCTCTCCCATACTTTTGTCAAGTTGAGCGATAATATCTTTTTTCATATCTTTCAAATCCTCTTCGCATTTTTTTATATTCGCAAGCGTTGCTCCATCGGCTTTGTAAAACTCATTAAGATATTTATGGAATTTAAACTCCTCTTTCATGAAATAGGAGAGCAATTCAACTTTAAACTCATCAATATTTTTTTTGATCATATATTCATTAAGCAGACTCATATTACTTTGGATTTTTTCAAGTTTACCCAAAAGTTGTTCATGCTCTTTTTGAAGTTCATTAATCAAGCCTTTATTGTATCCGTTTCTATTCTCACCGCCAAAACCCAACAGATTTAATAACCAATCTAACATTTGAAAAATCCTTAATAAATATAAATTACAACATTATACACAAATACCCATAAAATTCTACATGGATTGAGAGGGTTATTGGTATCATCTTGTTTTAAAAATGGAACACTTATTGCATTTATATTTTTGAATAAATAGTATGGGTGTGAGATAAATGATAAATAAAAAATTAATTCGTGAACTTTTAAATGAGTCTGCATGTAGCCATAATGAGAAAAAAAAGTCAAGTTGCGACAAACCCAAACCAGGTGCAACCAGCGGAGGATGTGCTTTTGAAGGGGCGCAAATTGCCCTTTTTCCTTATGCGGATGCGGTTCATCTCGTCCATGCACCTGCGACGTGTATCGGAGCATCGTGGGAGACAAGAGCTACACCCACAAGCTGGGAGGGAGAGAATAATGTAGTGATGGGATACTCAACGGATATTACAACCAATGATGTCATCTTCGGAGGTCACAAAAAGCTTGAAGCCTCTATAGAGTATATTGTAGCTCACAAAAATCCCAAAGCTCTATTTATTTACGAGACGTGTGTAACGGCTATGATTGGCGATGATATGGATAACATAGCTTCAAGAATGCAAGAAAAATATGGTATTCCCATGGTTGTAGTACACTCACCAGGATTTGTAGGGGGTAAAAATTTGGGCAGTCGATTGGGCGGTGAGGCGGTGCTTCATCAACTCATAGGAACCAAAGAGCCTCAAGAGATTCATCCATTTGGAATAAATTTAATTGGAGAGTACAATGTAACGGGTGATATGTGGCAATATACACCTATTTTAGAAAAAATTGGTATCAAAATTGTCTCCACATTAGCAGGAGATGGACGAATTGAAAATATTCAAATGGCTCATAGTGCCAAACTTAATGTCATTGTATGTGCAAAGTCGCTCATTACTCTCACACGAAAGATGCAAGAAAAATACAATATTCCCTACATTAGTGTCTCTTTTTACGGTAAACGAGATACAACCAATGCCATTATGAGCATCGTCAATGCCTTTGGAGATGCACAACTTATAGCCAATGCACAAAAAATTATTCAAGAAGAGGAAGCCAAACTCGAAGAGAGATTAGCTCCCTATAGAGAAATACTCCATGGTAAAAAAGCTATTCTTAATACAGGTGGCAACAAATCGTGGTCAATTGCTTCGGCGTTGCAACGAATCTTCCCGTCAAATTACCCATCAAAAGCCCTTTCTATGGGGA
>DYMA01000098.1 GCA_020721815.1 Sulfurovum sp. | reverse complement strand
CGTTCGTGCTGAGCTTGTCGAAGCACTTTTTTAGCAGTTATTTCACACTCTCTCCCCGATGGGAACGAGAGAAGTAGGCAAAAATACTATTTTTTGCCTACACTACTCCCAATCTTTGAGCTACAATCATTTTAATCAAATCATCTACCGAAACTCTTAATAGATTTGCTTTTTCTTTGATTTTACTATAGACATCTTCAGAAAAATTAATGGTTACACTGTTTTTTAGATATTCATTTTCAAAAGATTGAAGCTTCATAACTTTTGGATTTTTCATCAAATCAAAAACATCTTCACCGCTATCAAATCGCTCATCAAACTCGTCAGCTGTTATTTTCATCTACATACCTTTTTTGTTCATTTTTTCTACATCGTCGTACACTGATAATTCTAATATTCAAATCTTTCCTATAGGGGTAGGGAACATAAAAGCTTTTAAATTTTATAGATGTGTATTATTGTATCGATTTATCTATTAACAATCCTTATTATTTTTGTCATACTCATCATGATCGAGTAGAGCCACTAATATTGCCATATCTCCAAAGTTGCTCAGCAAAATTCTATATTGCGTATTGGGTATGGATATTGAGTATCGATTTTTATCTTTTTTGCATTTGATTTGATGGTATCGTAGTGAGGGTGTTTGTGGATCATTGAGAAATAACTCCTCAGTTTGCACAATAGCCTCTTGAGTTAGTTTGTGAGCTTTGAGGATTTTTTTAACACCTCGTTTATATCGTGGGGATTTATCGAGCTTCATTATACATTGCTTGAGCTTGTTGTGAACCCAACATGGCTTGGAGTGACATATTAGAGGTCTCAGTCTTATCAATCATATATCTTAGAGGGTAGTTATACCATCGATTGAGATCTTTATCATTGAGTAGTGCCTTATTAGCTTCTGAAAAGTCTTCGAGTTTAATCAATATCTCATCAATCTCATCAACACTTTGTGCTCCTCTTAGAGCTAAAAAGTTCTCTATATTATATATTGATATTTGCAAAAACTGATTAAAGTTAGAGAAAGCTTTGTAAGTAGCGATATAGTTTTTGATGTTTTTTATAAAAGAACTTTTCATTTTGATATAAGGCATATCGATGTGAAAATAGCTTTGTTCAATTACTACCATACTTGACTCCTTTAATCTCTTTTATTTAGAGTGCCATTATAGCATATATTCACCATTTTGCTTTGCATGGGTTTGACTCACACTCCAATAGGGTTTTTTAACTGCACAAAGCCTTAAAGTATCTCCTAACTAAAAACAAGCTACAATTGCCTAAAAATTTAGAGTTTGCAATTATTCTTGTACGTACTCCACGACAGAGTAAAAAATATCGTATCCGTTCACCCTGAGCTTGATGTACTTCGACAAGCTCAGTACGAACGATAAATTGAATATGTCGTGGAGTGAGAGTCTTGTGGATGGGAGGACAAAAGTTGAAAAAAATAATTGTTGCTTTTTTATCGCTCAATCTACTGCTCTTAGCCTCCAATCAAGAACGAGACCTTCAAGCTGTTTTCATCGGCAGATTGGCTCAATTTGTACAATGGAATCATCCCAAAGAGCATCTCTTTCGTATAACCGTCATTGGCAATAACCCCTTTGGCGATCTTTTAAATAGGCTCTACAAAGAGAAAAAAATAGACGGCAAATCGGTTGAAATCAAACACATTGCACGCCTCGAAGAGATAGGTCAAACGGATATTTTGTTTGTTACTCTTGAAAATCAACAAGAGATTCAAAAGGTTATTTTGTACGCCATCAAAAACTCTATTCTCACCATTGGCACCCAAAGAGGCTTTGCACAAAGAGGCGGTATTATTCAGCTCTCTTTTGTGATGCAAAAACCCCATCTCGTCATCAATCACAAAACCGCCCAATACTCCCAAATCAAAATTCAAGCACCGCTATTGGCTATTGCCCAAGAGATTATCAAAGGAGATGAGTAAATGCAAACCAAAAAATATCTATTTCTATCCCTACTAGCAACCCAATTGCTCTATCCAGCCCCCAAAACTACCCCGCAAAGCGAAAAGTATTACCACAAATCTCTCGAAGAGCTTCTTGCTACCGAAACCGAACTCAAAGCCGATATTGGCTCACGAAGCGGTGAACGTGATACCATGTACTCCGATGTGCCTATTGATGTCATTACGACCCAACAAATCCACCTGAGTGGCTCATTGGAGCTTAGCGAAATACTCCAAAAATACATTGCGGGATTTAACTACCCCAGTGCAAGTATCAAAGATGGAACCGACCACTCCAAACCCTTTACATTACGAGGACTCAATCCTGATCAAGTCCTTGTCCTTATCAATGGCAAACGACTCCATCAAAGCTCTCTTATGCATGTCAATAATAGCATCGGACGAGGCTCATCGAGTGTTGATCTCAACACTATTCCCGTAGCCTCTATCGAACGCATTGAGATACTTCGTGACGGTGCTGCGGCACAATACGGCTCAGATGCTATTGCGGGAGTGATTAATGTCATACTCAAAGGATACGGTCACAAAAACCGCATAAGCACCACCTACGCCCAAACCCACGAAGGGGACGGAAAAACCAAACAAACCGATATTTTCTACTCAACCCCCTTGCCCTACGATGGATTTATCAATATCACAGCAGAGTTTAGAGACAACCAAAAAACCAATCGTGCAGAGCCCGATTTACGAGACCTCTATGCGCAAGGCGACCCCAGAAACGCTCTTGCCAATCCTATCACCATGCACTATGGAGACCCAGAGGCTCAAAACATTCTTCTAGCACTCAACAGTGAAATGATTACACAAAACGGAACAACCTTTTACGCTCACGGTATCTTCAACAAGCGAGAGAGCGAGGCGGGTGCTATTTTTCGACTTCCTATAGAGGATAGAAACAATCCTACTCTTTACCCCGATGGATTTTTGCCTCATATTGCCCCTAAGATTTTGGACTACTCTTTGAGTTTGGGTATCAAAGATAGACTCCAAAACGGCATCAAGTGGGATCTTAGCTACACCAACGGTTACAATAACTTCCATTTTTATGTACACAACAGCCTCAACGACTCACTAGGCGATAGCTCTCCTACCTCCTTTGATAGCGGTGGTACCTCCTATCGGCAACAAGTTATCAATCTGGATCTCTCCAAAAATTTAGAGCTTCTCACTCTTGCAGGAGGGATAGAGTACCGCAAAGAAGACTACACCATCTACAAAGGAGAACCCAACTCGTACCGTTTGGGTGAATTTAGCAACAACGCAGGTGCACAAGGTTTCCCTGGATTTTTGCCTAGCAATGAGGTGGATGCTCATCGTGAAAATGTCGGTTTGTACATCGATGCCAAGTTTAATCCTCGCCCTAATCTAACACTTGAAGTAGCTTCGAGGTTTGAACACTACAGCGACTTTGGCAATACCTTTGATGGGAAATTTTCCGCACTCTACAAACCCACGCAATCGCTTATGTTTCATGGAAGCCTCAATACAGGCTTTAGAGCCCCCTCGCTTTCACAATCCTATTTTACATCAACCACTACGGAGTACGTTGTCAATGGACTCAATCAAATTGGAAGCTTTGGGGTTGATAGTCCTGTAGCAAGGGATTTGGGAGCGTTGAAGTTGAAGCCTGAAATATCGCAACACTACACCTTTGGATTTGTCTATCAACCCACCTCCAATCTCTCCTTGAGTGCCGATTATTTTTACAATGCTATTGATGATCGTATCTTGCTTACGGGCAATATTTCAGGGAGCATTTCGCCCCAAGTTCAAGCGATACTTGATAGCTACAACGTCACAAAGGCTCGCTATTTTACCAATGCTATTGGCACTCAAACCGACGGAGTCGATGTGCGTCTTAACTATCATCATAAGTTTGACAACAATCTTTTGCTCAAAACCAATCTAGCCTACCACTACAATAACACTCAAATAACCCAAATCAATACCGCTCCTTCTATTTTGGGAGCAGCAGGAGAGGGGATACTTATCGATACGCTCACCAAGGAACGCATCACTTCAGGACAACCCAAACATATACTTTCGCTCTATACCCAGCTCACACAAGGCGATTGGGCTTTGGCGTTTAATCTCAAACGTTTTGGGGAGTACGCATCGGTTTTGGGTGAGGATTTGTACCGCTTTGATGCCAAATGGGTAAGCGATGTGGAGTTTTCCTATCAAATCAATGCACGTTTCAATCTTAGCCTAGGGGCAAAAAACCTATTGGATGTCTATCCCGATAGATGGGGCGATACGGGAAGCGATTTTTACAGCACCCAAGGTTCGCTTCCTTATCCTCCAGAGTCCCCTTTTGGCTACAACGGGAGGAGTTATCATGTTCGTATTGAAGGAAGATTTTAACCCCATGCTAGAGACCCGTCCACGCCCCAAAAGATTCTTTTCTATCCGCAATAAATTTATTTTGATTCTCAACACCGTCGCTATTACAACGATGCTTCTTGCGGGATTTGGAATCATGAGCTATATATCCTACAAAAAAGTTGAAGTCGATACCCAACAACTCATCAATCTCTCACGCATTATGGGCAAAAATCTCATCGCTTCTATTTCGTTTGAACAAAAAGATAGCACGCAAACCCTGCTTGAATCGCTCAAAGAAAATCAAAGCATTAGCGGTGCTTTTGTCTATCAAGGTGAAAAAGAGTTTGCGGCTTATATCCAAACCAACGCAGACAAACACGAACTATTGCATCTTGTCCAAAAACATCTTGACTACTCCAACCGCCAAACCACCCAAGCCTTTGTTTACAAAAACCAACACTATCTCATCGTAGCCACCCATCTCTTTTTGGATAACGACTATTTGGCAACGTCGATACTCGTATCCGACACCAAAGGAATACAACAAGCCAAACAAGAGATTTTGCTTGTCTTGCTTTTGATTGCTTTGATTGTCATCGTTTTGAGCTACCTTGTATCCATCAAACTTCAAAAAATATTCACCGCTCCCATCTACAAACTTACTGATATAATGGAGGAGATTTCCATCAATCACAACTACGACATCAAAATCAAGAAGCACAGCAACGATGAGTTTGGGATTTTGAGCCGTGGATTTAACCACATGATTGATACTATCCAAAAACAGAGTCGTGATTTAATTTGCGAGAAAAACAAAGCCCAAAAGGCAACCCAAGCCAAATCGGAATTTTTGGCCAATATGAGCCATGAGATTCGCACCCCCATGAACGGCATTATCGGCATGGCACACCTTGCTTTGTCCTCTGAGCTAACATCCAAACAACGCAACTATATCCAAAAAATCGACAACAGTGCCAAAACACTTTTGGGCATTATCAACGACATTTTGGACTTTTCTAAAATCGAAGCGGGTAAACTCACTATCAAAAAGGTTGATTTTGATCTTTTTGCACTTGTCGATAGCGTTGTAGGGCTTGTGAAGTTTAAGATTGATGAGAAAAATCTTGAACTGTTTGTCGATTACGATAACAATTTAGGCAAAATATTTTACGGTGATTCGCTTCGTATTGCCCAAATCCTTACCAATCTTATGAGCAATGCCGTCAAATTTACCGACAAAGGGGAAATAACCCTCTCTATCGCAAAAACTTCCAACAATCGTGTGCGTTTCGAGGTAAGCGATACGGGCATTGGGCTAACGAACGAGCAACAATCCAAGCTCTTCACCTCCTTCACCCAAGCCGATAGCTCAACCACACGCAAATACGGCGGTACGGGACTGGGGCTAAGCATCTCCAAACAACTTACCGAGCTTATGGGGGGTACTATTTGGGTAGAGAGCCAATACGGCAAGGGGAGTCGTTTTGTATTTGACATTGAGCTTCTCTCCAAAGATACTCCCAAAACCTTTGAAACCTTTGAAAATAAAAAGATTTTGGTTGTCGATAGCCATCCAAAGTGGCAAACCATTCTTCAAGGCACACTTGAGCGTTTTGGCATAGAGTCCACCGCTCTCTCAACACTTCAAGAGGCGATAGAGCATACTGGGCAAATCGATAGACTCTATCATCTCACCCTTGTAGATTGGCATCTTGTCGCATCCATCGAGACCCTAAAGTCTCTCCAAAAGACTCCTATTGCTATTATGATCAATACCTACCACCATGAATCAAGGATTGAGGAGTTAAAGGATTTGGGGTTTGAGACCTTTTTGTACAAACCTATCAATCCATCCAACCTCTACAATCTACTTGTTGATACCTTTTTGGGGACAACCCATCAGCGTCCAAGCGACAAAAATGCACAATTGCACACTATTGCCACCCTTAAAGGTTCGCATATTTTACTAGCCGACGACAATGAAACCAATCGAGAGATTATCTTTGGACTGCTTGAACCTAGCGGTATTCTTATCGATAGTGCTACCAACGGTCAAATGGCACTCAAAAAATACAAAGCCAATCCCAACAAATACGAACTTATCTTGATGGATATTCAAATGCCCATCATGGATGGATACAAAGCCACCCAACTCATTCGCCAAATAGACACCGATATTCCCATCGTAGCACTCACTGCCAACGCTATGCATGAAGATATCCAAAAAAGTCTCGAAGTGGGCATGAATGCTCATCTGAATAAACCCATCGAGATTGATAAGCTCTACGATATACTCTTAACCTACCTAACGCCCAAAACCAACGAAACATCACACGCCCTAGAGACTCCCCAAAAAGTCTCTATCCCCGCCTTTGGCTCTATCGATACATCCAAAGGCTTGGCTTATCTAGGAGGCAATCAAACGCTCTATCTTAAACTGCTTCATAATTTTCAAGACGATTACCAAAACGTTACCATTGACTCCCTTGATGATACCGCCAAGCGAACCATCCATACACTCAAAGGCTTTAGCGGTAGTATTGGAGCTGTGCGACTCTATGAGCTGTGCCAAAAACTTGAACAACCCAACGGCAATAACTATTTGGAAGCTTTTCATCACGAGTTACACACTCTACTCCATGAACTCAACACCAAACTTCCCCCAAAAACCCAAAAGATAGAGAGTCCCAAAGCACCCATTGATGCAAAACTCAAAAATGAACTCTTTAAAAATCTTAAAGATGCTTTAGAACTCATGGAACCTAAAAAATGTTCTGATATAATTCAGAAGATAGAACTTTACGCACTCGATACCCAAGAGACGCAACGCTTTGAAGCAATAAAAAAGCTCGTTGAACACTATGAGTTTGATGAAGCTTTGAAGTTTTTTTAAAAAATCCAATAGAAAGGGAAACAATGAACGAGATACAAAATATACTAATCGTAGATGATGAAAAATCCAATATTGATATTCTTCTCAATTTTTTTTCAATCAATCCCAATCCATACTACAAATTCATCGTCGCCCTATCGGGTGAAAAAGCGTTGCAAATCGTTGAAACACGAGAAGTTGATTTGATACTCCTTGATATTGTCATGCCCCATATGGATGGCTATGAGGTGTGCCGACGACTCAAAGCCAACCCTCAAACCCAACACATTCCGATACTTTTTATCACCTCTAGCACCGATGAAGCCTCCATTCTCAAAGCCTACGAGCTAGGAGCTGTGGACTATGTCACCAAACCCTTTAGGGCAATAGAGCTTATGGCACGAGTCAAAATCAATCTCGAACTCCAATCAAGCTTTAGACAATTAAAATTTCTATACGGCAACCTTCAAGACTCTATCGCTTACGCTTCGCATATCCAAAACGCCATCATTCCCCAACCTCATATCTTAGAGAGCTTTTTTGCTCAACATTTTGTAATGTGGCAACCCAAAGATACCGTAGGGGGAGATATTTATCTCTTCGAGGAGCTTCGCCATAGCGATGAGGCTTTACTTATGGTTATTGATTGTACGGGACATGGAGTACCAGGAGCTTTTGTGACGATGCTTGTTAAGGCAATTGAGCGTGAAATTATTGGCAAAATCATTACAAGCAATGAGGCGGTCAATCCTGCTCATATCTTGCAACACTTCAATCGAATCATGAAAAAACTCCTTAAAAAAGAAGATTACACCACACGCTCCGATTCAGGCTTCGATGGTGGCATACTCTATATCAATAAAAAAGAGAAGATTTTACGCTTTGCAGGAGCAAACACCCCTTTTGTCTATCTTCAAGAGGGTCACCTCAAAATCATCAAAGGAGATCGCCACTCTGTAGGCTATCGCAAATCCCAAGGCGATTACCCCTTTACCAACCACACCCTTGAGTACTCATCCAAAATTTGCGGATACCTTGCAACCGATGGATATTTTGACCAAACAGGGGGAGAGTATGGCTTTATGCTAGGTAGAAAAAATTTTTTGAAACTTATCAAAGAACACTACACTCAAAATATGAACGACCAAAAAAAGCTATTTGAAGAGAATCTTACAAACTACCAAGGCACACACAACCGCAAAGACGATATTACACTTATTGGATTTAGAATCTAAACTTTTTTCTTGTTCCATCTCTCTCTCAAAGTGGAACGAGAAATGAAACGAACATTACCCATTCTATGCTATAATAACCCCAAAAAGGAATCCCTATGTGCATGACCATCAAAGACAAATACATTGACCCCTTTACAGACTTTGGATTTAAACATATCTTTGGCAAAGAAGAAAACAAAC
>DYMA01000097.1 GCA_020721815.1 Sulfurovum sp. | reverse complement strand
AAGCATTCCCCATAGAAAGGGCTTTTGATGGGTAATTTGACGGGAAGATTCGCTTGAAGCGATTGTGCATATCAACAAACAAGTCGTCTTGGCCGATTGGCTCTTTACGACTCCTTCGGCTATCCTTCAACCCCTTAGCGGTATCGCATTGGCTCATCTTTTGGGCTATTCGCTTACTACTCCGTGGATACTCTATTCGCTTATTCTCTTTGGTTTTTCAGGGATTTTGTGGCTAGGAGCGGTCTATTTGCAAATCCAAATGCGTAATCTATCCATCAAAGCTTTGGAGCAAAACGAAGCACTCCCGCCCCTCTATCATCGCTACGCCAAAATTTGGTTTTTACTGGGCATTCCCTCATTTTTTGCGATGTTTGGAGTGATGCTTTTGATGCTCTTTCGAGGTTATGTTTAATCCACCCTAGGAGAGAGTGTGAAGCAAAACAGTGTAGGGTACATTTCAATGCACCAAAAGCCCAAAAAGGCTATAATCCACCTCATGAAAAAAGACATCACCACCAAAGAGACCATTGCAAGAGTTTATCGTAGGTTCGGCTTTAGCCGAACATTTGGAGTTATTGGAAGCCCAAAACTCGGCTAAAGCCGAGGCTACAAAAAAAGCATAGCTGAAGATAATCTAAAATTTCGTTATGCTATCATTGATATGCACACCATTGATTGTGAGAAGTTCCTCAAGATGGACACTCCCGATGCGTTGGTGTTGGCGATATTGTGTGATTTTAAGGGTAGAGATGAGAAAGATGTTGTTGTCTATATCATCACAAGACTAAGAGAACTTACCCAAGATGATAATCATCATTTAAACTCTCCATCGAAGAGGTAGCCAAAGAGCTTAATATCTCTATCGATGAACTTAAAAAGCATTTGGATAAATCGTAGGAGGCTACACTTTCTCTTGCCCCCATTAAGAGGGGGGGAGCTTAGATGATAAAGATAGTAGGAATGATAAGCGGATAACGCTTTTTGGTGCGTACGATGTGGCGTTTGAGTGCTACTCGTATCTCGTTTTCGACAATCGTATGGTTTTTGAGTGCTTCGGGTTTGATGCTAGGAAGCAACAACTCCAAAATATCTTCAATCTCTTTGCTAAATCGCTTCGTCTCTTTTTCAGCTACCAATCCGTATGTTGTGACGACAGGTTTACCTACAAGGCGTTGATTCTCTTGAGAGATTTGGGCTACGACATTGACAATACCATCACTGGCAAGTTTTTGACGATCCAATACTACGCTGTTTTCAATAGTACGGTTGTTTTGGTTGTCGATATAGGTCTTGCCGCTCTTGACGGTTTTGACTTTTTTGAGATATTTGGGTGTGATTTCGACTTGATCACCATCACTCATCAAAATAATGTTACGTTCAGGTACACCGCAAAGGATACCCGTTTGGGCGTGTTGAGAGATATGGTTGTACTCTCCGTGTACGGGCAAGAAAAATTTAGGCTGTATCAGGCGAAGCATCAACTTTTGCTCCTCTTGCGCAGCGTGACCCGAGACGTGAATATCGCTAAACTCTCTGTAGCGTACCGTTACGCCCGCTTTCATAAGCAGATTCATCAATCTCGAAACCGCCCCCTCATTGCCTGGGATAGCCGAAGCGGAGATGATGACGGTATCGGTAGGTTTGAGCTTGATATGGCGATGCTCATCGGTTGCCATACGAGAAAGTGCCGCCATTGCTTCGCCTTGCGAACCTGTTGTGACAATCAAAATATCGCTATCTTTGTGTTTGCCTACCTCGTGCGCATCGATGAAATTTTTATCGGCAATATCGATGTATCTCAAACGTCTCGTGGTTTCAATGTTGCGCTCCATGGATCGACCAATAATGCAGATTTTTTTGCCTACATTGACGGCTCTATCCATGGCTTGATAGATACGGTGAATATTGGAAGAGAAGGTGGACATAATCACTCTTCCCTTTGCCTTAGCAAAAAGCTCATCGAAGGTCTTGCCCACCACCGCTTCACTCTTAGTAAAGCCTGGATTGTGGGAGTTGGTACTATCGGAAAAGAGACACAATACCCCTTTTTCGCCGTAATACGCCAAACGGTGCAAATCCGTCGTGTAGTTATCAATAGGCGTATGATCGATTTTAAAATCGGCGGTGTGTATAATCGTCCCTGCGGGTGTTTGGATAGCCAAAGCACACGAGTCGATAATGGAGTGCGTTACATGAATCCACTCTATCTTAAAATCACCCACATCATAGATTTCACGTTTGGTGACATAGTTAAAATACTTCGCATCATCTTTGAGTCCATGTTCTTGGAACTTATTGTCAATCATCGCCAAAGCGATAGGTGTAGCATAGACGGGGAATTTGAACTTTTTGAAAAGATAGGGCATAGCACCGATATGGTCTTCGTGTGCATGGGTAATAATGACCCCTTTGATCTTCTCTTTGATGGTTTGCAAATAGGAGAAATCGGGTACCAAAATATCAACGCCGTGCATCGTCTCATCGGGGAAGCTCATCCCCACATCAATGATAATCGCACTCTCTTCGGTCTCCAACACCGCCATGTTTCCACCAATCTCGCCCAATCCTCCTAGCGGTGTAAAGCGGATTTTGTTGTTGTTGCGTGGGTCGATTTTACGCCACGGTGTCATACGACTCTCTTGTACTTTTTTGTTGCTGATGATGGCTAGTTTCATCTCTTCGGACAAATCACTGCTGATAGTGGTTCGTTTTGTCCCTTTGGCACGGTTGCGATTGGGATTACGTCGTTGATTTTGTGATTTTTTGTTGGTCCCGTCGGTGACCTCGTGGGTCTGGGGGTTTTGGCTAGATTGTGAAGCATCGTTGGTACTATTATCTATACTATTGTTTTCATTTTCCATTCTCAATCCTCTATTATTTTTTTATTCAAGTGTTTTAAAGAGCTGGTTGTAGATGGATGTTGTAGCTTCATGCGGTCGGATGTTGGTATCCAAATCCAATGCAATAAAAACCTTTTGCAGACTATCTTTGGAGTAGTGAGCGACAAGATTTGTAAAGAGTTTTTTGCGAGGTTGCTTAAAAGCTATCTTTAAAAATGCTTCAAACTCTCTATCCTCTTGACTTCTCACTTTCCTAATGAAAAGCACCGAAGAGATAACCTTGGGTACGGGGATGAAAGCCTCAGGCTCTACATCAAAGCAGATTTTCGCCTCTCCCGTATTTGCTGCCAAAACCGAAAGAGCGCTAAACTCTCGCTCTTTTGGCTTGGCTGCAAATTTCAAAGCCACCTCTTTTTGTACCATTACCAAAATCGATTGGCAATGCACATCTTTAAGTGCCTTTAGGATGATAGTCGTCGATATATAGTAGGGCAAATTGGCTATCAGATGATAGGGTTCATCCAGTAGGCTACTTTGCTCCCAACGCTCAAGCACATCTCCGCAACGCAACTCAAAGACTCCTTGTGAGATAGAGTCTTGAAATTCGTTGTTTAGATGCTCACATAACCTCTTATCGACCTCAAATGCTACAACATTTCTCTGTTTAATAAGCTCTCGTGTCAAATCACCTAACCCAGGTCCAATTTCGGCTACCTTTAGCTCATCTTTGGGCATCGATTGGATGATTTTTTGTTTATAATAGCCACTTTGTAAAAAGTTCTGTCCAAATCTTTTGTTGGCAAATTTTTCTAAATCCATAATTTCCTATATTTTACTCAAATTTTACTTATATCTTGCCGTGAGTTACCTTTAAAAACTCATTTATACAATGATATGTATAATAGTAGCATTATTTAACGTAAATTATAGATAGGAGAACCAATTTCGTATAAAATTGGTACCAATAAAATCTATCTTTGTATTTGACATTTTTGTTCCTTGAGGGTGTTTTGGTAGAGGCAATCCCTTGATGGTAGTGTGGTTTTGCATGCACTCTACCCATAAGGCATCACAAAATAGGGAGCTTTGCTAGGAGTAAACATCCTGCTCTTTGTTTGGTAAAATCGTCTCTATCACATCCCCTTTGCGTTGCAAGACCATGATATTGTTTTTAAGTGCATCGTTTTTGATGTCGTCATTGATATAAAATGAAGCCAATCCTAGATGGTGGTTATAATCTGCGTATTCTGGGTAGAGCTTTTGAAAGTTTGCATACTTTTTGTTTATGAGTTTAATAATATCTTTTTCATGGGCTTTGTATTTGGTCTCAATGATGGCTACATCTTTGCCATTGACCATCAAAATATCGTATTCATCTTCTATATCGCCCTTTTTGCGTGTGACATTTTTATCGGCAAAATCATAGGTAATACCACCAAGAGTAGGCTTAGAGCTAATAGAGTTCCAAAAAAACTCTTCGGCTACATCGCCTTGATTATTAGAGATACCACCGACGAGCTTGGCAATTCTATCTAATTTTTCATCGGTTTTTTTCATCTGTTCAGAAGTCTCTCGTTGTGAAATGGCTAGAGAAGCTACTAAATCTTTAAGTTCTTGATCGGTCATATTTTGCTCCTAGAGTTCTATTTTTGATTTATTATATCGCAATAGATTAAATGTTTTTGTGTGCGTGTTGGTTGGGCGGATGGAAACAAAAAAAGAAAGCATTGATAAAAAAGCTTGTAGTCATAATATTAAGTGGCGTGTTATGAATTTTTATTGAGCCAACAGATGGGATTAAAAGGTAGTGATTTAAGAGGCAAAGCCTCTTGTTAGAAGAGTTTTTTCATTGCCTCGAAAAACATAGCAGCCATGCCTGTTGGTTTGGCCAACTCTTCGATGAATTGATGGTATCCCATGTTTTTCTCTTGCAAATAGCCCGTAAGATACTCAAAGGAAGCCTCCATATCGTGTTTATCCTCAATCTCTTTGAGTGTTTTGTAGAGGGGTTCTATCTTCTCGACGACCTTTTTGGAGGCCGCTTGACGATAAGCGATGTAGTTTTTAATCGCTCCCGTATTGGGGTCTTTTTGGATATCAAAATCGGTCACAATCCAATAGTGATCACCGCTTTTTGCCAAATTTTTGACTACGGCGGTGATGTTTTGGTTGGATTTGATACTGTCCCACATCAATTTAAAAATCGCTTTGGGCATATCGGGATGGCGTAAGATATTGTGAGGCGTGCCGATAAGTTCCGATTTGTTGTAGCCAGAAACTTCCGTGAAGTAGTCGTTGGCATAGAGAATATTCCCTTTGGTATCGGTTTTGCTTACAATATGTTTTTTGGAATCGAGTCTAATCTCTTTTCCTGTTGGTGTTGGTCGTTGTGTCATTTACTTCTCCTCCTTTATTAAAAAATATTTTTGAGCTTTGCTAAAATTCCTCTCTCATTCGCACTGTTTTCAATCTTCTCCATAAAATCATCGTAGCTCAATCGCTTCTCATCAAGAAAGCCGTGCAAAAAGTTGATACCAGCCTCCAACGAGTGTTTCTCTTCGACCTCTTTAACTTGCCTATAGAGCGTCGATATTAACTCTTTGGCATGATTGTTGATTGGCGCACGATAGGCAATGAAATTGCGTATCTCTTTGGTGTCTCTATCACGTTTGACTTCTATAGAGGTAAACGCCCAATAGTGATTACCGCATTTGGTTAAATTTTGAATCACAACTTTGAGTGGCAATCCTCTATGAAGCCTATCCCAAAGAATTTTGAAGATCGTCTTTGGCATATCGGGATGTTTTAAAAGTGAATGCGACGATGTAATAAGTTCACCCTCCTTGTATCCCGATATCTCAACAAACGATTGACTTGCAGATACTATTCCCCAGTAGCATCCGTCTTGCTCATAATGAGCCGTTCGTGCGGCAACTTAACCTCTATACCCGTAGGCACAGGTCTTAATATATTCAAATTATCCCCCTTTTTAATTTAATATAGCCTATAATTACGATTACGATTTTATAATTATAAATTTTGCATTATATTATCAAATCGCTTAAGTTTACAATATTTTATAAAGTTGTATTATATAAGAAAAGTATTAATCAAAGGTTGATGTATGAAACGAATAGTTGTTAAGGTAGGCTCCCATGTTTTGACGCAAAACAATCGATTGGCAAAGGATAGAATTGAAAACTTGTGCAACTTTATCTATGATTTAAAGGCAAAAAAATATGAGATTATTTTGGTAAGCTCTGGAGCTGTCGCCTCAGGGTACTCCAAACTTAAACTCGATAAATCCATCATCGCCAATCGTCAAGCCCTTTCAGCCATAGGACAACCTCATCTTATGGGAGTCTATGAAAAAAAACTCTCCAAATACGATATTATTACCGCCCAAGTGCTACTTACCGCTGATGATTTTGACTCACGCAAAGCCACTTCTCACGCTAGAGGGGCTATTGAGGCTCTGCTTGAACACGGCGTATTGCCCATCATCAACGAAAACGACACCACCGCTACCCAAGAGTTGGTTTTTGGCGACAACGATCAACTCTCCGCCCACGTCGCCTACTACTTCCGTGCCGATATGTTGGTGATTTTGTCCGATATAGATGGTTACTACACCAAAGACCCACGCCAATACGAGGATGCTAAGGTGCGCAGCATTGTAAGTGCCATTGACCCCCAAGAGCTTGAAACGCCCCACACCCCCAACCACGCCTTTGCCACAGGAGGCATTGTCACCAAACTCAAATCCGCCAATTTTTTGCTCAAACGCAACCGCAAAATGTTTTTGGCCAGTGGATTTGACCTTGCCGATATACGCAGCTTTTTGCTCGATGGAAAACACATCGGAGGAACACTTTTTAGCAATGAGTCTCTCTAGCCATTGGCATTTCAAGCTAAAATAGGGGGGTATTGGTGATTGCCAAGGGATGGATTAGAGCAATCCAAAAACATCTCACTCTACGACATATTTAATTTATCGTTCGTACTGAGCTTGTCGAAGTGCATCAAATCCAAGACCCTTCGACTCTTCGACAAGCTCAGAGCTCAGGGCGAACGGATACGATATTTTTTGCTTTGTCGTGGAGTAAGCAAAAACATTAAAAGGAAAATTGTAATGAAAGTAGCTTTTGCTTCAAAAGATGGCGTTTACGCCAATGAACACTTTGGTTGGTCTCGTGCTTTTTATATCTATGAAGTATTGGAAGATAGTTTTGAGTTGCTCAAAATTGTCGATGCCTCTCAAGAGTACGACGATGAGGTCGATAAACTCACCTACAAAATTCAATCGCTTAATGACAGCGATATAGTCTATGTGGCTCAAATTGGTCCCAAAGCCTCCAATATGGTCAAATTAGCAGGAGTCTATCCGCTCAAAGCCTCGCGTGAAAATGAGACAATCGAAGAGGTGATTGGCTCTTTGCAAAAGCTTATGCGTGAAAACACACCGCTTTGGCTTAAGCGTATTGTGCTAAAAGCTTAGAAAAGGGTTTTTGAACGTTGCTTTTGTGGGACTAAAGTCTCGCTTCCGATAAAAGTGCGTAACTTCAGTTTTGAAATTAGAGGAGAATAGGATGCACAGACGAAAATTTATTACAAGTTCACTAACGGGTTTACCCGTACTCTTTTTAGCACCAGCATTGATACTCAGTGCTTGTGGAGGAAACTCTATGAGTCAATCAAATGGGAAAACAATCATTGTTGTTGGTGCTGGTATTTCAGGATTAGCAGCAGCCAAAAAACTCAAAGAACAAGGTTTTAATGTCATCATTTTGGAAGCTCAAGACAAAGTTGGTGGACGATTAAGAAGCGATAGAACATTGGGAGTAGCTTTTGATGAAGGTGCAAGTTGGATACATGGGGTTACCAATAATCCACTTACAGCTTTGGCTAAACAAGCAGGTATGCAGAGTGTTTTTGCGGATGATGAAAGTATCATTTCATACGATATTCATGGCGTACCAAGAGATGCAGCAAGCTATGATAATGCTGAAACTCAATTGGATGCTATAATCGATTCGATGATGCAACATGGCAGTGCCAATCAAAGCTTTGAAACGGTTTTTAATACTTTATATCCCGATAAATCAAACGACAGACTTTGGCAATTTTTATTATCGGCGTATGTAACCTTTGACACAGGCGATTTGGACAAACTCTCTTCAACACTTTATAATGAAGGAGAAGAGTTTGGTGGTGGAGAACACATTGTAACCAATGGTTATGACACACTTCCTCATTACTTAGCAAACGGTTTGAATATTCAACTCAATCAACGAGTTTCAAAAATAGATTACACAAATGCCAAAATAAAAATAACACATAACGAAACACAAAGCGAAGCAGATTATGTTATCGTTACTGTTCCTTTGGGTGTTCTAAAAGCCAACAGTATTGAATTTGTACCTCGTTTACCAACAGATAAACAAAATGCCATTGAGAAAGTAGGCATGAATTGCGTAAACAAATTTTTACTCACTTGGGAGAGTGCTTTTTGGGATGATGAGCTATATATCTCATACACACCCAAAACCAAAGATAAATTTAATTATTTTGTCAATGTAAAAAAATTTCACCCAACGCTAAATGCATTGATGACATTTGCTTATGCTGATTATGCAAGGCAAACAGAAACAATGACGGATGCGCAAGTGATAAATGAAATAATGTTGCACCTCAAAGATATGTACGGAAACAATATCCCCAACCCAACCAATATGATAAGAACCCAATGGCAATCCAACGAAAATTCATTTGGAGCATACTCATATACCGCAGCAGGAACACAAATGCACCATTTTGATGACTTAGCAAAAGCAGTAAACAATAAATTATTTGTAACCACTCACCCCCCTCTACCCCAAAAACCTTAAAATAAAAACAG
>DYMA01000096.1 GCA_020721815.1 Sulfurovum sp. | reverse complement strand
GAGGTTTTTTACTTTAATTTTGGCTTAGGTGATGGGGTGAGTGGTTACAATTTCTTTTTACTTTATCAAAATTTAATCCCAACAAATCATATCTTATAGTCCTTGACGTTGATATGACTCATTATTTATTGCAAAATCTTTTGAAAAGTCCCTCTTCTCACTCATCAACCTCCGTTTTTGCCACGGGTTTAACATAGCCTTTTTGATGCAACCAGCGATAGATGTCGGCTACGATGGGGCCCGCGGCACTTCCTCCGTGTCCTCCGTGTTCGATAAGGACGGTGACGATAATTTGAGGCTCTTTATAGGGGGCGTAGGTGGTAATCCATGCATGGGAGCGTGTGTAGTACTCCATATCCTCCTCACTTATACGCTTTTTGACATCTTGACCGATAGAGACGACTTGTGAGGTCCCCGTTTTGCCTGCTACCACAAAGGGCATATTGTGGAGTGCTTTGTAGGCTGTACCTTTGGGGTGGTTGCACACATCGTACATTCCTAAGCGTATCTCGGTTAGATGTTTGGCGTTGAAATGAAAAGGAATTTCAACTTTTTGCACGATTTGGTTATCGACTATGGAGGCAATTTGAGGAGTCACAAGATTGGAGGTTGCCATAAGTGCGGTGTAGCGTGCTATCTGCATGGGTGTAGAGAGGACATATCCTTGACCAATAGAGGAGATAACCGTCTCGCCCATATACCACGGCTGTTTGTAGCGTCGCATCTTCCAGTTTTTATCGGGCATAATGCCGCTATACTCTGTAGGCAAATCGATACCCGTAGCTACACCAAAACCAAAATCACGCATATTTTTGGCTATGGCATCAATGCCTACTGCTAAACTTTTGTTGTAAAAAAAGACATCGCAACTCTCACGAATGGCTTTGCGAAGAGGCGTTGAACCATGCCCCCAGCTACTCCAGCATCTAAATTTGTGATCGGCTTTGCCTAGCTTGATGTAGCCTATGCAATTTTCATTTCTATCAAGCAATTGCGGATTGGCATTGGAGAAGGCTAATGCCATACCCATTTTGATTGTTGAACCTGGTGGATAGGTGCCGTGGATGAATTTGTTGGTAAAGGGATGGTCAAGATTCTCTTGCAAAGCTTTCCAATCTTTGAAGCTAATGCCGCCCACAAAAAGATTGGGATTGAAGCTAGGAACCGATACGGCTGCTAACACTTCACCATTTGGTCGCATCACCACAGCCGCACCAGAATCCTCACCAAAACGGTCGTAGATCATCTTTTGGAGGGCCATATCAATATTGGTAATGATATTTTTATTGTCTTTGACATCGACATTTTTAAGCAGCTCAATCTCTTTGTTACGGGCATTGACTTTGAAGATTTGATAACCCAACTCCCCTTGAAGAACGCTATTGTAGCTGCGTTCCAATCCGCTTTTGCCCACACGCCCGACAATCTCTACGACAGGATCTTCTTCGTTCTCTTTTTGATTGGAGCGTCCAATGTAGCCTATAATGTGTGAGGCGTATTTTTGATAGGGATAGTAGCGGTTGGTTTCGGCTTCGATTAGGATATTCTCATTGAGACTTAGCGTAGGGAAGTGGCTAATCATACGGTCGTATTGAATAAAATCAACCACTTTGATATATTTGTGATTGTAGTAGGAGGATTGGCGTTGATAGACTTTTTTCATCACGCTCTTGTTGAGTTCGGGGAAGTAGTTTACAATGGTATCGATGGTGCTATCAAGCTTTGTTTTCTTACCCCTATCCAAATGAGGGGCGATGGAGATGGAAAAACCGATTTTGTTATAAGCCAAAATCTTGCCGTTACGATCCAAAATCTCGCCACGAGTAGGCTTGGAGTGAATCTTTTTTTCGATATTTTCTTTGGCCAACTTCTCGTAATAGATATTGGATTTGACACTAATATTGTAGAGTCTATGGAGCAATATCCCCCAAAAGATCACAAAAATAACGATGACTATTTTGTATTTCATAGGGCAAATACCATCATTAAATCAAAGATAAAATAGGCAAAAAGCAACCCATCCAAATCCAAAATAAACTCTTGGAAGATATAGCTATAGAGCAGTATCATCTCCAAATAGAGCAGATTGAAAATAGCCACGACAATCAAGGCGATGCACAACTTGCAGTGATTAAAAACACTCAATCTGGGAAAAATAAGGGTATAGATTAGCAGGGTTGAGAAGATGGATAAAAACATCGGCATAGAGAAATTGACATCAATATTGAGCATATAGACAAGAATCATCGCAATACTCTCACGGTCGTTTTTTTCTATCGAATCAATCAAAACAAATGCTGCAATACCCAACAGAGGGGGCGAAAAGGCATAAATGGAGGCGATAATAGGATACAGTACGATAAAAGTCCATAATATTAAACTGTTTAAGGTGTTTCGTTTGACTCTATTGCGAGAGATACTCTTCATTATTTATCAATCCTATAAACCAAAGAGATCTCATCGCAGATGGGGAAATGGATACATTTGATACAATCAGTCCATATTTTATGCTCAGGAATGCTCTCTTTGGGAATCTCAACAAATCCCAATTTTTCAAAAAAAGGGCGAATGTAAGTAAGCACCAATACCTCTTCAATCCCTAGCCTCTTGGCTTCTTCCAGAGCAAATTCTACCAACGATTTGCCCACATGGCGTTTGCGATAGTTTTGGGCTACTATCAAAGAGCGGATTTCAGCTAATCTAGGCGAATGAATATGCAGTGCTGTGTATCCCACAATCTCTTCGTTTTCTAAGGCAATAACGTAGCTGCGAATATTGGTAGCTACTTCATCATCTTCACGTTTCAAAATCGTACCATCGGCTACTTTATCAGCGACCAATTTTTGCATAGCGACTATATCGCTCAATGCGGCTTTGCGTAGTATCATTGCTCTAAGACTCCAAAAATGTGGGTAAATATCTCTTGGTGAATCCTCTCGTGTCCGCTGTTTTTGACATTGGAAAGCACGATGGAATCGGGAAACTCACGTTTGAGCTTGTCACGCTCTTTTTGGTTGAGTTTGTCTATTTTGGTAAAGAGTGTAAGGTATTTTTGATCAGGATTTTTGAAGCTCTTGATATACTCCTCTACATCATTATCGATAAGGGTATTGGGGTGTCTAGCGTCTCGAATATGCACAAAGACTCGAATGGCGATACGCTTTTGGATAAATTCAACCAAACTCTTTTGCCATGACTCTTTGAGCGTTTTGGAGACCTTTGCGTAACCAAATCCAGGCAAATCGACAAAACGTAAGGGAAAATCCTCTTGATTGAGACGGTATTTGATGTCAAAAAAGTTGATAAGTTGCGTCTTGCCAGGTGTCGCTGAGCTTTTGGCTAAGTTTTTGCGGTTGGTGAGTCCATTGATTGTAGAGCTTTTGCCCACATTGGAACGCCCCAAAAAGGCTACTTCGCTACGGCTCTCATCGAGACTCTCATTGAGCGAGGGGGCGGATTTCATAAAGTTGGCTTCAATTATTCGAGGTGTAAGCATCAGTTTTCCATTTCAAAAATAAATTTACTGGGACGTTCTTGGGAGCTTTTGACGGAGGCTTTACCCGTCGTGGAGTTGAGTACAATCACTTCACCAAACAAATCACGTTTGGTAGTAAGGTCGTGTATAACGGCATCACCTTTGAAAGTGTATTGCGTGAGTTGAACGACATACTCTACGCTTTTGGCACTCCCTTTGTAGTGAGAACCTTGACGAAAAATCTCAAATCGCACGTTTCCAGAGGCATCGTATTTTTTTGTCTCTTGATCGTCATTAAAATAGACAATAAGCAAATCGCAAAAGAGGGTATCTTGCTCTTTGGTCACTTTAACATTATCAACAAAAAAGATTTGTGAAGAGTTGTCATCTGCATAAAATTTATCGGATGTTATCTCTACTTTTGCACCGTAAAGCAGGGGTGTCAAAAGCAGTAAAAGGATTGTAAAATATCTCAAAATATCTACCTAAGAGTTTTTAATTATTATTATACCATTTGCAACCATAGAGCTACTTTTTTTCTAGTGAGAGTACAGAGTCAATACGCTTGGCATCAATGTAGTGTTGATTGCCGTAATAGACCATACTCTCTCCAAAAAAACTATCCTCTTGACGCAACGCTTTAAAGTGTGCATTGATAGTAAGTATATCGTTTTGGCGATTGTAGAGGGCTTTGTTGGTGTGGTATCTAAAGCCACCTGCGCGTTTAAACCGCACATTGCGATAAAACTCCATATCATCGCCTTTTTGCAAAGCCTCTTTGGCCTCCAAAATATCCTTAAAACGGTTGATGAAGCGAATATTGTGCGAGACAAAAGTATCGCTTGTCTTATAGATTGTATCGGCTGTTGTGATGCTTTTTTGCTCTTTGGTATCGACTTCTATAATCTTTGCGTCGTTAAACTCTATCTCTTTGGTGCTTTTGGTTGTTTTTTTATCATCTATGGGTCTATTTTGCAACTTCACAATCGAAACAACCGTTACAAAAAGAATGGCTAAAATGATAGCTAAATTTCTGTATTGCGTACTCATTATTTCCAAATCTTCAAAAACTTCTCTTCCAATCCCTCTTTTTTGATGAGATACTCTATCATCTCTCGAACGGCTCCCTCGCCCCCTTTTTGCGTCAAAATCACATCAGCAATAGTCTCAACGTATCGACTAGCATCCTTGGGGACAAAGGCTATTTTGGAGGCTTTGAGCATTCGATAATCATTAAGATCATCACCAATAGAGGCTACATTATCAAGCCCGATACCCAAATGAGCGGTAATCTTTTCAAGCAATTCCAATTTATCTTTCACCCCTTGATAACAGTGTTGAATAGTGAGTTCTTTGGCTCTTCGAGCGACTATATCGGAGCTTCGTCCTGTAATGATAGCCACCTCTTTGCCTAGTTGCATCCAACTTTTGATTGCCAAACCATCTTTGACATTAAAATACTTAATCTCATCGCCGTTTTGGGTATAGCCAATTTGCCCATTGGTCATCGTGCCATCGACATCCAAAACAATCAATTGGATGCTCATATTACCCCTTTGGTGCTAGGGATACCCAATCGTTCGTTGATAGTAATTGCACGTCTTAGTGCCACCGCCAAAGCTTTGAAGGAGGCTTCGATAATATGGTGACGATTTTTGCCTCGATTGAAGATAAGATGCGTCGTAATGGAGGCATTGAAGCAAAAAGCTCTAAAAAACTCCTCGACGAGTTCACTATCAAAGTTGCCTACTTTCCCCTCAATAGGAAGTTCAAAGACTAAAAAGGGGCGATTGGAGATATCCAAATCACAACTTACCGATGCTTCATCCATTACCACTGTTGCGTTGCCGTAGCGTTCGATGTTTTGGATAGGATAGAGGGCACGATTGAGGGCTTGACCCAGTGTAATGCCAATATCTTCAACCGAGTGATGATCATCAATATGCGTATCGCCGTTGCAACTAATCTCCATATCAATCCCAGAGTGCCTGGAGAGGGCTTGAAGCATATGATCCAAAAAACCCACTCCGCTGTTAATGTTTGAAGTGCCACTACCGTAGAGATTGATACTTACTTCAATGTGCGTCTCTTTAGTCTCTCTTACAATTTTCACCAATATCTCCTCGTACTACAATAGCTCCATGAAGCGATTTTGTGCGTATAAAATCTTTTGCTTCCATTTCCGATTTGAAACCTCTAATCCAAACACGATAGTAGGTCATATTATCAACCTTGGCTATCTCAATGGTAGTTGTGTAGCCTTCGCCAACGTGTTGGTATTTGCTTCGGTGGCTTCTAGCGATATTAATATCCATAAATGACCCTACTTGAACGGCAAAATCGGTTAAGAGTACTTTTTGTTTATAAATAGGGAGTTGCTTCTTCACAAGTGTCTCAATTTTACCCGCAAAGCCCAAAACCTCTATCGTCACGGGGGTAATGCCTTTGGTATCAAGCCCTAGCATCTTCCCTGCTTTGAAGCTCAAATCAATAATTCTTCCGCTTACAAAAGGACCTCGGTCGTTGATTCTCACCACCGTACTTTTGCCTGTATCTTTGCATGAGACTTTGACCATGGTATTCATGGGCCACGTTTTGTGAGCGGCTGTCATGGAGTACATATTGTAGGTTTCGCAGTTGCTGGTTTGTTTGCCGTGAAAATCTGGCCCATACCAACTCGCCACCCCTTTCATGGTATCACCAATGGAGACGTAGGTAGGGTAGTATCTTTTGCCATGAACAGTATAGGGTTTCATGGTGGGGTGATTGGGTGAGATGGTGCAGTTGTTGCCGTAGCAGTTTTTTTGAGTACATCCTGTACCCATGATGATGTAGAGTGAAAATATTACAAAGAGTGTAATAGATTGGGTAAATTTCAACGGTAATCCTTTGTAGGTCTTTATCTTTGTTACGCAATTATCACAACTTTTATCTTTATATTGGCTTGTTAATATTTGGTTAATGGGTTAATCATAAGTAGCCTTAAACCAACGGATAAGTATAATGTTATTGATTTTAAAAACGGAAAAGAATATGAAAAAGATACTAGTAACCAACGACGATGGATTTGAATCCAAAGGCCTAGCAGCACTCGTAGAGGCTCTCAAACCCTTTGGTCACGTAACCGTCGTAGCCCCTACTATGGAAAAATCAGCATGCGGACACTCTTTGACACTCACAAGACCGCTACGGTTTGTTGAACTCGATGATGATTTTTTCAAACTTGATGACGGTACACCTACTGATTGTGTCTTTTTGGCACTCAATAAACTCTTTAGGGAAGATTGCAAACCCGATCTTATTGTCTCTGGCATTAACAAAGGTGCCAATTTGGGTGAGGATATTACCTATTCAGGTACGGCTTCGGCTGCTATGGAGGGGGTATTACAAGGAGTACCTTCGATTGCTATTTCACAAGTATGCAACGAGCATTGCAACAGTGTCGATGAGGATGGATACGCTTTGGCACAAGAGACAATCGCAACCGTTGTGCAAAAGATTTTTAATGGCACTTTTCCCTTGCCTCCTCGTAAATTTCTCAATATCAACATCCCTCCTATCAAACCTCATGAGTCAAAAGGCATCAAAATCACCCGTGCGGGTAGCCGTTTTTATGGTAATGATGCGCAGATTCATCGCAATCCACGAGGAGTGGAGTACTACTGGATTGGTTTGCCACATTTGGATTGGCACGAAAACGATAGCCACCACATGAGTGACTTTGAGGCAATTTTCCAAAACTATGTCTCCATTACTCCTGTTCACCTTGATATGACAAGTTACGACGATATTAGCTCCCTTGAGGAGTGGCTAAAGTAGTGCGATTTGAGCGATGTATTAGCCTCTTTGGGCAAGAGAAGTTTGAAGATTTTAAAAAGGTATCGATTTTGATTTTGGGCGTAGGGGGAGTAGGAAGCTATGCTCTTGATTGTCTCTACCGCACGGGATTTAGTGATATTACCATTGTCGATTACGATACCTTTGATGAGAGCAACCAAAATCGCCAAATTGGCTCAGAGGCATTGGGAGAACTCAAAACCTCGCATCTTGCAACACTCTATCAAGGCATCAAAGCTATCAACCAAAAGATGGATTTGGAGTGGGTAGAGGGTTTTGATTTTGAGCCTTACGATTTTGTACTTGATTGTGCCGATACAACGCCCGTCAAAATAGCCATTGCCAAAAAGTGCTACAAAAAACTCATTATGTCGGTGGGTAGTGCCAAACGCTACGATGCTTCCAAAATCGAAGTAGCCTCGATCTGGAAAACCCACGGCGATGCCTTAGCACGAAAAATCCGAAACCAACTCAAAAAAGATAAATTCAACCGCAACTTCACCGTAGTATTTTCAAGCGAAGAGGATAGATGCCCATCCAAAGGAAGCTTTGTGGGTGTAACGGGCAGTTTTGGTTTGCGTATCTGTAGCGAGGTGGTCAAGAGGGTAATCTTGACACCTCAAAGATGATTTAGAGGGATTGACCAAAAATCTCTTCAAAAATAGTATTTTTAAACATCAATTGACCATCAATGCCGTTGTCTATCTCATCTACAGCACTGCTTCCAATCACTCCCAAATGATACTCATTATTTAAAAAAAACTGATACCCATCAATGTCGTGGGTTGGGTCATCAAAAAGTGCCATAGGTACCATCCCAAAGAGTCCGCTTTCATGAAGTCTCTCTTTGGCTTGTGTAAGCTGCGCAAAAACCGCCAAAGCTACCCCTTCCCATCCTTTCTCATCTATCTCATTGGCATCAATCACGCCATCGCTATTGGTATCACTCCATGAAGCCGTTGCTACGCTCACAAAAGGCAACAATACAGGTTTGCCGTATCGATGGTGTAAAAATTGAGTAAAGTTAATTACACGCTCCCCAAAAGTATCGATGCTCAAATCCTCTTGACTATAGACAATGATACCGTTTTTATCGTTGGGGTCATGACTAAATTGCGCAATATTTTGCCCAAAGGAGATAAAATCAAGTCGGCTAAGGAGCAAATCATAGACGATTGAAGGACGCTCCCACTCATTTTTGTCACCCAATCCGCAATGAGCGTATCCGCAACTCTTACGCTTCTCATAGGATTTTCGGCTTCCCTTGTCTATCATCGAAAGCGAAAAGAGTGCTTGGGGATTTTTGGCTTTGATAGTATCAATAGCATTAGTCAAAAGCAAAGCAAACTCCTCTTGGGTTGCGGTGCTAAACGTGACACTGTTTTTATTAAATTCAGGTTCCATTACGATAAGTGTCTTGCCTTTAAGTTCACTCAAAAAGAGTGCCAAACGATTTGCATCTTG
>DYMA01000095.1 GCA_020721815.1 Sulfurovum sp. | reverse complement strand
CAAGGATGGGTTTGTCGTATTCATCGACAAGAATGACGACTTTTTGGTTGTATTTGGTATAAGCTTGATAGATAAGCTCTCGAAAGCATCCTGCTAGTGATAAATCACTGCCACACTCTATATCTAAATCTCTCTGATTGATTTTTAAAATTTCATAAATGGTTTGCCTAAACTCCTCTTTGGTCTTGAAATCACCATCATTAAAGCTAATGCGTATCACGGGATAGGGCTTAAAATCATACTTATCATAGATATAAAGCCCACGAAACAGCTCTTTGTCCCCTTGAAAAATAGACTTTAAGGTATCCAAAAAAAGAGATTTACCAAAACGGCGTGGGCGTGAGAGGAAGTAATAGCCTCCACCATTTTCGATTAAATCTAAAGCTATCTTTGTCTTATCTACATAGAGATAGTTACCCTCTATTATCTTTTCAAGTGTTGAGATTCCTATTGGTAATTTTTTCATACTGGATTCTTTTTTTAACTTAATTATATCATCTTTAGGTTTGAGAAGCTTTGCAAACAATACTCCCAATAGCCTCTCCTATCGCATGAGCTACAACGGAGCATTTGACTTTGAGCAAAAAGAAGATAGGGTAATCTTTTTCTTGATTGAGACACTCGTAGTTGCCCATTCCTTTGGAGATAATCACATCGGCACACCTAAAGAGTTGCTTGGCTTGGGGTGTCAAATCCTCTATTATAATGCAAGGAGTCGCTACACCGCTATTGATGACGGTTGCTACTTCATCTATTTGGGCTTCAATCGCCTCTTCATAGGTAACATCATTGATAATCGCATTGCCTCTTGTGAAGTAGTAAATCTCTAGCGATGGAAAGAGTTTTTTGAGTGTTTCGATATAGAGTTTGTCAAAAATATGCTCCCCTGCGTTATCGGCTAGATAGACTACTCTTTGAGCCTTTTGCAAACTATCCAAAAGTTTATCGCTATCATCAATAGCAAAGGGGGTATGAAGAACCTTTTGCAACTCCTCATGCAAATCAAAGCGTATGTGCGACGCTAAATCAATGACATTACCCGCTACGGCGATTTTGGTAGCATCCAAAAAGAGATTGTCGCTCTCATCGAGTAGCTTTTGAACAAAAGGGAGTAGGCTCAATGCCTCAAGGGTTGAATGGGCTTTGACCTCTTTGTAAATATCGGTTGTGTTGAGCAGTTTGGCGATGGATTCATACATCATCGTAGCGTTTTGAGGAGGATTGTGATGCATGGAAAATTTGGGTACGAAGCTACTCGCCCTATCCAATACCGCTTTGGCTTGGGTGTCGTCTAGATGGAGTTCTTGGGTGATGCGATAGGCTTGATTGAAGATACAGCTGATACATTGCGGAGAGATATTCATCTATTTGCCTCTGTAACGTCTAAAGATAGCCTCAAAATCAAACGCCACGGAGCATCCATCGATGTCAAAATGGTAGGTTTCGTTGTCGTAGTCCCCCTCTTTGCGATAGACCCCATCACGCAATCGATAGAGTTTGGCTTTGAGCAAATCGGGATAGACGATGCAGTAGTACTCCACCCCCTCGTTTTGATAGATTTCAAATTTGATACGCTCATCACGCACACCCGAACTTTTGGAGAGAACCTCAAAGATCACTTTGGGAGCTTTGGTGAGGTAATCATCGGGTTCGTAGCATACCACTACGCAATCGGGGATAAGTACCGTTGATTGATTGATTCGCCACTCCGCTTCAATAATAGCTACACAACTTCCTTCGCACGCCTCTAGGGCATCGTCTAATTGTTTAAAAATTTTTCCATTTATGACTTGATGTTTTGCCACAGGTGCAGGTGCCATGGCGTAAGCAATACCACCAATAAGCTCCCATTTTCCATCCCAACTGACGTAATCCATAATAGTGTAGTAGGGCAAATACTCCTCTTTTAACGCTCCCATAGCGACTCCTTTTGGTTTTTTTGATTATAGCATATTTTGGATTGGGTTCAAACTTTTTAATCTTTTTGGGAAGATGATGGTAGGTTTCGTACGTCACTGTAGCATCGTAATAGGCTTTATGGTGTCTTAGATGGTAAACATTGAGAGGATATTTTTTAAACTCTTCATATTTTGATAGCCAATACTCATAGGCTGTTTTGCCTTGGTCGTTACGCAAGGTGGTATCAATGCCTTTATTTAAAAGCAATACAATCGTATCGGGGTTGGTTGTTTTGTGCAAAAGAGAGCGTTTGATGTTGTCTATATGGTTGATGTCTGCCCCGTGATTGATCAAAAATTCAATAATAGCGTAATGGTTTGTATAAATCAAATCGTGTAAAACAGAGTGTCCATAGATATCAATCTCATTGACATTGGCATCGTGTGCCAACAAAAGCTTGGCAATTTCACTATCCAATGTGACTCTAAGTGCTTTGCGTGTATCGGCATGGTGAGCCAAAAGGAGTTGGATTATCTTGAAATACTCTTGATTTTTGGTTTTTTGATAGTTTTTGATGGCATTCATGAGAGGCGTATTGCCTTGGTTGTCAAAATGGTTGATGGAAGCACCTTGTTCGATGATGTATTGTGTTAAATGGCTATCGTGAGCGAAATGTAAAATATGTTGCCATTGGCGATTCATATCGTTGATGGTTGCTCCACGAGACAAGAGAGTCTCAATGCTTTGCTTATCTTGTGCTTGATGAAGCTTTTGGGTTCGTTGGTAGTAGATGGGGTGTTGGTTGATAGTATCGTAATTGTAGAGCCAATGTTTGAGTTCTTGCTTGGAGCTAATGGCATTAAAGGGTGCTAGTTGTGCATTCCAAATATAGAGCAACTCTTCAAGGTAGTTGTGTGGATTTCTATTTTGCTTTTGCAATGCACGGATAAGACGAACCGTATCGACCCTAGTGCTTGTAATAATATTGCCAAACCCCTCTTTGATGAACCGTGTATAGTATCGGTTGCTCTTTTTTTGAGGATAAATCAAATAGTAGAAGCTAGGAAAACGATACTCTATATAGGATATTTTTTGTTGCTCCAAATAGGAGTTTTGTATCTGCTTGAAGGAGTAATCGAGCATATCAATCAAAAAAGCTAAAATAACCAATGCAATAGCAAAAGCTTTGAGAAATTTTTTCACCCCAAAGCTCTATTGCTCATTGTGAACTTCACCAATCTTATTCAATTCACCCGTTTCAGACATATAGAGGCTCATAGAGGGGAAAGCAAACTCTAGGTGGTTGTTTTTGAAAATATCGGCTATTTTGAACATAATATCTTGTTTGACTTCGAGATAATCGATCCAATTGACACTTCTTGAAAAGCAATAGACCATAATATTGATACTCGAATCCCCAAAGCTATCAAGATAGACAAGCAGTGTGGTTTTGACTCCTCTTGCATCCTCTTTGGAGATAAGGCGTAGCGATTTTTCTTTGTGGGTTTTGAATTGTGTCTTGCTTGAGGCAATATCGGGGTGGTCTAAGAGCATCTCTTTGATCTCTTCAATGGCTTTTTGAATATCGTCAAAGTTGGAGTTATAGGTCACGCCCAGATACATTTTGATACGTCGCCCGATGATACGTTTGCTCCAGTTTGTCACGCTGTTGTTGGCAATGGTGAGATTGGGGACGCTAATAAGGGCATTGTCAAAGGTTCTAATGGTGGTACTTCGTATCCCAATCTCTACTACCGTCCCCTCATCGTTGCCTACTTTGATCCAATCGCCTTGTGAAAAGGGGTTATCGAGCAAGATAGAGATAGAACCCAAAAAATTAGCAAGGGTATCACGCGCCGCAAAAGCAATAGCAAGTGAACCAATCCCTAGCCCCGAAAGTATAGCCGTAAGCTCTACCCCGTAGGTTTTGAGTACCAATAAAACTCCCACCAAAAAGACAACGAAATTGATAAGTTTCACCGCAAGATTGATGATTTCGGTTCGGTAGGTTCTCTCTTGTTGATTGAAAGAGTTGATTTTGATAACCGATACGGTGTAGATGATTTTGTGTACCAAATAGGTCACAAGTACAATATAGGTCACGATGAAAAATTTGCGACTCTCATCAACATTAGCACCCACGCCTAGCATGATATCGCTTATCATATCAATACCAAAGACGATAATGAGGAGTCGAATCGTATTTTGAAACTCCTTGATGATGTATGAGGTATCATCTGTGCCTAACTTAAAATATTTGAGTACAAGATGTATCACCCAATAATATAGAGTACTCAAAAGCAACACCCAAAAGACAATCAATCCAATCATAACGAGTTTGGTAGTATTGAGTCCTATATGCTCTAGCTTAGGGTCAAGTTTTTTGGCAAATTGGGATTGTCCAATCGAAAAACCAATAGAGTCGAGTCCAAATGTCGTGTAGATTTTACTTTTATAAAGGGTATCTTGATAAGTTAAAATATATTTACGCATATCGTTATTGATAGCAATGAGATAGTTTAATTTATCGTTGTATTTGTTGATGTCGGCAAGTATCTCTTCATCATCATAGAGTACATTTTCGTAGAGTTTTGCAAAATCCTCCTCATTCATTATCGTATTTTTATTCTCTAGCGTAATGCGATCAAGCTCCTCATTAAACTGCTGTTTGGTAGCCATATAGGTAGAGAGAACCGTACCACGAATCAACTCAAAAAAGTTTTCTACCAATTGATAGTATTTAAGCTTCAATGAGTCTCGATGTACCTGATCCAAACGGTTGATTTTTCGATTTTTCTTGATAGCCCCTCGGAGTGATTTGATTTCACCTTGATGAGGAATAGGCAAGGAGAGAATCCTCTCCCTCTCATTCATGACTGTGTTAAAAAAGCTCTTTTGATTCTCTTCTAGCTCATTTTGAAAACTCTTAAGCTTCACTTCGGAGGCATTGAGGTCTTTCATTTTGGCATAGACAGAAGATTGCCAAGCAATATATTGGCTAATAGGGTTATCGCCGTTGGCACCATGGAGTGCATTCAAGAGTAAAAAGAGCAGTGTTATTAAAGCTTTTTTCATAAACATTCTCACTTAATAAGATATAATTGCACTCAAATTATATAGATAGATTATTAAATCAAGCTTTGGAAGGGCAATTATGGAACATCTTAATACTTTGGAAGACTACCTCTCGCAAGATATTGCCGATATGCACCCCTCCGAAATTGCCAAAGTGTTGCGTGAACTGAGCGATGAAGAGTTTGCACAATACATTCACAAAATCCCTACCGAGCTTCTTGCTTATGTCGTTTTTGAGCTTCCTGATCGTTATTTTGGTGAGATTATCGACAATGTTGCTACAGAGGATTTGACCTGTTCGATTCAAGAACTCGAAAGTGACGACAAAACAGACTTTATGAAGTACCTTGAAGAGTACGATGAGCAAAAGGCTCAAGAGGTCTTTGAAGCACTTGATCAAAACGAACAAGAAGAGATTTTAGAACTCAAAAAATACGATGAGAATGTAGCGGGTGCCTACATGCAAAAAGAGGTATTTTCCGCTAAAGAGGATGAGAATACCGATAGCGTCATCAAACGCTTCGCACGGCTCAAAAAAAATTACGAAATTGAAAACGTCCAATATCTTTTTGTGACCAATGAAAACAATCAACTCAATTACGGCATTAGTTTGGAAGATTTGTTGATTTTTGATTTCAAACGTTCAATTATTGAAAACATCCACAACAGTAGCGATGAGGAGTTTATACCAACCATTGGTTACGATACCCAAAGCATCGATGAAATCGTCACTATTTTCAAAGAGTACGATTTGAGCGTTTTGCCTATCGTCAATGAAAAAAATATACTCGTAGGGCGGATTACTTCGGATGATATTTACGATGTTATCAACGAACAAGCAACCGAGCAAATGTACAATATGGCAGGGGTTGATGATGTAGCCGAAGAGGAAGAGGATATTGTACAAGCAGGAAAAAAACGTGCCTTTTGGCTAGGACTCAATCTCCTTACAGCCATTATGGCTTCTGTTGTCATTGGAATGTTTAGCGATACACTCGAAAGCCTTGTAGCCTTGGCTATCCTTATGCCCATCGTGGCTTCTATGGGAGGCAATGCAGGAACGCAATCGCTCACAGTTGTCGTTAGACAATTGGCACTGGGCAACATCGCCTCCAAAGATGCTTTGCGAACCATCAAAAAAGAGGTGATACTCTCCATCGGGAACGGTTTAATTTTTGCTATCATAATGGGTATTATTGCCTATTTTTGGTTTCATCAAGGAATGCTTGGCGTGGTTATTGCCCTCTCGATGGTTATCAATCTACTCGCAGCAGGTTTTTTTGGAGCGGGTATTCCCTTGTTGCTCAAAAAATTCAATATCGATCCCGCCATTGGCAGTACGGTCATCTTAACAACCGTGACCGACATCGTTGGCTTTTTAAGCTTTTTAGGCTTAGCAACGGTGATTTTATTATAAATTAGGTACAACATGAACAGCAAAAAAATCAAAACCTTCAAAACTCCTATCATAGGAGGCAAATTTAAAGGAAGAAATATCGAAATACCCCAACTCGATTCAACAAGAAGCTCCAAATCGATTCTAAGAGAGTCGCTTTTTAATACGTTGCAATTTAATATTATCGACAAAAATTTTGTTGAGGTGTTTGCAGGAAGCGGTTCAGTTGGGCTTGAAGCCATTAGTCGAGAGGCAAACCATGCTTTTTTCATCGAAAAAAACAAAACCGCCTATATGCAACTCCAATCCAATATCCGCTCCTTTGGAGTCGATAACGTCACAGCACTTTTGGGTGATAGTTTTGAAAAATTTGATGCCATTCATACCCAGCTTAAACACGCAGGGATTAAAACCTACTTCTATTTTGACCCCCCCTTTTCGATTCGTGAAGGGATGGAGGATATTTACGACAAAACTCTCGCACTCATAGCCTCCATAGAACCAACCATTTGCGAAATGGTGATTATTGAACACATGAGTCCATTGGAACTACCCAACGAAATAGGCAAACTCAAACTCCTCAAACGCAAAAAGTTTGGCAAAAGTTCGTTGAGCTACTACAGCTAGTAACTCATTCGTAACCAAAAAAAGCTACTATTCTTACAAAAACAAGGGATTTATCGTGACGCATTTTAGATCGATATTTATTTCCGATGTGCATCTTGGCACTAAAGAGTCTCAAGCACCCGCTCTTCTTGATTTTTTACGTGATTATGAGTGCGAAAATCTCTATTTGGTGGGTGATATTATTGATGGTTGGGCGATTAGACGTAAATTCATATGGGAACAATCGCACTCCGATGTGATACAAAAGATACTAAGAAAAGCCCGAAAAGGGACTAATGTCTATTACGTCATTGGCAACCACGATGAGTTTGTACGGGGCTTTTTGCCTTTGCAGTTGGGGCATTCGGTCAAGATAGACAACACTTTTGATTACATCTCTCTCAAAAACAAACGCTACCTTATAACGCACGGGGATTTTTTTGACTCCATTACGCTTACCAAAAAATGGTTGGCTATTGCAGGGGATAGAGCCTATGCCTTTTTTCTCAAAACCAATCGTCCCATCAATTACGTTCGCCAACGTTTAGGATACAAGCGTTTTTGGTCGCTCTCAAAGTTTTTGAAACAAAACGTCAAAAAAGCGGTGATGTTTATTGATGATTATGAAAATATCCTAGCCCTCCATGCCAAAAAAAATAAATACGACGGAGTCATTTGCGGACACATTCACCACCCCGAAATCAAAGAGATTGACGGGATTGAGTATATCAACACAGGCGATTGGGTGGAGAGCAACAGTGCTATTGCTGAGACTCTTGAGGGAGAGTTTGTGTTGCTTGATTTTTTAGAACCCCACCAACAATAGAAAAAAGTCTAGCCCAATGATGATTTGATAGGTGAAGTCATAATATCGGTTCATAACAGCTCTTTAATACTTTCACCTACTCTTCTAGCAATATTAAGGCATTCATAGCAGATTGTTTCATCAGGAGAGAAATCAGGCAATACAGAATCTAATGGATATTTGGAAGCCAAATAGATTGAATCCATCAAGTCAATTTCATCTTCTGAAATATCAACAAAGACTTTTCGCTCTTTTAAAGTCTGCACAAGCGATGATAGAGAGTGTGTTTTTTGTAATCTAATTCCCCTTTCTATGTAGTAAGCTTTGAGGTATTTTCCACTTGCTTGTTGGGCGTTTTGTAGAGATGGATTAAAGAGCATACTGTTGAGCAGTACTTTAGCAGATTGTAAATTTTCATCTGCATACTCTAGCCACAGTTTGGTTTCATCTTTCATAAATGACTCTGCCTTCATTAATCTCTTGCATAAAGACTCCTTGTGCATTTTTTTTGATGGGTATAATATCAAGAGGAATATTTTGGGAGAGTTCTCGCAACACTTTGCGATACTTTAGCGATAGTGTCAAAAAGTTTTGATTGGAGTTTTGAATAATGGCTATATCAATATCGTGAGGGCTGGAAGAACTCAAAAAAGAGCCAAAAACAATCACTTTATCAACCTCTACACATTGCGATAACTTCTCTCTAATGATTTGTAAACAGTTGTTTTTATTGATTTGATTCATATTTTGCCCTTTGGCTCGTCATTATATTGTGCAATGTATATTTATCGTTATTGTATCAAAATTTCACTATATACTCTACAACGCAATTGTAGGTGAGATAATCTTTAGGATTTTGTTTATAATATAGGGCGGGGGGTGTTTCTTTTTAGCCGTAGTGCAATTTATTGCACTACAATTTAAGACTTTAACACTTTTTCATCACTATAAACATAAGTTCTACCTTTAAATAGTTTATTGTTAGCCATCCAATAGGCAAATCCGATGAAAAAATAAGCCAACTCTAAAAATATTTTGCTCTAATA
>DYMA01000094.1 GCA_020721815.1 Sulfurovum sp. | reverse complement strand
CATTCCCCATAGAAAGGGCTTTTGATGGGTAATTTGACGGGAAGATTCGTTTTAACTCTCAACTAAACGGCACACTGCAAACAAATCCAAGACGATAAGAAGAGGTATTGGCTCTATTGCGGTTTTACCCATTTTGGGTATAATTGCACTATTTAACCAAATTGAATAAAAATGAGACAAATCCGTTGAATGTAGCCCATGAGTTTTCACGTTTTGCTTTGCATTATGAGAGTGTCAATAGTATCCAAAAACAAGTAGCTACGCAATTGGTCGCCAAATTGGCACTCAAACGCTACGAAACCGTTTTGGATTTAGGGTGCGGCAGCGGTGAAATGTATAAAAATATGATGCGTAGAGGTATCGATTTTGAGCGTTTTGTAGGAGTCGATATTGCCCCTAAGATGCTTGAATGTCACCCCAAAGAGAGCAGGGTTGAGCTTATACAAACAAGTTTTGAAACCGTTTCATTGAGATCCTATGACCTTGTTGTCTCCTCTTCGGCGTTGCAATGGAGTCGTGATTTGGAGGCTACGTTGGCGCATATCTCCAAACTCTCCAATCGCTTCTATTTTGCTATCTTTAGTGCCAATACCTTTAAAACACTGCATCAAGTCGCCAAAATCGCATCGCCCATCTATCCCATAGAGCAACTCCAAAAGCACATCGCACACTATTTTGATGCCTCCTTTGAGCTAAGCAACTATCGGCTTAACTTTGATAGTACCTATGAAATGTTGCGTTATATCAAAAATAGCGGTGTAAGCGGAGGCAAAAAACAGCTCTCCTATGCCCAAACCAAAAAACTTATAGAGGAGTATCCGCTCAATTATTTGGAGTTTGAGGTGTTGTTTGTAGAGGCTAAGGCTCTACGTGAGGCAAAGAGCCAATAAAGGCTTGAAGATTGAGCCTTTGCAATTTTTGATTATCAATGGCTTTGCCTTGCCCTATCTCACTGTAGAGATGCCCCTCAATGACTCGGTTGTGTTTAAAAATAATCTCCAATTTTTTGACTCCACTGGGATAAAACTCGATGTACTTTCCATCTATCTCACCCTCTTTGTAGTCAATCTCTTTGGTCAGTAAGCCTCCCGTGTAGTATCGACTTTTGCCGTGAAGCTTACCGCTTTTGTAGCTCTCTTCCAGTGCCAATAGCGCATCTTTTCGATAGATTTGTTGGAGTCCGTGAAGTTTGTCGTTTTGATAATTTTTGGCGTATTTAAGCGTAGCACCATCAAGATAGTAGATATGCTCAACGCCATTTTTTTTGCCTTTTTTGTAAAAGGTAGCCGATTGAAGTTTGCCGTTTGGATGAAATGTCTTGATGGTTTGGGCTTGAACAAAGCTTAGCAGTAGCAACGCCGTTAGGATGTAGTATCTCATTGGACTTCCTTGATGTATTGCTCTTTTTCAAGAGCGTAGAGTTCGTAGCGAATGGTTTTAAAGTGTTGGCTTAATTCTACACTCACAAGCTTAAAGCTCTCTTCAAGCACACGAGCCGACTCTTGCGCACGTGAGAAGTTGGCAATCAAAATATCATCAATGGATTGGCGATTGAGTTCACTGGCAATGGTTTGTTTTTGTACATCACCTGCTATATCACGATGGGCTATACGGTTGGTATCGTAAGCTTTGGCAATGCTGTGACGAAGGTGTTTGAGTTTGGAGGTAAGTGCTTTGGAGTTGTAGATGTAGCGATTAATATCTTCTAGGACTCGAATGCCCTCACGAAGACGGTTGAGATTGGCGTCGATAAGACGCTCAACCTTATTAGTCATCATTTCCCATAATGCCTAGAAGTTGTAAAAGTGCGGTAAACATATTGAAAAAATCCAAATAGAGCGAAAAGGCTGCTTCTACAGGCGAATCGTAAGCACCGTTGGCGATATTTTGGGTATCGTAAATGGTAAAGAGTGCAAAGACCAAAAGGACTACCGCACTAATAACGACGTGGAAGATAGGGCTTTTGAGTATCAAAATATTAATCAACGAAAGCACCAAAAGGACAATCACGGTAATAAAGAGCGGTTTTCCCCAGCTAGAGAAGTCTTGCTTAGAGTTAATAGCAAACATACTCAAAGCACCAAAAAGCACTGAAGTCATCAAAAAGGCATTACCTATCAACGCCCCTTTGCCTGCACCAATAAGCATTCCAAAAAGCGGCACAAGCGAAACACCTGTAATAAACGTAAAGACAAAAAGCAACGCTAATTGCACATCGGGTTTATTACGAGCCATTCCAAAACCAAAAAAGATAATAGCCAACTCAACGCCAAAGATAACCCATTTCAAATCCTGAACGGTTTGAGCAAAAGGCATCGTTAAATAAGCACCAAGAGCAGCAACTATCATACTAAGAGCCATAAGTTGGTAGGTTTTTTTCATAAAGCCTACCGAAACGCTCCCTTCTCTATCCTCAATCACAACACCGCTATTAATCGTATTGGCTTGTGTTTTTTTATTAAAATCTATCATGGTAAATTTTCCTTTATCAAAATTTTCGTAATTCTACCACGCAAAGTATAATAAAAAGAAGTTAAATAATACTTTACAACTCCATAAATCAAATTGAAAAGTTACCAAACTGCACAAAGTAACCTTCTATCCACCACTTCAAAACCGTTTATCTCCTCAAAAAATTATGATATAATAAAATAATCCAAAAAAAAGGAACGCCATGAGATTTCTCAATATCAAAACAGATTACGCATTCAAAAAAGTATTTGGTTCAGAGAACTCTAAAAATATATTAAAAAGCTTTCTCAACTCCACTCTCGAACTCCCCTTTCCTATAGAAGAGATTGAGATAGTCGATCCCTACAATGTACCCAAACTCCAAGGGATGAAAGAGACCGCCGTAGATGTCAAAGCAACACTCGAAGACAAAACAAAAGTAATCATAGAGATGCAAATACTCAACCATGACGGCTTTGAGAGTCGTATCCTCTACAACACCGCCAAGAACTATGCCAATCAACTTGATATTGGTGCAGAGTATACCCTCCTCAATCCTGTCATAGCTCTAACAATAGTAAACTTCACGATGTTTGATTTTGATAAATACAAATCTATCTTTAAACTCATCGAAAAAGAGAACTTCACGCAGTACAAAGACGATATCCAACTCCAATTCATAGAACTCCCAAAGTTTGATAAAACCCTAGAAGAGTGTCTCACTATAGAAGACAAATGGATATACTTCATCAAAAATGCTAGAGATATGAAAGTAGCCCCTGCATTCCAAGACCCAAACCTCAATGAAGCCCTCTTGATAGCCAACACCGCCTCCATGACCAAAGAAGAACTAGAGATACAAGACAAAAGAGAAGAGTTTCTTTTCATTCAGAAAAACAGTATCGAGAAGGCAAAGAGAGAGGGGCGTGAAGAGGGGCGACGAGAGGGAAGACAAGAGGGGGTTGAAGAGGGGCGACGACAAGAGAGGGAAAAACTCATCATCAAAGCCTATAGGGATGGAATGCCTACAAATAGTATAGGTAGTTTTGTAGGTATGAGCGAAGAGGATGTTATCGAGTTTTTAAGAGGTGTTGATGGTTTGTAATCACTCTCATTAGCCCTTCAAATACCCCATCGCTGTAGCGATAATATCGTCATCATCTTTGCTGGGAGATTTTAAGATGAGTCGCTCTTTGGCTGGGTCAATAAACTCCATAAAGAGATTTTCCCCGTAGCTTGAGACTTTGGAAATATCTTTGGCTTTGGCTAGGACTTTGATAATCATGGTGTCGATAAATTGGCGTGTGATGGTGTCGAGTTTGCCAAATCTATCTTCGATTTCTATCTCTATCTCTCGCACCTCCATGGGTGTTTGGCACTGTGAGAGTCGGCGGTAGAGTTCTAGGCGTAGTCTATCTTGCGGGATTAGCTCTTCATTGAGATAGGCATTGATGGAGAGTTTGATATCGACGCTGTTGCTCTCTTGACTCTTTTCACCGCTAAGTTCTTTGATAGCATCTTCAAGCATTCTTAGATACAAGGCGTAGCCAATTTGTTTGATGTGTCCGCTTTGAGCCTCTCCGATGATATTCCCGCCCCCTCGAATCTCCAAATCTTGAAAAGCAAGTATCGCCCCGCTACCCAAATCGGAGTGGGTTTCAAGAGCAAGGAGACGTTTTTTGGCGTTATCGCTAAGTATCTCTTTGTCTTGAACGACAAAATAGCAATACCCCTCTTTGTTTCCTCGTCCTACACGCCCACGCAACTGATGCAAATCGGCAATACCAAAGTTATCAGCTCCCTCGACTATCATCGTATTGGCTTTGGGTAGATGGATACCCGATTCAACGATAGAGGTACTTAGCATCATATCGTACTCCCCGTTTTCAAATTTGATCATCTCATCTTCGGTTTGGATTGCACTGATTTGGGAGTGGAGGATAGTGATACGCAATGCAGGTAAGATTTCCAAAAGTTGTCTCTTTTTATCCTCGATGCCTGCAATGGAGTTATAGACATAAAAAATCTGTCCGCCCCTGCGAAGCTCTCTCAAAATAGCCTCTTTGATGATTTTCTCATCGTAGCTCTTGACAAACGTCCGCACCCCTTGACGCTCCGTGGGAGGAGTGAGAATCTCTGAAAAGCTTTTGATTTTGGAGAGTGCCAAATTGAGACTTCGTGGTATGGGTGTAGCACTCATGCTAAGAAGATGAGCATCCAAAGCAATCTCTTTGAGTGCCTCTTTTTGTTTGACTCCAAATTTATGCTCCTCATCAATCACGATTAAAGCTAGTTTATTAAATTTGGCTTTAAGCAAAGCATGTGTACCAATCACCACATCAATACTACCCTCTTCAAGTCCCTCTAAGACCTCTTTTTTTTGTTTAGTAGAGCTAAAGCGATCAATTTTGGCGATTTTTATAGCGTAAGGAGCAAAACGCTCTTTGAAAGATTTGAAGTGTTGGGAAGTAAGCAGTGTCGTAGGGGCAATAATCATCGATTGATAGCCATTGACAAAGGCTAGATAGATGGCATTCATAGCCACTTCGGTTTTGCCAAATCCCACATCGGCACTCAGCAATCTATCCATCAATCGACCACTTGCCAACTCCTCTTCAATCTCCTCGATGGTTCTTTTTTGATCTTGCGTATGGACAAAGGGGGCTTGTACCATAAAGACTTTTGCTTCTTCGCTGGAGCTATTGAGCAGTATTCCTTTTTTGAGGTGACGTTGGGCCGAGAGCTTGATAATATCGGAAGCAATAGCAAAGAGTTTGTCCCGTACTTTGCCTTTGAGCTTTTTGAAACTCGCTTTGCCCAGCTTGTCAATGACGGGCATAGCACCCCCATCGGCGACAAAACGGTCGATGGTTTCGAGGTTTTCTACAGGCACAAGCAAGGTATCATCGCCTTGATAGCCAATCACTACAAACTCTCTAGTAGCCCCCATTACATCACGCTTTTCAACCCCTCTAAAGTATCCTATCCCGTGGTTTTCATGCACGACATAATCGCCACTGCCCAGTTCATCCAGCACAATGGCGGGTTTTTTGACCCGTTTGGCTTTGAGTGGGCGATTGAGCGAAAGAATTAATGTATCGTCGCTTAGGAGATTGACAATCCCCTCTTGATAGACAAAAGTGAGATTTTCAAAGGAGTCCAAATTGGAGGCTCGTACGATGGATTCGGTTCGTGCGATGATAAATATTTGCTTGTTTTTATGAGCGGAGATGATTTTATTGGGTTGAGCCGCCTCTATATCACGAAACTTTTTGGCAGGAGCAAGGGTTGCAAGAGCAAAAGAGCTGCGAGGAATCATAGGGGTATCGAGAGCGTAAATCTCCTCTAGCTCCTCATCCATATTTTCGCTTAATAGTGCATCAAAATGCAAGGTGTAATCAATTGCCAACTCATCAAGCACCCAAAAACCGACGCTGTAAATATCATTGACAAACAAATCAAAGTTGGCACGTTCGATACGACTCATAAGGGCTTGAAGCTCTGCATCGCCCAAATCCAAAAAGGCAGGGATAATCGTAATGGTTTCCAGCTCATCGACCACGCTTTTTTGAGTCGAGAGATCAAAAGAGCGGATACTCTCCACCTCATCATCAAAAAGACTGATTCGGTAGGGAGTCTCGCTATTGATAGGAAAAATATCGATAATATCACCCCTAAAAGAGACCTCACCACGAGCTGTGGCAATATCAACCAGTTGGTATCCCCAATGATAGAGCCTCTCTTTGAACGCACCCAGTACTATTTTTTGACCAAATTCGATGATTGCGTGCTGTAAATATTGCTCTTTGGGTAGCTTCAAAAGCAAAGTACGAAGAGGAGCGATAAGGAGTTTTTTGGAAGCCAAAGAGCGATAATAGCGTGATAGCGTATCTAAAATCTCATGGAGTTCTTCTTGATAAGACCTTAAATCCTCGCCATAACTTACTCGCAAATCGGGCAACACAAAAGCATCAAATCCCAAAAAGGTAGCTACGGCAAAAATGCTTTGAGAAGTTTTGTCGTTTTTGGAAATGAGAAGTGTGGGATTGTGAGTATCTAAAGCACTTAGATACTCATAGAGACTGCTTTGGTTCATTAATTAACTATTTTTTATCACTAGCAGATTTTTCATTGACCACTTTGGAAGTTGATTCAAGCTTTAATACCTCATCTTCACGGATAATTTTGCTCTCTCCTTCAAAAATACCGCCTGGTTCGATGATAATGTTTTTGACATGAATTTCACCAAATACTTTGCCCCCTGGAAGAATATCGATAAAATCGCCTCGATATTGACCCTTAAATTCACCCGCAACAATCAATCGTGCAGCTTTAAGCTCACCCGTAACGTATCCTGTTTTACCAATGACAACTTCAGCTGTAGTTATCATAGTCCCATCAAACTCACCGTTGATATGCGTATCGCTTTCGCAATTTATCTCGCCTTTGATTTTCGTTCCTGGAGTAATAATACTTGCCGAAGCGTGTGTATTTTCGTTTTTGCTGCTTTTGTTTATGAATGCCATTGTACTCTATTCTCCTTGTTGTGTATTCCATACAATAAAGATTTTTGGATTGAGTATCTTTTCCAAATATCTCACCTCAAAAGGCAACCACTGTTGTCGCTAAACCCATCGTTGTGTTTGATAATGATAGCACTATCGTAACCACTCTTGTCATTATAGCGTATTGTTTCTACAAAATGGCAAGATTTGGAACGTACAAGCCAAAAACTTACACCTCTATTTGATACAACTCCTCCAAACTTACAACGATTGTGCGGTTAAATTGCGAACGGTTAAAGGTGCTTTGGCGTTTGGCTAATTGGGCGGTGTGGGTAATAATCGCCTCTATCAATCCATCTTTGGTATAGCGTCCATCAAGATAATCAAGCGTCTCTTTGATACCAATCGATTTCATGGAGTGCGGAGTGCGGGTATATTTTTGCTCCAAATAGCACACCTCATCGATAAGTCCCATTTCAATCATCGTATGGGTTCGTAGCCTAATGCGTTCTCTTAATATCTCCCTATCGGTAGCGATAGAATAAATAGGCAACTCGTGTGCGATTACGCTTTGGGGGGGATGCTTTGCAAAATAGTGCGATGGGGTAAGATGGGTTTGAAAATAGATAGCCAATGCCTTTTCGATACGGTAGCGGTCGCTAGGGGCGATGGGTTGCATGTACTCTTTGTCAAGTTGGTGGAGCATTTGATAGCTTTTGGATAGATCTTTGAGTGCCATTTGGACTTTGATGTGCGTATCTGGGGAGATAGTAGGCAACTGGCTGATACCATCAAGCAACATTTTGAGATAAAAACTGCTACCTCCTACGATAATCAAGGGCTTTTGGAGGCTCAAAGCATAATCGTACGCCTTTTGGTAGAGCTTGATAAAATGCGTCACATCAAAGGCTTCGTTGGGGTATATCTCATCTATCCCAAAATGCTCTACTCCTTTGCGTTCAAGAAGCGTGGGTTTGGCAGAAGCTATATCAATCTCTTTGAAAATCGAGAGTGAATCGAGCGAGACAATAAGGGCGTTGGCTCTTTGGGCTAGAGCAATGGAAGCTCCCGTTTTGCCCGAAGCGGTTGGACCAATGATAGCAATTTGTTTAATGGTTTTCATAGATGCAATAATAGCACAATTTATGCTATAATGAAAAACTATACTATACCCAAAAAGGATGAGCTGTGACTTTGAGCGATGAGCAGTTGAAACAATTTAAGCGTGATGGATTTTTGCTATTAAGAGATTTTGCCTCCAAAGATGAGTGCGAAGCGATTTTGGAAGTAGCCTTAGAGGAACTCCAAGCCAAAAGAGAGCCTATTGAGAGCGAGGGAGAGTATCTTGAGGATAGCTCACGTCAAGGCACTCTACGAAGACTTCGTCAAGTCTATCAACGAAGCCCTATTTTTGCCCAGTGGATGCACCATCCAAAGATTCGCCCCATTTTGAAACAAATAGTAGCAGAGACTCCCGTTTTGGCATTGGCGCATCACAACTCTATTATGACCAAAATGCCGCACCAAAGCTCCCAAACCTGTTGGCACCAAGATATTCGCTATTGGCACTTTAGCGACGATAATCTCGTAAGCGTTTGGTTGGCACTGGGTGATGAAGAGGCTCAAAACGGCGTGTTGGAGTTTATACCCGCTTCGCATACTATGACATTCGCCAAAGAGTGCTTTGATGAGAAGCTCTATTTTTTGGACAATCTAGCCAACAAACCCCTTATCGACACCAAAGTAAGCTACGATTTACACCAAGGCGATGTCGTCCTCTTCCACGCCAAAACGCTTCACCGTGCCAATGCCAACCAAACCGATAAACCTAAAATCTCTTTTGTCTATACCGTCCGTGGCATTTCAACCATCCCAACACAAGGAACACGCTCCTCTTGTAACAACGATGTGATACTCGAATAAAGCTTTTTTCTTGTTCCATCTCTCTCTCAAAGTGGAACGAGAAATGAAACGAACATTACCCATTCTATGCTATAATACCCCCAAACAAACAAACACAAAGGAATCCCTATGTGCATGACCATC
>DYMA01000093.1 GCA_020721815.1 Sulfurovum sp. | reverse complement strand
GGAGCTTGATAGTTTGCTCGGGTTTAATGTATGATTTGTGTAGATAGGGATGGCTAAAGCCGAACCTACTAACGTTCGCAATGTACCTATTTTTCTCGTTCCGCCTCTCTTAAGGTGGAACGAGAAGGGGAAAAGATTGTTTAAAAGTTTGTTATTTTTTGTTTTTCTTATAATTAGTATATCTTTTTTAGATTTTTTACGCTATAATCGCCTTTCATTTTATATAGTATCTTTCTATCTTAATCACAAATCAAAATGGAAATTTCAATTGACCTAAAGTTGGCTTCTCATTAATCGTAGGAGATATTTGGCTTTAGCTAATATAGATCGATATTAATGAAAAATTAACACAAAAGAGAAATTGATGAATTTTAACGATTTTAACTTCAAGTCCACACTTCAAGAGGCCATTGATGAGGCGGGTTTCAAAGAGCCTAGTCCGATACAAAAAGAGGCCATTCCCCCTATTTTGGAGGGCAAAGATGTCATAGCACAAGCCCACACAGGTACAGGAAAAACGGCGGCTTTTGGTTTGCCTATGATTAACCTAATGGATGGCAAAAGCGGTATCGAAGCCCTTGTGATTGTCCCTACTCGTGAACTTGCCATGCAAGTAAGCGATGAGTTGTACCGTTTTGGACGACTCTCCAATATCAAAACTGCTACGGTTTATGGCGGAACGGCTTACAATAAACAACTAGAGCGTATTAGCTTTGCCAATATCATTGTCGCTACTCCAGGGAGATTGCAAGACCTTCTCAAAAGCGGTAAAATCAAAATCAAACCCAAATTTATTGTCCTTGATGAGGCCGATGAGATGCTTGATATGGGATTTTTGGATGAGATTAAGCAGATATTTAAACTCTTCAATCACAAAAAACAAACGTTGATGTTTTCAGCTACTATGCCTCAAGCCATCAAGATACTTGCCAATGAAATTTTGGTAGAGCCTACAACCATTACCATTACCAAAAGTGATTCTACCAACAAAAATATTACGCAAGACTACTATGTCATGAGCGAAAGCGAACGAGATGATGCACTTATTCGTTTGATTGACTACAAAAACCCCTCCAAAGCGATTATCTTTTGCCGTATGAAAAAAGAGGTAGATAGGTTGGTGACGCATTTGGTCGCTTCAGGTTTCAAAGCCAAAGGACTTCACGGAGATATGGAACAACGCCAACGTGAGGTAGTCATTCGAGCTTTCAAACAAGGGCAAGTGGATATTTTCGTCGCTACCGATGTTGTAGCGCGTGGGCTTGATGTCAATGATGTATCGCACGTCTTTAACTACCATATTCCTTTTGATAGCGAGAGTTATGTGCATCGTATCGGACGAACAGGAAGAGCAGGAAAAGAGGGAGAGGCAATTACACTCGTAACACCTAGTGAACTCAAAGCCCTTCAAAAAATTCAAAAAGATATTGGTTCAAAAATTACCACCCAAGAGATTCCTACCAAAGATGAAGTGGTTAATTCACAACAAGATAATCTTATACAGCTTATTCTCAACACCGACGAAGCTCAAAGCGCTCATGAGGTTGTTAAAAAGCTCTCTTCGCATCTTGATATTACCGCTATTGCTTATAAACTTGTCTCATTGGTACAAAAACAAAACGAGATTATGGGTGCTAATGTCATTGGTATGAATTTGACTCAAATCGAACGCCTCATTGAGCAAAAATCCAACGAAAGAGACGATAGAGGACGACGAAGAGGCGGTGGCGGTGGTGGCAACCGAAACGGTCAAAACCGAAACCGAAACCGAAATCAAAGCGGCGGTGGCGGCGGTAGCCGAAGCGGTGACCGAAACCACAGCACCAAAAAGAAGTGGGATTAATCTCCTGATACTCCAAAGCCTCGTTAAAAAAAACTACGAGGGTGAGGATGATTGTTTTTTGGTAGTACAAAATGAGACTAACACACAATGAAAAAGACTCAATCAAGAAGACATTTTTAGAAGTTTTTGGAGAGGGCGAAATCTATCTTTTTGGTTCTAGGGTTGATGATTCAAAAAGAGGTGGCGATATTGATTTGTTTATTAGGTTGCCTTATTGTCTAAATAGTGATGATTTGTTTGATAAAAAAAGTGAATTTAGGTTAAAATTGTACAGACTCATAGGTGAACAAAAGATAGATACAGTATTTTCAAAAGATAAGCCAACGAGTATAGAAAAAACAGCTCTTCAAACAGGGGTTTTGTTGTGAATAGTGAAATCATTAGAGAACGACTTGAAAAAATAGTTTATGAGTGCGATAAACATTTAGAGAGAATGAGTAGTGCTGCAAAAAAAATGGCAAATACTATGCCCCTTGATGAAGAAAAATATATCGCTCTTGGTGAGGATGAAATCCAAAACATTGATCAATTTTTATTTAGATTCGCAAAACTTCAAGACAGTATGGGACAAAAACTTTTTAAGACCGTATTGGTTTTTCTTGGAGAAGAGATAGAGGGTAAACCTTTCATAGATATTCTCAATCAGATGGAAAAAATTCATCTAATAGATGCAGCAAATGATTGGATGAAACTTCGAGACGATAGAAATGAGCTTTCGCATAACTATGAAAACCAACCGCAAGAGATGTCGGTGGCATTAAACAAACTCTATGAAAAACGATTGTTATTAGAAGCTATATACAGCAAAATCAAGACATTTTATTATCAAAAAAAGTAGCCTACAATCAAGAGGCAACGCAATTACTACCCTCCCACTCTCAATAAACCCCTATGCTTCTCTATCATCTTTGCAAACCCTTACCCATGTTTTTGTTTTTTTGTGCTATTGTTTTGCAAAAAAATAGTAGGAGTATCGATGATAGTAGGTATAGAGGGGGTTGTGGAGCAAAAAGAGCCAACGGTTGTGCAGATTAATGTCCATGGATTAATTTATGAGGTGCATATCTCTCTCAATAGCTCCAATAGTATCCAAAAAGAGACCAAAATCAAGCTTTTTGCAACCCAAATCATTCGAGAAGATGCCCATTTACTCTTTGGATTTGTGACACTTGATGAGAAGCGAATGTTTGATACCCTTATCAAAATCAACGGCGTGGGTCCCAAGGTGGCTTTGGCGATTTGTTCGACCTTTAGCCCCGTTACGTTTGCACGGGTAGTCAATAGCAAAGATGTGACGTTGCTCAAAAAAGTCCCAGGTATTGGGCCCAAAAGTGCGAGTCGTATTTTGGTAGAACTTGCCGACTTTATCGTCCAAGATACCAACGCCACAGGGGATAGTCTCTCTCAAAGTAGCATGGAGGCGACTATGGCACTAGAGAGTTTGGGATTTAAAAAAGATCAAATCAAAAAGGCACTAGAGGGTATTAGCGGTGAGACCTCTACGCTTGTCAAAGAGGCACTCAAGCGATTGCAACGATTGTGAAACCTATAATGATTGATTGAACTAATGTAACTTTAGTCGTATAGACTAAATTAAATTAAATAAAAATATATAGTTACGACTTGACAAAGATTGACTAAATGTTGTATAATTCCCTCAAGCACTGGTAATAAGTGCATAAAATCTCAACACAAAGGGACTTGATGAGCCAAAATGAACCTACTCAAGAGACTCCTAAAGAGCAAGAAGAGAAGCTAGAGGATGCAACCATCCAACTCAATGATGCTTCCAATGAAAATCCAAATGAAGAGACTCCAAAGCAAGAAGATGCTTTGGCAACGGCTCAAGCCGAGGCTATGGAGTGGAAAGATAAATACATGAGGGCTTACGCCGATTTTGAAAACAGCAAAAGACTCATGCAAAAAGACAAAAACAGTGCCGTAACCTACGCCAATGAGAAGTTTGCGACCGATATTTTGATGGTACTTGACTCTTTTGAACAGGCATTAGCGACTATCAATGCCGTACAAAGCGAGGATGAGGTACTCAACAAAATCAAAGAGGGTGTTGATTTAACCTATCAGCAGCTTATCAAAGTATTGGAAAAAAACCACATCAAAGAGATAGCGTGCGAGGGCGAACTCGACCCCAATTTGCATCAAGCCATCATGCAAGTAGAGAGTGACCAACACGAAAGCGGACACATCGTAGCGGTATTGCAAAAGGGATACACCATCAAAGAGCGAGTCTTGCGACCCCCTATGGTGAGTACTTGTAAGTAATGCAACTGTAGGTGCGACCATGTCGCACAAAAAAATATACAAAAATTATAGATAAAAAGGATAATAAAAATGGCAAAAGTATTAGGAATAGATTTAGGAACAACCAACTCCGCTATGGCGGTTTATGAAAACGGCGAAGCAAAGATTATCGCCAATAAAGAGGGCAAAAACACTACCCCCTCAATCGTGGCTTTTACAGACAAAGGCGAAGTATTGGTAGGTGAGTCTGCCAAAAGACAAGCGGTAACCAACCCTGAAAAAACGATTTACTCGATTAAGCGTATTATGGGTTTGATGATGAGCGAAGAGAAGGCCAAAGAGGCACAAAAGAGACTTCCTTATCATGTCGTCGATAGAAACGGAGCGTGCGCTATTGAAGTAGCGGGTAAAACCTATACTCCACAAGAGATTTCAGCCAAAGTATTGATGAAGCTCAAAGAGGATGCGGAGGCTTATCTTGGGCAAACCATTACCGATGCGGTCATTACCGTACCTGCTTATTTCAACGATGCGCAACGAAAAGCGACCAAAGAGGCGGGAACAATCGCAGGGCTTAATGTACTACGAATCATCAACGAACCTACCTCGGCAGCATTGGCGTACGGGCTTGACAAAAAAGAGTCGGAGCAAATTGTTGTTTACGATTTGGGTGGTGGTACATTTGATGTCACGACACTTGAAACGGGTGATAATGTCGTAGAGGTAATGTCCACAGGTGGAGATGCGTTCTTGGGTGGAGATGATTTTGACAACAGACTTATCGACCATATCGCCAATCAGTTCAAAAGCGATACAGGAATCGATATCAAAAACGATGTCATGGCACTCCAAAGAATCAAAGATGCAGCCGAAAGTGCTAAAAAAGAGCTAAGTTCATCAACTGAAACGGAGATAAACCTACCCTTTATCACTGCCGATGCCTCAGGGCCCAAACACCTTGTCACCAAAGTCACACGAGCGAAGTTTGAATCACTCATCTCTGACCTTGTAGCCGATACGATTAAAACCATCGATGCGGTACTCAAAGATGCCAATCTTAGCAAATCAGACATTAATGAAGTCATTATGGTAGGCGGTTCGACTCGTGTGCCACTGGTTCAAGAAGAGGTTAAAAAGTACTTTGGCAAAGATTTGAACAAATCGGTAAATCCCGATGAAGTCGTAGCTGTAGGTGCTGCAATTCAAGGGGGTGTATTGGCAGGTGATGTCAAAGATGTCTTGTTGCTTGATGTGACACCGCTTTCACTTGGAATTGAGACATTGGGTGGTGTGACGACGAAAGTCATCGAAAAAGGGACAACCATTCCTGCTAAAAAGTCGCAAACTTTCTCAACAGCCGAAGATAACCAACCCGCCGTAAGCATTCATGTACTTCAAGGTGAGCGAGAGTTTGCCAAAGACAACAAATCGTTGGGAATGTTTGAACTAAGAGATATTCCAGCTGCTCCACGAGGTGTGCCACAAATTGAAGTGACGTTTGATATTGATGCCAATGGTATCTTAACCGTTATGGCAAAAGATAAAGGCACAGGCAAACAACAAGAGATTAAAATCACAGGTTCAAGTGGTCTAAGCGACGCTGAAATCGAAAAGATGGTACGAGATGCCGAAGCCCACAAAGCGGAAGATGAAAAACGCAAAGCGATGGTAGAAGCACGCAATCAAGCCGATGCCCTGATCCACCAAACACGCAAATCTCTTGCTGATTTGGGCGATAATTTCGATGCCAACGAAAAAGCCAACATCGAAAAGGCCGCTACCGAACTTGAAGCATTAATCAAAGATGACAACGCTACCAAAGAGCAAATCGATGAGAAGATGAAAGCCCTTACACAAGCCAGTCACAAACTAGCCGAAGCGATGTACGCCAAAGAGCAAGGCGGCACAAATCCACAAGGTGCAAACGCCAAAAAAGATGATGATGTTATTGATGCGGAAGTAGAGTAAGTACGAACGAAAAAAAGTGCTTCGACAAGCTGGGCACGAACGGTTTTACGCTATCCGTTCACCCTGAGCCTGTCGAAGGGTACTATAACAACAATCAAAAATATAAAATAGACTTAGGAGAAATTATAGATGGCAAAACATCAATTCCAAACAGAGATTGGACAACTGCTTAAACTTATGACGCACTCTTTGTACTCAAACAAAGAGATTTTTATTCGAGAGCTTATCTCAAATGCTAGTGATGCGATTGATAAATTCAACCACCTACGCCTAACCGATGAGAAGTATAAAAACGATGATTGGATAGGCAAAATCAACATCAAGCTTGATGACAACGATGGAAGCTTGACCATCTCCGATAACGGTATCGGTATGAACGAAGCCGATTTGATGGATCATTTGGGTACTATTGCCAAATCAGGCACCAAAGCCTTTATCGAAAACCTTACAGGCGATGCCAAAAAAGATAGCAATTTGATTGGTCAATTTGGGGTTGGGTTTTACTCCGTCTTTATGGTAGCTGACAAAGTTGATGTCATTACCAAAAAAGCAGGAGAGGAACAAGCCTACAAGTTTACAACCGATGGAACGGGTGAGTACGAGGTCAATCCCGTCACCAAAGAGGAGCAAGGGACGATCGTCTATATCACGCTTAAAGCCGATGAAAAAGAGTTTTTGAGCAAGTGGAGAACCCAAGAGGTCGTCAAAAAGTACTCCAACCATATCGCTTATCCTATTATGGTGCATTTCACCGAAGAGGAGACAGAGGGCGAGGGCGACGATGCTGTGACCAAAAGCGTCAATAAATCGGAGCAAATCAACGAAGCCACCGCACTCTGGACATTGCCAAAGAGTGAGCTTAAAAAAGAGGATTATGTAGAGTTTTACAAATCGCTCTCGCACGGAGACGATGACCCGCTTCTCTATCTTCACAACAAAGTAGAGGGAGCTAATGAGTTTACGACACTCTTTTATGTACCCAAAAGAGCGCCTTTTGACCTCTACCGAAGCGACTACCAATCGGGCATGAAGCTCTATGTCAAGCGAGTCTTTATCACCGATGATAACCGTGAGCTATTGCCTCCCTATTTGCGATTTGTCAAGGGTATCATTGATAGCGAAGATTTGCCGCTTAATGTCAGCCGTGAGATTTTGCAAGAGAATAGAATACTTGCCAATATCAAACAAAGCTCCGTCAAAAAAATACTCCAAGCTATCAAAAAACTCGAAGGAGATGAGGCTACCACCTTTGCCAAGGAGTACAACCGAGTCATCAAAGAGGGGATTTTTCAAGACCACACCAACAAAGAGCTGTTGCTAGAGATTGTCAAATACAAAAGCTCTCAAAAAGAGGGACTTGTAGGGCTTGATGAGTATATCGAACGAGGCGATAGCGACAAAAAAGAGATTTATTACATCATCGGCGAAAAAGAGGTGGCGTTGCGTAACTCTCCCTTGCTAGAGGCGTACAATCAAGCGGGTATTGAGGTGTTGATTATGGATGATAAAGATTTCGATACCATCGTAACGCCGTCAATTAGCACGTTTAAAGAGTGGAGTTTCAAAGACATTACCACTATCGACGCTCCCGATACCAAATCGCCCGAAGAGAAAGAGGAGAGAGCCAAAGAGTTTAAAGAACTCACCGATAGACTTAAAGAAGTTTTAGGCGAAGAGATTAAAGAGGCACGAACCACCAACCGACTCACCAGCAGTCCTAGCTGTGTCGTCAAAGATGCCAATGACCCCATGGCAGGAATGGCAGCGATGTTTGCCCAAATGGGTCAAGAGCTACCCGAAGTACCCATGATACTCGAAATCAACCCCGAACACGAGATGATCAAAAAGCTCAACACATTAGAAGACAAAGATACATTTGAAGATATGGCTCATATTCTATTAGATAACGCCAAACTATCCGAAGGAATCGAACCCAAAGATAAGATTGCATTTGCAAGTAGAATTGCTAGAGTGGCGACTAAGGCACTTTAAAATACGGTGGGACTTCCCCGCCCGTAGGTTTGGCACTGCCAAACGACAAAATAAAATCTAAACAACTCAACAATCTAACTTCTGTAGGCGTGACCGTGTCACACATAATTTGTGCGATATGATCGCACCTACAGATTCAAAACATTTATTTAATCCAACACTTAATTTAGACGTTTGGCAGTGCCAAACCTACGCATCCCCAATAATCTCACACATATTAATATCAAGGGCTTTTGAAATTTTGTAGATATGCTCCAAATTAAAATGCTTGTTGTATTTTAAGTTTTCACAATTAGAGTAAAATGCAATCGATTTAATCCCAAGCTTCAAAGCCAAATCCAACTGTGACATATTTGCCTTAATTCGTGCATCTTTGACATTACTCGACACACGCTTATAAAAGGCTTCTATCTCATCATTTGAAATATCACTGAGCTTATCTTTCAAACTTTATCCTATGGGATTAATTTAAAAGCAAGTTTATATAAGTTATAATTTTTTATCTATATCCTATGGGATAATAAAAGGGTTATAAATGAGAAAAATTGTTTTATTAATTTTGATATTAACAGTATATAGTAACGCTAATAGTGTCTATAGTTATGTTAAATCAAGAATTGAAAGTGCTGCAATATGTACATTCAATAATGCTGATGCATCTGTTGACAGGGTAACTATTGATAATGCAAAAACACTAGATAGTGTAATAATTGTAACAGGAACAGTTTATTTAAAAGATATATCTTCAAAAGGTATGAAATTATTTGGCGCAATGACAAATACACAAGTTAAGTTGTCAAGAAAATTTAGAGCTAAGTTTACTAAGGTATTAGATAGTGTTGCATTAAATTGTTTTGCTGAACTTGATAGTCCTACCAATAGTGATAAATATTGCAACGAATCTTCCCGTCAAATTACCCATCAAAAGCCCTTTCTATGGGGAATG
>DYMA01000092.1 GCA_020721815.1 Sulfurovum sp. | reverse complement strand
ACACTGGGGGCTTTAAGTGCTTTAAGCTATCTTTAATTTGGGAAGATTCGCTAAATCACCCGCTTGATTGAGTACAACCACTGGCTCTTGACTTCCATTTACATTGATAAAAGCTTTGATATCTGTCGTATCAATCGTTTCGCCACTGTTTCCATAGGCTTCAAGGGTTAGTTGAAATTCCGTATGCTTATCCAAATCATTGTAGCTTAGGGTAGCAATATCAACCAAACGATTTTTGGCAATGCGGTTGAGTGCATTGTAGGGATTATAAAGCAAGACACTATTGGCATACTCTCGTGATTGGACTTTCATATCATAGATACTCTCCGTGCTGTTGCCATTTAGTGTCACATCAAAAGATTGTGAAGATTTCAAAATAGCATCATAGACCTCTTGGACGTTGCTACTATCTTCATTTGCAAGATTAAATATATCAATACCGTGTTTATCATACTGTGCGGATAAATCTTTGATGACATAGATACGGTAGTTGCCACTCATGCCCTCTTCAAGCATTGGCATAATGGTCTTAATGTTTTGTTTGCCATAGTTAATCTTCACATAATCATCAAAGAGTACCGTTTCATTTTCACTGCTCTCCCCCTCTTTGAGTGCCACAATGCGTACAGAGAGGTAGCTTCTGTTTTTGTTTGTGCTACGAGCATCAATACCCAAAGTCGCCAATGCTCCCCCTTGATTTGGAGTATCTTCTAGGGTCACATCAAAGGTATCAATATCTTCAACACTTGAAATATCTTTGATCCAAAAACTCTCATCCTCACCCACTTCAAAATCTTCAAAAAACTCAGCAGGTATCTTACTTGCTTGGCTAGAATCATTGGTAAAGATTTTGAGACTTGGACGATTATCTTTCATGACCAATTTTGCTGCAATGACGGGATAGCCCTCAACAATACGGGAGATGACATTGTATTGAGTGGCTTTAAAATCGTGACGGCTCATCTGTTTCCATCTGCTTGTAATTTGATTGGCCCGTACAGGAGGATTGTAATTATCGCTCCCTACAAAAGTGAGTGTGGTTGCCCTCTTTGCCAAAACATAGATCGATTCACCGTACGATAGAGAGTTAATTAGCCCAATATCGTGGCTATCTTTGGCAAGAAGTTTATACTCCAATACATTGGTTGCAAGGTTGTAGCGTCCATTTTGATAGGCCCAAATCACCTCAATATCATCATTGGCACTAAGTAGCTCAATTTTGATACGGTCATAAGGAATGCGTATTTGGTTCCATCCTGCCTTAAGCTCTACCTCTTTGTCCGCCCCGTATAATGCAAGGCTAAACGCTAAAGCCAGAAGCAAAAAGCGAAAAATTCTATTTATCTCTCTCATCACGACACCCCCCTCTTATAGTTGTGGTGGTATATATTTATTGCTCAAATTAATATCGGTTGGCATAGTGGGAAATGGGATATTTGAGACACTAAGGGTTGAAGTAGGTGTTGGTGCTTCAACTGCCGTGTTTGATGGGGTTGAGGTGGTACTATTCTCCTCTTCAGCCTCTCCTCTGTCGCTCCCAGATGCAATCACACTCACGCCTTTTGGGGTATCTATTGTCTCATTTTGAACGGGGGTTGCCTCTTCATTGTTCGCATTTGCAGTGTTGTTTTGCTCTATCTCTATGGAGCTATTGTTGTCTCCACTGCCCCCACATCCTGCTAAAACAACGCTTGTCAATACTATTAATAGACTTTTGATATTTTCTCTCATCTGCTACTCCTTTAATGACTCTAACGAGCCTTGACTTACGCAACGTACATGGTGTAAACTATCAGCCTTTTGGGTATCGATAATACCAAATTCAAATCCAACACCCCACTTTTGTGTGCTATCCCCTCGCAGTGTTGTCGAACTCCAATATCTATCACTCGCACTCACCGCACTGTTTTCAAACTCTTTTTTGATAGCAGGAGAGCTTGTGCCGCTCACCGTATCATCGATAATGAGTGCTAACTCTTTGATATTGGGTAGTCTCCAGATGCGTCCTGTGTATTGGTTGTTCTCATCTTTGAGGTTGAGATTCTCACAATACTCAACCGCATCTTCCCAACTCATCTTCGATGAAGCCACACTCAAATCATCTTGCCACAGGAGATAGGTATCATCTCGTTCTACGACATAATCACTCTCCAATGCTTTGGCATAATCTGTAGTATAGATTGGTGCATTTGCTCCGCTTACACAACGGACATTATGTATCAAACTGTTGTTGTTGGTAAAACTGCTCTTTCCGCTCTCAAAATCGACCAACCAAGTAAAATCACCTTGATTGGCAACTTGTGTAGCGGTGATGTAGGTAGCGTTTTTGGCTTGAAACGTAAAAGCATCGTGGATAGTGTTTTCTATCTTGCCATAATCAACCAAGGTTAAAAGCTCTTCACGAGTAGGCAAACGCCAATCGCTTGAGGCAGATGTCACCAAGTCTTCACAATAAGCAACCGCATTTTTATAGTTTTTGGTCACACTTTGGGTATCGTTATCATCTTGCCAGATAAGCTTAGTGTTTTTATCCTCAACACTGCTTGTGGTAGTGTTGCGTACAAAGAGAGGTGAACGACCTGTTTGATAACTTCCATCATCGTTGTTGGTGTAGCTCACACTCTGCCCTGTGGCGACCAAATTGGTAGCAATAAGTTTGATACTCCACTCATCATCGTACATCAATGGGGCTTTGTCCCCCTCAATGCTTGTAAGCCCTTTGAGGAGCTTGATGGTGTAGTTTGTCTGATTGAGTTTGGTGCTATCGTAAGCTATCACGATACTTTTGGATGCACTATCAAAGGATTTATTAAGCCCCATTACCTCAGTGCCATCCTCTTGAAAGAGTTTGATATGGCTATCAAGGTTGGTAGCATCAATAGCAAAGGTCATAGGGATGATAATCTTATCAGCTCCATTGGCTCCAAATTGTGAATATCGATGTGTGGGTACAGGCAAATCACCAAGCCCAAAAAAATCAATATCATCGTAGCTGATATAGCCTACCCCTTTGCCATAAGCAATTGCCAATACCTCTGCACTGATTTCATCAAAAAGGCTAAATGCTTTGATGCGTTCTTGATCTTGACAAGTTTTGACACCATCTATGTAGTAGAGATTGTTGTCGTTTTCAAGATTGTTGAGTGCTTTGGTCACTGCTGCTTCATTCTCAAGCTCTTTGATATTGGGAGTTTGGTCAAGTGTAAGCATATAGGGGTTCTCTTGACTCTGTTTGGTTATAACAAGTTGATATTTTTTGGACTCCTCTTTTGGCAAAGCGATATAGCTAAGGGTATCTTGTGCAAAACTTTGGGCAAATACTCTTGCCTCATCAGGGATAACCACAAAGCCATTAAGTGGGGTATCTTTTGAGATGCGATAGAGTTTGACAAAGGTGTTGTCGCTTAGATTCATCACACAATGGTTTTCCCATTGATGTTGTGTTGAGGTTACGACGATACTTAGATGAATTGTCGTTGGTGTAGAGGGTTTATTGAATGCAAAGCTTAGAGGAATCTCCAAACACGCTTGTGCCTCAATCCCACTGATAGCAGGAATCTTCGCCTCAAAAGATTTGAAGAGTGAGGCATTGGAAGGAGTGAGTTTAATCTGTGCAGAAGAGAGTATTTTGCTCCCTTGATTACAAATCTTCAATGTTTTAGTGTAGCTGATAGGTTTATCTTCCGCCTCTTCTTCATTGTATCCATAATAGATATAGTCATTGCCCTCTTTTAGTGAGGCTACAACTTTAAATCCGATACTCTCATCGGTGATATTGAGTGTTCCAAAATCATATACACAATCTTCAACTTCACGCACAAAGCTCGTCGTCGTGCCACCTTGTTCGATGGTAATCTCATTGGTACCTGTTAGAACTTTAAGACCTCGATAGAGTCCATCATCCAATGGTTTTAGTGTATAGTGTGTCGCATTGCCCTCAACATAGAGTATATTCTCGCCGTTGCTTTGGGGTACAAATGCACCAACCTTATCCTTTTGGGGAGTAAGTTGAAGCTTGAAGCTTTGTATCAATCCACTTTTGCTGTGTTTGATGCTCATAGTAAGATTGTTGAGCGTTGTGTCATTGGCGGAAATCTTTTTGATTGTTCCAAAGATTTTTACATCACCAAATCCTGCTCGTATGAGATAACGCCCCTCTTCGTTGGTATATTTTAAAAGATTGAGCTCTTTAAGCTCCAAATTTACCAACTGCGCATCCTCTTTGAGATAGATAATCTCATTGGTTTTGGTATCCATCCATCGTCCAAGCATGGGCGAAGGAATCTTGACAATGGAATTAGGACTCATAAGTGTAAGATTATCTTGTGTCGTACCAAAGGTGATATTGTACTCTTATGATGTGTTATAGGGGTCATTACCAATATCAAAATGCAAAGCAAAGCGGATTGTGCATCTCATCTTTGGTAAGAACTCCTTGCTTTTGACCATTGATATAGACATCAACTTGCTTAAAGGCATCATAATCAGATAGCATCCCCTCTACGACAGTTGTATTGACATCAAAACAGTACTTATTGGCAATGTGTGTATCAAGTGCATCATTGATAGGTGCTTTGGTAGTCAAAAGATAGTAAAAGGCAAGATGCTTTCTTGCATAGTCACTGCTCACATCTCCAAATCCAAGCTCAATCAATAAATCGGTTACATTTTGATCGACACTCCCTTTCATATCAAACGCATTAAGGAGTTTGGTTTGATTTTCATTGAGCATATCGACATTTTGCAACGCCAACAATACCCGTGTGATATTGATAACGCTCTGATGAGTATAATCCTCCCTATCGACTCCAACCAAATCTTGCAAGTAGATATAACCATCTAAAGCAGTGGTATGGATTTGAGCAATTTGATACCCACCAAAGAGCAGAGTCGTCATACCGCCCTCATAATAGCCTACAGAGTTGTTTTCATCTACCAAATCTTCACTTAAGTAGTTCTCTAGCCTACTCTTAAAGCTAAGATTGTGCAGCTTGATACCTACAAGTGTTGCACTCAACACCTCTCCTGTAGTTGTATTGTTGGATGATTTTCCACTGCAACCAAGCAGCACTATCGCCATGACCAACAAAGCCATTATTTTCGTATAAATTTGTCTCATTGCAAAACCTTTGTAGATATTTTCCTAGTGTCATTATACCACTAAAGAGGAGGGTTCAGGCTTGAGACTCTACATTTTCAAACTTTTGGTAGAGACTAAGATGGATGGGAGTGTAGATTTTGTAAACCAAAAAGATTGGTAGGGCGGGGCAAAACCCACCCTTTTATCCATTTGAAGATTAAACTTTTGCTGTGTGCTAATGTACATAGGTGCAACATCAAGCATTAAAACAAAATTATAGCAAACCATAATCTAAATTTGGCTATAATCTCATCGCAGCTTTTGATAACGAGTAGGGACACGCAAGCCGAAAGGATTAAAAGAGGTACTCGAAGAGAGGTTAAATCAAAACTCTATTAAGGATATAAAATGAAAAAGTTTTTCTTACTTTTCTTAGCACTTGGTGCTGTTGCATTTGCTGGTGAATCGATGATCAAAGCCTACTCAGTAGTAGCTGCTGGTGTTGGTTTGGGTCTTGCTGCACTGGGTGGTGCTATTGGTATGGGTCACACAACAGCTGCTACTATTGCTGGAACAGCTCGTAATCCAGGTTTGGGTGCAAAACTTATGACTACAATGTTTATTGCTCTAGCGATGATTGAAGCGCAAGTTATCTATACACTTGTAATTGCTCTTATTGCACTTTACGCTAACCCATTTATCGGTTAATTTTCCACTTCATAAGAGAGTGTGAAATAACTCCAAAAAAGTGCTTCGACAAGCTCAGCACGAACGGTTTTACGCTATCCGTTCACCCTGAGCCTAGTCGAAGGGTTTATTATTTCACACTCTCATAAGAGGCGAAAGCCTCTTAATCTTTTACTCATCACATTTTGCTAATGTTACTTTTACCTCTTGAAAACAGGCACTGTTGCCTTCGTTGGATACAATAGGGGGTGTTAATTGATTGACACCCGTTACATTGGCTCTTACGACAACGCAATCTTTGCGTACACCGTTATTTATTTTTACTATCCCGTTCAACGTACCATAAAGAGTGGTTAGAGTAATTTTTTCCCCCTCATCAAATCCTAAATCGGAGTGAATTTCAACGCTATTGCACCGTTCAAATTGAGAGTTGATAGCGTGTTTGGCTTTGGGCGTAAGAAGCCAATAGTCGCTGGTGTTGTGTCTATTTTTGAGATTTTTTATATCGGTAAGATTTTTCATTGCTTCAAAATCATCATCAATCTCTTCAAGAAACTCAAATGTTTCAAATCTAAGCATATTTTTTGCCTCGGGCGAGACTCCATGGGTAGCTTGTGTAAGCCAACTATCAATATAGCTACGCTCATCGTCAATATCCCCCAAACCCAACTTTTGAGTGAGTATGCGGGTAAAGGCGTATTCGCTTATTCCATGGTTTGCTTGAACAATAGGGTTCATGGCTTTGATGGAGTAGTCGCTATAGCTTAAGCGTACATCGGATTTTTCCAAGAAATTAAGTGCAGGAATGACAATTTTTGCCAATCGGGAGCTTTCGTTGTGATAGGTTCCAAAATAGATGAGGTTTTCTACTTTTTGCAACTCCTCAACGACTCTGTTTGTATTGGGCATGGAGTGGGCGGGATTGGCACCTTGAATGAGTACGCTTTTGAAGCGACCAAAGGGGGTATTGACTTTGGAGATGGTTTTGGTTTGGATACCAAAAGGGTTGTTGTAGCCCAGTTTGGAGTTGCCCAAAAAGCTCACGCCACACCCCTCTTTGCCGTAATGCCCTAGTATCACCGATAGAGTATCAATAGCCCGTAGCACCGCATCTCCAATGGAGTACTTTTGCACCCCAACACCCACCAAATGCACCACTTTTTCATATCCCAAAAGCTCTACGAATTTGGCTATATCATCGGCTTTGAGATCGGTGCGTTCAAGCAAAAGTTTGATACGAAACGTACGTGTGAAATCGTAAAAATCCCCTATATCTCCAAAGTCCGATACTTTTTGCATATCTTGCATAATCACAAAACGACAGAGCAAAAGGGCTAGATAGAGGTCACTTCGTGGAGCAATTTGGAGATACACATCGGCTTGTTTGGCAATAGCGGTTTGGATAGGGTCAATGACAACGAGTTTTTTGCCCTTGAGATAGGGCAATAGATGGGTATTGGTGGTATCCATATTGCGTCCCCAAACGACAATAACTTCAGCCTTGTCAATATGTTGGGGTGTAAGGAGTCGATTAACACCTCTGCCTTGTGCTATCCCTGCTTCTCCTGCACCGTCGCATAAGCTCCCGTTGGCAATAGTCGCATGGAGTCTATTGAAAAGCAGATGCGTCACCTCTTGCATCACTCCCACATTGCCGCTACCACGGTAGAGCAAGGAGTCTTTGTCAAGTACTTTGGCGAGTGCTTCAAGTGCTGCTTCCATAGTGACTTCTACCCCCTCAATAGTAGGTTGCATGATGCGTGAAGCTTTGGCGATGTGACGATTGAGTACGCTGCACAATACCCCACCAGTTAAGCTATCCTCACCGCCTTTGAGTTTGCCATTATGTGCTACAATAGCACACGCATCGTAGCAATCAAGCCCACAAGCACTTTGAATCATCGGTTATCCTTATGCGTGAACTTTGGCACTTTTGAGATTTTTCAATCGCTTATCGGTAAAAAATGTACCAAAAGGAATGAGCGCAGCGACAAAATAGAGGGCGTTCTCTTTTAAATCAAAACGATATTTGAGAGCCACGCGCAATTGTGCTGCAATAAAAAGCATAAACAAAATACCGTGAGCCATACCAATTACTTTCACATAAGAGGGGTCGCCCAATAGGTATTTAATGGGCATTGCTACAAAGAGTAACACCAAATAGGATATACCCTCTATTAAGCCGATGAGGCGAAATTGGTCAATAATGGAGCCTAAAAGCATCAAAAATCCTTTATTTATTTATTGTAGTTATCAAAATTATTATTTTCAACATTTTAATAGATTTAATTTAAAATAAGATAAAAAAACTCTTAAATTGAGTTGAAAAAAGGAGTGCAAAATAGTTGCAGCTTAAGCCTTATTATAGAGTTTCTCCTATATAATATCAAGTTGATATGTAGCATATTTTTATGTGACATAAAATTTTTAAGGGGGTATTGCATGCAATCAAATGCAGCATTGGAATATGATTATTCTGTAGTAAAATTGTTTACTTATACAACAATTTTATTTGGGTTTTTAGGTATGCTCATTGGGACGCTTATCGCATCACAATTGGCATTCCCTGAACTCAATTATCTATTGGGTGAGTACGGTACGTTTTCACGATTACGACCGCTTCACACCAATATCGTAATCTACGGATTTACACTCAGTGGTATTTGGGCGACATTTTATTATGTTGGTCAAAGAACGTTAAAGGTATCTATAGCCGAGTCAAAGTTTTTGACTATTATGAGTAAAGTTCACTTTTGGCTCTATTTTGTAGGTGCACTCATCGCTGTTGTCACACTACTACTTGGAATCTCTGCATCCAAAGAGTATGCGGAGTTTGAATGGCCAATTGATATTGTTATTGTCCTTATTTGGGTAACTTGGGGAGTTACCATGTTTGGTCTTATTGGTATGAGAAGAGAGAAGACACTCTATATCTCTTTATGGTATTACATTGCCTGTTTCCTTGGTGTTGCGATGCTTTATCTTTTCAACAACATGGAAGTCCCAACATACTTTGTAGCAGGTGGTGTCGGTAGTGTCATGCACTCTGTGTCGATGTATTCAGGCACCAATGACGCACTTGTACAATGGTGGTGGGGGCATAATGCTGTTGCATTCGTATTTACTGTGCCTATCGTTGCTATGGTGTATTACTATCTTCCAAAAGAGTCAGGGCAAGCGGTCTATTCTTATAAATTGTCATTGCTCTCATTTTGGGGATTGATGTTTGTTTATCTTTGGGCAGGTTC
>DYMA01000091.1 GCA_020721815.1 Sulfurovum sp. | reverse complement strand
CCCTCGACAAAGAAGCCCAATGGAGCTACCAACAAGACCTCAAGCGACGACTTGATTATAAAGCCGTATTGGATTATGCGATAGAAGAGGCGACGAAGGAGGGGATGGAGAAAGGGATTGATATTGGGATTGAGAAAGGTATCGATATTGGGATGGAGAAAGGGATTGAGCAAGGGATTGAAAAGGGCAAGAGAGAGGGATTGGAGCAAAAAGCGATTGAGATAGCTCAAAAACTTATAGCCCAAAATTTTGACAATACTACTATTTGTACCCTTACGGGTTTATCTCATGACATTATTGAGTCATTGAAAATAGAATAAAAAAACCACAAGATTTAGTCAATATCTTTTTCAAAAAGACTCAAAGTAGCCACTACCACAACAATAGGCAGAGTCAAGGCAATAAGATAAGGGAAGATACTAAGCAGATGGTTGCGTTGCAAAAAGACAAATCCTACTACCATTAGGGCATAACTAAGTATTCGATAGGGAGCTAGAGAGGCTCTGGAGTCTTTGAGAGTCTCTACAAAACTTCGTCCTTTGAGTCTGGAACGCTCCTCTTTGACTACCTCGACCAAATCTTTGGGGGGCGACTCTTTTGGGCTTTCCTCTTCATCAAATAGCTCATAGGGGTCTTCGACTTTGTCAATCGCATCACGCTCATCCATAGCCATTTGACTCATAACACCCTTTTCTACTACATATCTGTAGCTTCGCATGGAAGCCAGAAGAATAAACGAGGAGGTAAAATAACCCAATAGCACCGAAGCAATCACTTTAGGTTCAAAAAAAAGAACCGTTATCAAAAAGAGTAGAAAAAATCCACTAGCAAGAAAAACAACCACACGTTTCATTTTACATCTCTAATCATCGTCATCATCATTGGACTGTTTGTAGTTTTTGTATTTTGGATCGTTTGCCAACTCCTCCAAATCTTTTTGTTGCTTTTTATAGACTTTGTAAACATTCATAAAAGCAGCCCCTACACCCCAAAAGACCCCTAGCCACAAGAGCCACGGTGAGCCAAAGAGATTTTTCAAGCCTATTCCAACGCCTACCCCTATCAAAATAGCCACCACGATTGAGATACCCAAACTTAGATCATTGGCAGCTACGAAGAGCTTTTTAAATTTGGGTTCTTGCTCTTTATCCATGAGTTAGCTCCATCATCGCCTCTTTGGCGGCTTCTATCGCCTCTTCTATCATCGCATCGGTCATAACACTCGAAATAAATCCCGCTTCAAAAGACGAACACGCCAAATAAACCCCACGATTGAGCATTTTGTTGTGAAAAGAGGCAAACGTTTTGGTATCGTTTTGCAAAGCATCGTCAAAGTTTTGCACAGGCTTATCGCTAAAGAAAAAACCAAACATACTCCCTCTTGTGTCGGTGACGATATTCAATCCTGCTTGATTTCCTGCCTCTTCAAACCCTTGCATCAGTCGCTTTGCTTTTGCATTGAGTTCGTCGTAGAGATTGGGTTGGATTTTAAGCTTTTGAATCGAAGCCAATCCCGCACTCATAGCGATTGGATTGCCACTAAGCGTTCCTGCTTGATAGACCTTGCCCTCGGGAGAGAGGTGTGACATAATCTCCTTTGAAGCCCCAAAAGCACCCACGGGCATCCCCGCTCCAATCACTTTGCCCCATGTGACTATATCGGGGACTACCGCACTTATCCCCTGAGCTCCTTTGAGTGAAGCTCTAAAACCACTCATCACTTCATCAAAAATAAGCAACGCACCGTGTTTATCGCAAAGTTCTCTAAGGGCTACTAAAAACTCCTCCTTAGCAGGTACAAGCCCCATATTTCCAGCAATGGGCTCAATAATGACACACGCAATAGCCTCACTCTCCTCAAAGCACTTTTGGACGCTCTGGATATCGTTGTATCGTGCTAGAAGTGTGTGTTTGGTGAGATCAGCGGGAACACCTGGGCTACTGGGGCTTCCAAATGTCGTTGCACCGCTTCCTGCTTGGACGAGTAGGGAGTCACTATGCCCGTGATAACATCCTGCAAATTTGACAATATCATCCCGTCCCGTTACGCCACGAGCCAAACGAATGGCACTCATAACCGCCTCTGTACCGCTGCTTACAAATCGTAACTTATCGACGTTGTCAAACATCTCTACGATTTGCGTTGCCAATTGCGTCTCCAACTCCGTAGGCGCACCAAAGCTTAATCCCTGTCGCACACTCTCCAAAACGGCGTTTTCAATATCTTTGTCGCAATGTCCAAAGATAAGCGGTCCCCAACTCTGGACAAAATCAATGTATCGGTTGTCATCTATATCGTAGAGATAAGCCCCCTCACCTCTAGCAATAAAAGGCGGTGTTCCCTCCACGCCACCAAAGGCACGCACGGGCGAATCAACGCCTCCTGGAATCACCCGATAGGCTTCGCTAAATGCTTCTATACTTTTATCAAATTTCATCAATTCTAAGCTCCCTAATAAAATAGTATCATTGTAGCAAAATTTTTTGTAGGTTTGGTTGGTATTGAGGCTCTACAGTGCCAATTTAAACAGCTTTAAATTGTATTGCAGCTTATTGTTATTATCTAAATTTGCTATAATTGCATTTTTTTAATACAAGGATAAACTATGCCCCCTATTTTTAGACACTTTACTATCGGATACACTATTCTATTAGGCTCTCTTTTGGGGGCTTCGCTCTATGCGGGTGCGGTGGTAGCCCCTACGATTTTTGGTTCGCACATTTATCTGGGCAAAGAGATACTCACGCAGTTTCAAGAGGGGCAGCTTATGAGTGTAAACTTCTACAAACTGGGCATTTTAGTCGATTTTGCCCTTTTGTCGATATTTTTGTACGAAGGCTACAAATACAAAATGGGCGAACGAGACGCTATTACCCTTGTGGCTACCTTTTTGGCTCTTGCTACGGGTGCTTTGTTTGCGCACTACTACCTCCCCGATATTATTATGATGCAACACGCAGGAGAAGCCATGACCCAAACCCAAGAGTTTATCAATACCCACAAAGGTTCGGAGATTAATTTCAAAATTTTTGCTTTGGCAATCTTTGTTTTGCTTATTAGAAATCTTCAAAAAGGATTAAAAAGTGCCACCCAAGCTTCACCCCTTTAAACCTCTGCTCTTTAGCGATACCAAAATCTTAATTTTGGGGAGTTTTCCCAGTCAAAAATCCTTTGAAGAGGGTTTTTACTACGCCCATCCTCGCAATCAATTTTGGAAAATCCTCAGTGCCATTACCGCCTATCCTATACACAACCGTGACCAAAAGATTTGGCTACTCAAAGAGACAAAGATTGGCTTGTGGGATATGATAAGCAGTTGCGTTCAAGAAAACTCTCTTGAACGCTCTATCTACGATGAAGAGGTAAACGACATTGCCTCGATTGTGCAATCCTATCCTAGCATCGAAACAATCGCTTGCAGCGGCAAAAAATCCTATGAACTCTTTAAAATGCACTTTGATTATTTGGGTTTTGAGCCTATCTATCTCCCCTCCCCTTCCGCCGCCTATGCAGCGATGAAAATCGAGCAAAAGATAGCTATTTACAAAGAAAAGTTGGGCTTATAAGATGGCTATTTGGGCAATTGGAGATATTCACGGATGCTACGACTCTTTTAGGGAGCTACTAGAGAAAATCGCTTTTGATCCCTCTAGTGACACACTGTGGCTTGTGGGTGATATTATCAATCGTGGCGAAGATTCACTCAAAACCATGGAGTATATCTATTCGATTCGCCATAGCGTGGTGATGATATTGGGCAACCACGATATGTCGTTTATTGGCTCCTATTACGGTCTCAAAAAACCCTCAATCTACACCGATACACTGATGCGTAGCCCCAAAATCCACGACTACATTGCGTGGCTAAGACAGGGAAAATTTTTGCATATCGATTTGAATCATCGTCACGCTATTGCGCATGCGGGTATATCGCCTGAGTTTGATTTGGGTATGGCGATTAACTACGCCAAAATTATCGAAACCAAACTCCAAAGTGCCAGTGTCAAAGATTGGCTCACGGAGATGTTTAGCACAAGCGTTTACGCCTTCAACCCCAACGCCAACCAAAGCGATAGAGAAAAGTACATCTTAGGGGCTTTTACCCGTATGCGTTTTTGCTACTCCAATGGCAAACTCGATTTCAAACAAAAAGGCAAACCCAACCCCTTGCTTATCGAACAAAAAGGACTCAAGCCGTGGTTTGCGTGTCCTACTCGTCGCACGATTGAACTCAAAATCATCTTTGGTCACTGGTCCACTTTGGGCTACTACGACGATGGCAATGTGGTCTCCCTCGATACGGGATGCGTTTGGGGCGGAAGTCTTAGTGCTTATCGTGTAGATTCTGTGCGTCATGAGATTGTATGGGTCAAATGCAAAGGCAACCTCGACCCCTTATCGGATGAGATGGAGCAGTAGTATCAAAGATTGCTTTCTCGTTCCGCCTCGGGAGAGAGTGTGAAACAATAAACCCTTCGACTAGGCTCAGGGTGAACGGATAGCGTAAAACCGTTCGTGCCCAGCTCTGAGCTTGTCGAAGAGTCGAAGCACTTTTTTGGCAGTTATTTCACACTCTTAGGAGAGGTGGAATGAGAAAAAAATAAGGTTAGTTAATAGCTTTATACTTACGCCCAATTGCCTTTTAGTAGGGATTGACAAACGTGTAGCTTAAGCCCAAAAGTACACCTGCTAGGGCAAGGTATTGGAGTGAAACATTGACGAAGTTGATCACTTGACATCCCGTACACGATAGGCGTTTGGTCATTTCGTATTTGCCGTAAATGAAATAGATAATGATAAAAATAACAATAAGGGCAGTAGCAATTTTGTTGAATAGGTAGAGATTTGCCATGGTTTGGGTGGTGAAATCAAAAAGCGGGGCAAAGAGAGTCAAAAATTCCAAAAAAAGCAGTTTGGCACTCATGCTTGTGAAGTACTCACGATTGGAGAGGTTGTCGTAGGATTCAAAGCTACCTCCCACCCCTTTACCCGCCAACTCTTTTTCAATCGCTTCACGCCCACTGGCTTTAAATCGCCCCGCAAAAGAGCTACCAAAGGTATAATCAAGCTTTCGTTGTACCAATATCCCAAGCGCTCCTTCAAAATCTTTGGCACAATTGTTGCCCTCCCTATCTTGATAGACAAGTGTAAATCTTTCGTAGCGGGTAATATCACGTTTGAGATTGGGCAAATAGAGGGTGGTTTCGCTCGTGGTAATAGCCCCAAAGCCTTTGATTAGACGAGGATTGATAAGCTCTACAATCTCTCCATTGCTATCACGAAGAAGTATCACACGAGCAGGAACGGCGATTTGAATAGCTGCTAATCCATCGACTTTGTGTTCATTCATGGTATCTTTCATATCTTCAAGCAGTTCGCAAAGCTCCTCATCAAAGAAGCGTACATCGCTAGAAATCACCGTAATACGCTGATCAGGATAGACAACCGAATCTCTAATCATAAAAAACTCCAAAAAAATAGTATAATAAAGCATTATATCTTAGAGTTTTTATTTTTTTCTTAATAATACTATTGATTTTCCTATTTTTTTTGGCTATAATGGCACTCCCAATATTTACGTTCGGGTAGCTCAGGGGTAGAGCACTACGTTGACATCGTAGTGGTCGGAGGTTCAAATCCTCTCTCGAACACCACATCACAATCTCATCCAATAAAATACAAAGCTTGATAAAGTTACACAAAATTACTATCCAACTTATGGATTAATAAACAATATGATGGTACAATTGTGGCTACTCAAATACTAAGGAGACCCTAATGAAAAAGATTATGTTGGCTTTGATGTTTGCGATGTTTACGCAACTTCACGCATTAAACGAAGGCAGTGCTATTCCATCAGACCACAAAACACTGGTGGACAAAGTTTTAACCGATTTGCATTTTGAAGATGCCAGCGATGAGGCAAGAATGACCATCTACAAAGAACTCAAGCCTTTTTTGAAAGAGGGTTGGTATTCGCATTGGATTTCAAACCGAACAGGAAGCGATTCAAAAATAGCCGATGCTCAAACAATGTACACCGATATTATGCTCTACAACAACGAAAGAGTTACCAACGTGACACTTATCTACTTTAGACAATTCAATCAAGCCTATGTAGGAGTCAAAGAGTTTGTTGTAACAACCGATAAACTTGCTCTTGAGCGATTTAGAAAAAACAAAAAAGATGCCAAGCTAGAGAAACTCAACGAAACCGACAACTACGCTGTATTTAACGAAAAAGGCTTTATGGGATACGAAACATCCTATATCAACGGTGCTAGTGCCATGATGGTCTATGAGACTTCCAACTATCTTAATGTCTATCCCAAAAATGTTACCAATACCATCCCCAATGATGAGGGTAGCAACGGTACTTTGGACAAAGAGATTCCATCAACTACCACCACACCATCATCGCTGGACAAAAATCCAACCAACACGCTTGACAATCAAGAGAACGATTTAACACTTATTCCTAAATCTTAATTCAGGTAGAGCTTTGGCTCTACACTCATTGACAAGGATTGTACAATGAAAAACCTCTTAAGCTATTGTATTTTTTTATCTCTTTTCATCGTAGGACTTCAAGCAGAAAAAATAGAAAAGTATAATGTAGATTTAACCCTTGAACAATCGGGCAAACTCACCATTCGTGAAGATATACTCTACGATTTTGAGGGAGAAGAGCGTAGGGGAATCTATAGAGATATTCCTTATCGTATCAAACTTGATGGACTCTACAAGCGAGACATTGGCATTGACAACGTTCGCATTATGAGAGACAACGGCGAGGATAAGCTCACCCTCCTCTACCCCGATAGTAAAACCTTGCGTATCCGTATTGGCGACCCCGATCAATTTTTGAGCGGACAACACGCCTACACTATCTTTTATAGCGTCGGCAAAGGGGTACTCTCTCACAACCAAACCCACGACATTACAAGCTGGAATGTTATCGGTACGCAATGGAAAGTCTCTATTGACAAGGTGACGGCCTTTATCTATCTCCCTCCATCACTTACGCAACAAAATACCACCATTAGACTCTACAGTGGTAGAAGCGGTTCAACAACCAATCAAGCCAAAGGAAGCTGGGTCGATAACAAAACCTACCGTATCGAAGCTACCTATCTTATGCCTTACGAAGGAGTAACCGCCGATATTATCTATCCCAAAAATATACTTGATCAAAGCGGAACGAGTAACAGTGCTATTACAGTAGGGGATCAAATCAAAGGCACATGGAACTGGTTTGCCATTTTTGTTTTATCGTTGATGAGTTACCGTTTTTGGCTAGGATTGGGGTCAAATGATTTTAAACGCATGGTATCGACTCAATACCAAGCCCCAAAAGGTCTAAGTCTATTGCAATCGGGGCTTATTTTTGATAAATTTGCCAACGACAAAGATTTCTCAGCGGCTATTTTGGAACTGGGCTACAAAGGATACCTAAACATCTCAAAAGAGAATGATGGCTCTATGCCAACCTTTACAAAGACCCAAAAAGATCAAACCGAACTCACCCCCGATATGCGTTATCTCCTCAACGATACACTCTTTGACAGAAACGATACCTACACGCTCAAAAAAGACTCCAACGCACAAGCTCGTAAACTCTTAAGTGCGTTTGAGAAGATTAACACTATGCTCTACGAGTGGTCGCTCAATCAAAACTATATGCAAAACAACCCCAAAGAGGCTCGCAAAAGCTTTTTGATTAAGATGATACTTCTAGCTATCCCCTTTTTGGGCATTTCCGTTTACTCCTCTATCTCGCTATTGGGAGCTGAGAGTACCTTTATATCTATCTTTTTTAGCGTATTTATGGTGACGGGGTTGATTGTCTTGTTTGCAACCCAAGGGTGGTTTGGCATAATCTTTGCATCGATGTTTATTGGTATGAGCGGTTTAAGTACTTTGCCTGTTTTTTTGGAGCAAGGAGGGCTTAAAAATATCCTCTATACACCGCTTTTTTTGATTGTGGTTTTTACTTTGATGGTGTGGTTTACCTACAAACGTATCGGCAAATATACCCAAAGAGGCTCGGTTGCCAAATCGCAACTTGATGGATTGCAACGCTTTATCAAAAGAGTCAAGGTCGATGAGATACAACGCCGTCTCAAACAAGACCCGCTCTTTTTGGAACGCTATCTCCCCTACGCCGTTTTGTTTGGAGAGGCGAAACATTGGCTTAAATTTTATACGCAATTGGAAGTCGAACAGCCATCATGGTATCGTGGCAATATGAGTGGTATGCACCTACTCTCCAACGATATTCAACACGCCAGTACCGTCCAAGAATCCTCAAGCGGTGGCTACAGCTCTGGTGGAGGAGGCTCTTCGGGCGGTGGAATGGGTGGCGGAGGCGGAGGCTCGTGGTAACAAAGAGGCTTGTATGCAAAAAGTGATGCTATGCAACTAATCAAAGTACTTTTTTTTATTACCTTTGTTTTGAGTGCTTTTGTATCGCTCAGTGCCGTGTATGTTTTGGGGCTTGATAGAAGCATTGAGATTGCTCAATACGCCTCTACGAACACTCCGTTGCCAAAGTTATCCAACCCGCCAAAACCACACAACGCACTCCACCAGCTACGACAATAGAGGAGGCTTTTGATGCGATTGATAGAGAGATGCTATCGCTACTCGCCGAAATAGAGACTCAAAGCCTCCGCATGGATTTAGATCCCATTGATTTTTTGCCCTCCCCTATCGCCATTGTGGAGTTGCCTAAGCTCAACGATACACTGGCACTCTTTTTTGACAAAAGCATTTTGACACCTCCCACTATCAAGCTACCACTAGAGACAAACGCTACTAAGCCCAATCCTATCATTGCCCACAAAAAAGCCAAACAAAAAGATGCTCCGCTAGGCAATAGAGTCCATATCAAAGTCAATCTCTCCACCCAAAGAATGAGCGTTTACAGAGACAACAAACTCCTCTACCATTGGAAAGTCTCAACAGGTCGCAAGGGCTACTCCACGCCCATAGGTCAATACAAACCCCAATACCTTACCAAAATGCACTATTCACGCAAATACCACAACTCCCCTATGCCCTACTCCATCTTTTTTCGTGGAGGCTATGCGTGTCATGGCACTACAACGAATCTTCCCAAATTAAAGATAGCTTAAAGCACTTAAAGCCCCCAGTG
>DYMA01000259.1 GCA_020721815.1 Sulfurovum sp. | reverse complement strand
AATTGAACCCTCTGAATAAACATGAGATTTTGCCAATTAGCCATCATTCGGTAAAATAAGAGATACATCAAGAGTAGGAAGAGAATATGCAGCCAAGTTTTTTCGATTACGCACTGGAGTATCAGGGAGGGAGACGTAGCACTCAGTTTTTGAGTGAGATGAAGCCGTTGATACCCTATGATGCTATCGAGGCAGTGCTAATCGAAAAAGGGATCTATAAACCCAACAAGGGGAAGCCTGGACGTCCTTCGATTCCTGCATCGGTATTGGTAGGCTCATTGTTCTTACAAAGCTGGTATGGGCTAAGTGATCCTATGACAGAGGAGCTGATCCATGATCGTATATCGTTTCGGAAGTTTTTAGATATCAAAGATGACGACACCATTCCCGATGAAACGACGATTTGCAAATTCCGAAAAGCCCTTATGCGTGAGAACCTTATGGAGATGATCTTCAATCAGGTAAAAGCGCAGATGAGTGCGAAAAACCTAATCTTGAATGAGGGAACATTGGTAGACGCTACACTCATTCACGCATCCGAGCCTAAGCGTAAACGTGATGAGAACGGCAAAGTGATTTCCAACGAAGCAGTCGACGCGGACGCGACCTATACCTCCAAACGGGGAGCGAAACACCATGGGTATAAAATGCATATCGCAACCGATCGTGCCGGAGTGATCAAAGATATCCGAACTACCACCGCCAAAGTTCACGATTCTCAGATGATCGATGAACTGATTGAAGACGAAACGAAAGCGGTATTTGCCGATAGTGGCTATATGTCCCAAGATCGAAAACGTTCCTTGAGAGCCAAAGGGATATTTGGGGGAATCATCGAACGTAGAGTTCGCGGACAATCAGAACTTAGAACTAAACAATCACGTAACAACCAACGTTTCTCAAAAATTAGAGCAATCGTTGAAATGCCGTTCGCTTTCATTAAACGCCTGATGCACTACACCGAATCAAAGTACATCGGACTCCATAAAAATACCCAGCATCATTACCTGCTAGCCGCAGCCTATAACCTGCGAAGAATGCCCAATCTGATGCAAAGAGGTGCCTGAAATGGAAAAAAACAACCCAAAAAGAGGATGAAAACGGAGAAAATCGATAAATTTTAAGACCTGATTGTCAAAAAAACAGACTTGGAAAATTCAAAAACGCTCAACTTTCAAAACAGAGCCACAAAAGTGGCTTTGTTCAGAGGGTTCAATTTTTTTGGTATCTATAGCCTTTATGCCAGAGTGCTTTTCGAAGCTTAATCTCAATAGAAGTGTCTTGAGATTTTATACGTCGCATATTTTCAGAGCGAGTAATAGACTGTTTCTTTTTCATAATATTATATTGTATCTCATCTAATTATGAAGGTAATTTGATTTTCTATTTTACGATA
>DYMA01000090.1 GCA_020721815.1 Sulfurovum sp. | reverse complement strand
TAGAGGTTTTTTACTTTAATTTTGGCTTAGGTGATGGGGTGAGTGGTTACAAAAACATAAAAAGGAGACCAAACCAAAATGATATTCCCAAACCTAGAAGATATAGAAAAACTCTCTATTGATGAAAAAATTGCCCAATTTGGCAACAAACGCAAAGCCAAATATGATAGGGGGCAATATCGTAGCAATATGATGCTCAATCCTCTACGACTTAAGCATTTAAATCGACTCGATACCCTAGAAGCTGATATGGTTACGCTAAACCTTGAAGATGCGATTGCACCGAGTCGTAAGAGGGAGGCGTTGGTGAATATTGCTTTTTTTCTCTCACATATAGAAGCCTCCAATAGCTTTTTGGTGGTGCGTACCAATCCGTTGGATGAGGGTGGTAAAGAGGAGATTGAGTTTCTAAATAGTTTTGCTTTTGATGCGATACGGGTATCGAAGATCAAAACCCAAAAGGAGGTACAAGAGGCGTTGGGGCTATTGGCAAAAGATAAAGAGTTGCATATCTCAATGGAGACCAAAGAGGCGTTTAATAATTTGCAATCTTTGAGAATCGATGAGCGATTTACGACGGCAAATATTGGGATATTGGATTTGCTCAACTCTTTGGGATTACCGCAATCGCTTGTGCAAATGGGCAATCCAACCATTGATTATATCCTCTCGAAATTTCTAGTCGATTGTCACAGTGTGGGGCTTCGTGGCACTTCGTTTATGTTTCAAGAGTATCAAAACACACAAGTGTTTGAAGCGTGGTGTAAGCGTGAGAAGATGATGGGATTTAAGTCCAAAGCCTGTATGGGACCGCTTCAAGTGGAGATTGCCAATAGGATTTTTGGGGTCGATGAAGCTCAAATTGAACGAGCCAAACATATCAAAGAGGCGTTTGAGGCAAATTCAAGAGAGGGTGAGCATGGATTTATGGATGAAAAATACGGGTTTATCGATGAACCTATCTACAAAGATGCGTTACTTATTTTGAAAGGATTAGAATGAAAAAGATACTGTTACTCTTGATTTTGCCCATCTATTTGATGAGCTATGATTTTGCAAACAATCGTGAGGTGCAACGCTTCATGGATGAGATGCACCAAAAGCACGGATTTAGCAAAGAGTATCTCCACTCGATATTCAAATTGGCTCAATACCAAAAGTTTGTCCACTCTCGCTACACCGTACCCAAACGCTCCTACCGAAGCGATGCAAGTTGGGATAGGTACGCTAAGTATATTGTTGTGCCTATTATGTTTACACGGGCTAAGAAGTTTAAAAAAGAGAACGATGCGTTGCTAAGCAAAATAGCCAATGAGTATCAAGTACCTATCAATCTTATCGTAGCCGTTGCGGGAGTAGAGAGCAACTTTGGGCGAAACTTTGGTAATTTTGGTATCTTTGATGCCCTCACTACTCTAGCCTTTTTCCCCAACCGTAAACAAGCCTTTTTTAGATACGAACTTGAACAATATCTGCTCTTTTGCAGAGAGAAAAAATCAAGTGTTTTTAAGTTTAAAGGCTCATTTGCAGGGGCGATGGGGTGGGTACAGCAACTCCCCTCTATCAACCGCAAATACGGAGTTGATTACAATCGTGATGGTGTGAGCAATCCATGGGACAAAGCCGATGCACTAGCAACTATTGCCAACTTCTTGCACCAAAACGGATGGGATAAATCCAAAATGGTAGCCATTCCTGCATCGTTTAAAGGCACAAAGTTTCGAGTCGTAGAGAGCGGATTTGATAAAAAATATAGCCTTAGAGAGCTTAAACGACTAGGGTTAAGCTTTGGTACTTTTGAACAAAATCGTGCCACATTAGCCGTGCTATTGGGCAACCAACAAGATGAAGTGTGGCTAGGGAGCAAAAATTTTGATATTTTAACACACTACAACAACAGTGTCAATTACGCTATGGCACTCTATAAAATTTCAACAAGTTTTTAAGGAGCTATTGATGAAAAAACTACTGCTTTTGATTATCGCTATCCTCAATCTGCTCTACGGTGAATTGCCACCCTATGTCTATCACGAGTTGCAAGAGCGTTCGCCCGAAGTGGTAACGTTGCAAGTCCTCAATGTGGAGAGCAAAGCCATCGCATCGGCTCAAAGAGAGATTGCATTGAGAGCAAAAGTGCTTAAAGTTGAGCGTACACAAAGTGCTTTGGTGGTAGGTTCGATTATCACTATCGGATACACCACGACGATAAGCCATCCTGCGGGCTGGGTAGGCCCTTCGCCTTTGCCAATATTGAGTGAAAAATCCTCCTACAAAGCTTTTTTGACACACGATAAGGCAAATAAGCGTTACGCCCCAAGTGCCAGAGGCAAAAGCTTTTTAGAGCTTTAATTCACGCTTTATTGACCCATGACTATAAGTTGGGCGAGTGCGGCACTCAAACCTGCGTTGTAGTCGGTGGCTACTTCGTTGGATATGTAGTTGGTGCGTTCATCTTTGTAGTCGTAATCGTTGGTACTTAGAGGTCCACCTACCAAAGCACCCACTAAGATATGGGTATTGATGGTGGGTGAATCGATGGAGTGCGTTAATGATTCGTGCGAGGCTCTGTGGTGAGGATTGATGGGGTAGTTGCTCCCAAAGCCAATAAGGTAGCTAAAATTGAGCGGATTGTCTCCCAAAATATAATCAATTTGAGATTGTGCAAAGGCTAAATAGTCTCTTTTTTTGCTCTCATCGCTCAACAACGAGGCGTATTTGGCCGCAACAAAGGCTTGTGTCGAGGCGTAGCGTAAAGACCCCCATTGACTAATCACCCTTAGACCCGCAGGTGAAGCAGGGACGCTGGTTATCCAATGCTCAATGTGCTGCTCCATGGCGTTGCGGTATTGGCTCTCTTGTGTGATTTGTGCCAAAAGCAAATAGACCCCCGATGTGACATTATCCCAGCTATGTACCCACCCCACGGGGGATTTATTGGCAATAAAACGTTTGGCATCGTCGAGATAGCTTTGTTCGTGCGTGGCTTGATAGAGCCAAATGGCTGCCCATGCGATTTGATCTTTGTTGTCATCAAAGAGTTGATAAAAAGGCGAAGCGTCACGGTAAGCATTGTCACTAGGATAGGCTTTGGCAAAAGCGTAAATCTCTTTGGCTTTGAGCAGTAATCCATTGGCAAACGCACTATCACTCTGCCTAAAGAGCATATACCCCGAAGCCAATGCTGCTGCCATTGAACCGCTTACCGCTGCACATCCTCCTTGAGTAGCGTTGCAGATAGAGGTGGGGCGAGGCATGGTGAGATCTTGCGGTGGTCCCCAAAAGCCATGATCGGCGTTGCCGTTGCCTACTTGATAATAGACTCTATCGTCACTAGCATCGCCTTGTTTGCCCTCATCGTAGCTACGAGCGAGGTAATCCAAAGCGTATCTGACTTGTTTGTGAGCGTAATCCAAATCGCTATAGGCGTGGGGATTGTCTATCATACTCCAATTAAGCATCGTTGCACTGTAGCTCATGGGTAGATTAAATTTGACATGATCCCCCGCATCAAACCAACCACCATCCAAATCAACCCCTACATCGCTCCCATCACCACTGGCTATTGGTTTTCGCCACACTGCACGCTCAAAAGGTCCCGATGCTTTTTGGGCTTCATAGAAGCTCATGGATAGATCAAGGGCTTGGGTATATTTGGAGCTATCCAACGCAACGCTTTGAGGCAAGGCTTTGACTATGAGATCAAAGAAGAGTTTTTGGGTTGCGCTCCCTTTGGAGAGGGTTGCTTCGAGTCTAATGGCTTTATCCCCCTCATTGTATGGGGGACGTTTGATGCTTCCAGAACTCAAAAGCGTTTGGGTATCGGAGCTACTCCACACAATATTTGAGTCGTTTTTGCCCAGTATAGGAAGATAGAGATTGGAGGTGATGTTTGTAGCTAAGCTATTGAGTGCCTTGATACTCTCAAATGTGACCATTTGGGCATCTTCTATTAGGCTTTGTTCATCGCTTAAGGCAGTGTTGGGTTGCGATGGGGGATTAAAATCACTGGCAACACCCTCCTCCAAAGCAGCACAATAGCCAATCGTAACTGTGCCATAAGCTTTAACCACACGGTTAAATTCAACCCCTTTGGCTTGGATTGTAAGCGTGGTTGGGTCTTGCGTATAGGTAGCATTCCACAAATCATTGACTTTGCCTTGGGCTTCAAAGCTTACACTCCAAAGCTTATCGGTAGGGCTTTGATTGGTAATGGTGACATCGCTGCAATAACCGCTACCCCAATGCGATTGAATCTTTTGAGAGACTTGCAAATGCTCACTACTGTAGGATGTGACTGCGTCATTGGAGGGTGTACTGGGTGAAGTAGAAGCACTGTTGGCACAATACCCAAAGCTTGCAATCCCCTTAGCACCAATGGCACGATTGAACTCCACACCCCATGCGTTGAGGCGTTGCGTAGTGCTATCAAAGGTATAATGAGCATTCCATAAGGTATAAATATCCCCTTTGACATCAAGTGTCACGTTCCAGAGTTTGGGTTGTGCTTGGGGATTGTAAATCTCTACCTCTTCACAAAAGCCACTGTTCCACTCGCTTGTGCGTTTGATTTTGACTACCAAATCGCTATGGGTTGCGGTTGCAAGGGGGGTATCGGTGGGATTTGATGGTGCAACGGTTGGGTTTTGCAAAGCCTCTACGAGATCTTTAAACTCGCTGTTGTTTTCCAAAAGATCTAAGAGTTTTTGAGGCGTGAGCGTACTATCTATGCTCAATTGTGTCAATAGTGATTGAATGGTTTGGGGATTGGTATAGCCATAAGGAGCTAAGATTTTGGCTAGGATTTGATACTCCAGTGAGCTATTGTTTTCTACCAAAACCCCAATATCTTTTTGGCATCTTTTAAGCTCCAGTGCAAGTTGCGTGGAGAGACTATCAATCATCAATGAACGCTCAATCAAGCTCTCTTGAAGATTGGAGGGTTCAATTTGGGCTATTTGGGTAGCGATACTCTTCTCCAAAAGTGCAAAAATCTCATCACCAATCTCTTGATTTTGACAAATCCCATCCACGCTAAGAGAGGTTTTAGATTGCAACGTTTTGGCTATTTCGATGTAGCTTTGGGTTGTATCGAGGGCGTTTTGTCGTATCAGTTTGGCTTTTTGGTGGATTTGCATAGCGACGCTAAAGAGTTCTCTATCTCCCTTATTGAGTGCCTCTATAGGGTCTAGTGTCAAACGCTCATAGGAGAGATTATAGACATGAGTCACGCTTTGTTTGGCATCTTCTGGTGTGCTACCTAGCTCCACCATAGTAGCAATAAGGGTTGTAATGGGGGTAATATGAAGCGTAGTGTTTCCATCTAATAGGGTAGCTTTGAGTTTTTGATCAAAAGAGGTTTTGGTGCGTATATCAAAGCCCCCAAAGGCAATAACCAAAGCCTTACGATTGAGATAGTTGGGGTGTGTTAGGGTTGTTTGGTCTAAAACCAACCTATATAAACCCTCCTCATTGCTTAGCACAAAAGGCTCACCGTTGCTTAGTTCTCCATCCAAATCAAGATCCAAAAAGAGCGTAGCCCCGCTAATCTCGCCATCGACTACTCTGCCTTTGAGAGTGATAGTGTCGCTGTTTGGCGTATTGTTTTGCGTGGCACTGCCGCCACCGCACGAAAGCAATAGTAACGAAAAGAGTAAACCAAAAAAAAGAGGCATGAAAAATTCCTTGAAAAATAAATTTATCATTATACACCCCTTGGGCTTTGAATATAATGGATTGTGTGCTTTATTGCAAAGTTAATTTTAAGATAACTCCCCGTCTAATATGCTATAATTAAATACATATTTTATCTGATTTAAGGAAGCGTGATTGAAAAGCAAAATAGAAACGGTCAAAACCCTTTTTGAGGCATTGCCATTTATCAAAAAATTTTCCAATGAAAAAATCGTCATCAAATACGGCGGTTCGGCTCAGACAAGTGAAGAGCTTAAGCTTAGCTTTGCCAAAGATATTGCTTTGTTGCATCTTGTAGGCTTGAAGCCTATCATCGTACACGGAGGAGGCAAAAGCATTACCGATTTGCTCACGGCACTCAATATTGAAACAAAATTTATTGATGGAGAGAGAGTGACTACCAAAGAGGTATTGAGGATTGCCGAGATGGTACTTAGCGGTGAAATCAACAAAGAGATTGTTTCACTGCTCAATAATCAAGGCACCAAAGCAATTGGTATTTCAGGCAAAGATGGCAATTTGTTTGAAGCCATGCCCAAAGATTTTGAAAACTTTGGCTACACAGGTGTGATAGAACACGTCAATCCCGAAGTGGTTAATAAGATTATCGATGATAATTTTGTACCCGTCATTGCACCCATTGCAGGAAGTGCAAGTACGCAATACAGTGGATTTAATATTAATGCCGATTTGGTAGCCAGTCATTTGGCAGTAGCGATGGGGGCTAGAAAGATTCTCTTTTTGACCGATACCCCAGGGGTGCTTGATAACGATAAAAATCTCCTCACCAATCTAAGCATTCAAGAGTGCAACGCCCTAAAAGCCAACGGAACAATCCACGGCGGTATGGTACCCAAAGTCGATGCGTGTATCCATGCCCTCAAAGGGGGAGTCAAAAAGGCTCATATTATTGATGGGAGATTGGAACATTCGGTGCTTTTGGAGATACTCACAAGTGCGGGTGTTGGAAGCTGTATCGAACTCTAGTTTGGAGTAGATAAGCAATTATTAGATTGAATAAGGTATAATTTTGCGATGCATGAGACTTTAAAAATATTTTACGGTGATTTGAAAAACTCTTTCAAAGACCTACTTCCTATTGTTTTAGTGGTTGCTTTTTTTCAAATTGCGATTATTCAAGCCGTCCCTGAGGGGTTAAGCTCTATTGTCATTGGATTGATTATTGTAGCCGTTGGATTGGCTCTTTTTATCCGTGGGCTTGAGCTTGGGATTTTTCCAATCGGCGAGAATTTGGCAACCGATTTTGCCCGTAAAGGCTCTTTGTTTTGGTTGCTCGTTTTTGCTTTTACGATAGGCTTTTCGACAACCATTGCCGAACCTGCCCTTATTGCCATTGCCGATAAAGCCGCAGCAATAAGTGAGGGCAAGATTGATGCTCTGTTTTTGCGTATCACGGTAGCCCTTTCGGTTGGATTTGCCATTGCGTTGGGAGTATTGCGTATCTTATTGGGACACCCTATTCAGTACTATATTATATTGGGCTATGTACTAGTCGTAACCATGACTTTTTTTGCACCCAAAGAGATTATTGGACTCGCTTACGATAGCGGTGGCGTGACGACTTCGACGGTAACCGTACCGCTTGTAGCAGCTTTGGGGATTGGACTGGCTTCGAGTATCAAAGGACGCAATCCTGTCATTGATGGATTTGGACTGATTGCTTTTGCTTCTTTAACACCTATGATTTTTGTTCAAGCTTATGGGATTTACGTTTACAATTTTGTAGAACAAACGAGCAGTATCGCTACTGTAGTGAGCGAAACGGCAAAAGCAGCTACCAAAGCCTATGAGTTTGATCTCAAAGAGACCATTTTGGGACTTTTTGGAGTGATTGAAGATGTCGCCCCTATCTTGATTGTTATTTTCTTTTTTCAATACATTATTATTCGCAAACCCGTTGAACACATACACAAAATCGTTTCGGGTATCGTTATGGTGATTTTGGGACTCTATGCCTTTATCGTGGGATTGGAGATGGGACTCTTCCCTATTGGCGAGACGATAGCTTTTCAACTCACATCAATGTCCAACAATCTACTCATCTATCTCTTTGCCTTCTTGATTGGTTTTTCGACTACCATGGCAGAGCCCTCACTTTTGGCGATTGCTATCAAAGCACAAGAGATTAGTCAAGGCAACATCAAACAATTTGCACTTCGAGCCATTGTAGCTTTGGGTGTTGCGGTTGGTATTGCGTTGGGTTCGTATCGAATTGTTGCGGGAGACCCCATTCACTATTATATTATTGTAGGTTATATTATTGTTGTTATTATGACCTATTTTGCTCCCAAATTTATTATTCCCATCGCTTACGATAGTGGCGGGGTAACGACCTCTACGGTAACGGTTCCGCTAGTAGCAGCCCTTGGACTGGGACTGGCTCAAAACATTGAGGGGAGAAATCCCTTGATAGATGGGTTTGGACTCATCGCTTTTGCATCGCTTTTTCCTATGATTACGGTTATGGGTTATGGGATTTATGCACAGTATCAAATTGAGAAAAAGAGGAGTATGGAATGAAATTTACAGCGTTAATTGCCGTCGTGCAAGACAAAGATGAAGAGAGAGCCATTGAGGTGGCAAAAGAGGCTGGGGCGGGGGGTGTGACCATTACGCACGGACGCAATATTGGACTCAAAGAGAAAAAGGTCTTTTTTGGTCTCACGCTTGAAGAGAATGTTTCGGTGATGTTTTTTATTTTGCCACGACGAACGTCACTCAAGGTAATGAAAGCTTTGCGAAGCAATTTTGATTTGGACAATCCTGAAAGCCCTGGAATGGCATTTACCTTTCCGTTGGCACACGTAACAGGTTTGGATAAGAGTGAACTGCATAAGTTTGAACAAGAAGTACGCAATATGCTCTAAGCGTATCTATCAAAACACAAAGGGGATTTTATGTTAGTAGAAAATGTTATGACACCAAAAGATAAATTGGTTATTGTTTCGCAAATGAATGCTTTGAAAGTGGCTTTGCAAAGGATGAAAAAACACCGTGTTAAGGTGGTAATAGTCGATAAAACCTCACCTGGTGGTGCTTATGGGCTTGTTACTTTCAAAAACATACTCCAAGCTATCGTATCGGAAGATGGCGATATTGAGTTGCTTAATATTTACGATGTTTCCACCACTCCTGCTATTTCCGTATCCAAAAAAATGGATATCAAATACGCAGCACGCATGATGGTTAATAGCGGTATCAAAAGATTGTTGGTTATTGACAACAATGAACTTGAGGGCATTTTAACAATGAGCGATATTGTTAATGTATTGCTTGAAAGTATAGAGGAGTAGGAAACCAAATGGAATTTATTGAAACACGTGGAAATGATGGAGTTAAGGCTCAAAGCCTCTCTTTTTCGCAAGTCATCTTAGCTCCAAGTGCGAGTTTTGGAGGGCTTTATGTACCTGCCTCTTTGCCGCTATTGGATGAAACCTTTTTGAACAAACATTTGAACAGCTCCTACAAAGAGTTGGCAC
>DYMA01000089.1 GCA_020721815.1 Sulfurovum sp. | reverse complement strand
TTTTATGCTATTGCTTTAAAGGGGATGGTACAACGTGGTGAAACTTGACACTTTGGAATTATTTGTAGGATTTATACTCAAATATGAAAAATTCTAAATCATACAAAAGAACTCCGATATATTTAAGAACTTTATAACATTTTTTGTACTATCATCGCAACATATTAAATATTTTAAGGAATTGTGATGAAAAAGTTAATAACACTTTCATTGGTAGCCTCCACAACATTGGCTTTTGCCTCAACAGCAAGTGATGTGCGATACCTCAAAATAGAGATAGAAAATCTCAAAGCTGAAATTGCCACCCTCAAAGGCAGTGATACAAAAATCAAAAAGACCCTCAACGAAGTCAAAGCCCACGATGCTAAAGACAACATCAAATTCAGTGCCGACTTAAGAACATCTGTCGATAATATCTCCTACGATATGGCGGATGGTACCGAGAGAAAGAAAGATGCTCTTTACTCTACACGATTGTGGTTGAATATGGCATACGCTCCAACTCCAAACCTAATCTTCAAAGGTCAAATTGCCTACAATAAAGCATTTGGTGCAACATTTATGGATGTAACAGGTATGCCGCAGCGTGGATTTGGTTTTGATACATTTGACTGGATTACAAACGAAGCATTAACAGGAAATGAACTCAAACTTCGACAAGCATACTGGCTCTACATGGGAGATGATTTCTTCGGAACAGGCATGGGCTGGACGGCAAGTGTGGGTAGAAGACCTTCTACAACAGGATTTTTATCCAACTTACGAGAAGATGACGAAGAGCAATCACCCCTTGGACACATGATTGATGTGGAGTTTGATGGGGCTAGTGCAATGCTTAAACTAGGAGATATTACGGGTGTATCTGGAATGTCTTTTAAAGTCTGTTTGGGTCAAGGCAGTACCGATGCTGCCCCACGATTAAGCGGTGCTGCGGACTATGCCGAGAGCAACAATGTACTTGATGATGTAAAACTTGCTGGTTTCATCTTCGTACCTTATGATGATGGACAATTTCAAGTCAAAACCATGATGTATCGAGCATGGGATCTTCCAGGCTACACAATGGCAGCTATCCGAACTACAATGGACAACGACCCAACAACAAACCCAACAATGACAACAATGGGCGATATGGATGGAGCCGTGATTTCAGTTCTTATTAATGGATTGTCAGATGATGGTTATTTGTCAGATGTCAAACTCTTTGGTAGTCTTGCTTGGTCAAAAACGCATCCAGATACAGCTGAGGGAATGTTGGGCTCGGCCAATGAAGAGACGGGTATGTCGTATTGGTTTGGATTGCAAGCACCTGTGCCTGAAATTGGTGGAAAATTTGGTTTAGAGTATAACCACGGCGATGAGTACTGGAGACCCTTTACATACGGGGAAGATACCATGGTGGGATCGAAGTTGGCGGTTCGTGGTGACGCTATCGAGGCATACTATACACGAGAACTTACAAAAGGGCTATCTTTCTCTATCCGATATACCTATATGGATTATGAATATACAGGTTCAAACTCATTCTTTGGAACAGACGGTATGGCTATGAAGATTGATGACATCAAGACTGCTGTAACAACCGTTAATCAAATGGGTGGCATGAATAATGTTATGGCAGCAGCAGTGGCTGGAAATATTACACCGCAACAAGCTAATGACCTTGCAATGGCAGTAACAATGGCTCCAAATGTTGTCGATGAAGCACACGATATTCGAGCTTATATTCGATACAGATTCTAATTGAAATACAAAGGTGGGGCTAACCCACCTTGATACATAAAAATAATACGTTCATCCTGAGCTTGTCGAAGGGTGTTTTAGTTGCTTCGACAAGCTCACCACGAACGATAGATTTAAAGCCCAAACGCTCTTAACACTTCCTCTTTTACTCTCTCGCACTCACTTTGCAGATGTTTAATATCTCTTGAGTTATCAATAATATAAGTAGCTTTTTGTTTTTTGGCTTCAATATCCATTTGTGCATCGATTCGATTAAGTGCCTCTTGCGTTGTGAAGCCCTCTCGTTTGATGAGTCGCTCCAACTGTTGGGCTTTGGTAGCATAGACCACAATGGATTGGGCGATAGGATAACGAGAGGTTTCAAAAAAGAGCGGAATATCAATAATATAGGGCTTTTTGAAGCCATCAAGGTGGATAGCCTCTTGCTCTATTGCTTTGTAAATAAGTGGGTGCAAAAAGTTTTCCAACTCTTTTTTCTTTTGAGGATTGCCAAAAATCAAGCCTCCAAGCTTTTTTCGATTCACTTTGCCCTCACTTAGGTACTCTTGACCAAAGATTTCACCAATCCTGCGGGCATGAGCATCAAGCAGTGCATGAGCAATTTTATCAGCATCAATAAACTTAAAACCGTAAAGCATAAACATAGCCGTTGTCGAGCTTTTGCCTGTGGCTATACCCCCCGTAAGGGCAATGGCATACTCAAACGCCATTAGAGTTTCAAAAGTCCCGCATAGCGTTTGCGTATCGCACTAGGAAGCATAAACGCTCCAATGGCAATATCGCTGTTGTAGTACTCATACCCCTGCGTCAAATCGGCTCGTTGGAGGTTAATATCGGCAGTGGGATGGTAGCTATTACTTGCAATGAGCAAATTTTGCATCTTAAGCTCACTATCTTCATAGCGACAAGGCATAACAATCTTAAACCACTCCCCCAAAGTTTTGAGTTCATTTTCAAAAGCATTTTCTTGAGCAAACATATTGCTAGCCACCGTAGAAACGACACCTTTGGGAGTCATGACTTTGTGAATAAGTCCAATAAAAAGTCTATCGGTTAGATTGCTCTTATCGGTAATGATAGCTACATCAAAGCTCTTTTCATCGAGTTTTGCCAACGCTTCGGCACTGTTTTGAACCGTTACAATCTCTAAACCTCTATAGAGTGCTAGTTGGTTATCCACCTTGCTCTCTTCGCCCACAATGAGTATCTTTTGTGGCTGTGCATGGGTACAGATGGGTATATGGGTAAGCATTTCATACTTGATTGTTTCTAATTGCATTATAATCTATCTCCGTCTATTTTCTAATTTTTGCCGATTGTAGCACAAAAGATAAAAAAAAAGTTTAAAAAAATAAAAAGTGATAAAAATAATCACTTTAATGAGTCATTTAGTAGAAATTGAGTACAATAACTGCAAATTTTAATTTAGAAGATTGCTTCTAAAAACCAAAAAGAGGAAGGTCAAAATGGAAGGTATATTTACCTTTATCGGTGTCGTTGCAGGACACGGGCAGGGCATGATTATCGGTCACTTATTGCTTGTAGTGGCTATTGTACTATTTTTAGCAAACAAAGCAGTAGCGAACTTACAAGCTGTACCAGGTACTACCCAAAATGTTTTTGAAGCATTTTTGGGCGGTGTAATGGCAATGGGAAAAGATGTAATTGGAGAAGATTTAGCACGTAAGTATCTTCCACTCGTTGCAACTATTGGTATTTTTGTATTTGTCTCCAACGTTATTGGAATTATTCCAGGATTTGAATCTCCTACCTCCAATATCAACGTCACGTTGCCTCTAGCTTTGATGGTATTTTTTTACTACAACTACGAAGGAATTAGAGAACAAGGGGCTTTGAACTATTTCAAACACTTTGCAGGTCCCGTACCCGTATTAGCACCGCTTATGTTCCCTATTGAGGTGATTTCACATATATCAAGAATCATTTCATTATCGTTCCGACTCTTTGGAAACATCAAAGGTGATGATCTCTTCTTGTGGGTACTTTTAATGTTGGCTCCTTTTATTGTGCCATTGCCTGCTTATTTGTTGCTTTCATTCTCAGCCATTCTTCAAACGTTTATCTTTATGATTCTTACATACGTTTATCTTGCTGGTGCTGTTGCACTCGAAGATCACTAAGATTTGCAAAACAAAGGCTATCTAGGGGGCATTATTAGCCTCCTTTTGGGTTTAATATTTGGCATGACGCTCTTAACATTTTTCTATACTCTTCTCACGTATTTCTCACAAGGCATTTTAGAAGCATTTTTCTTTGCATTTTTATACATTATACCAGGATTGTTTATTATTGTTATGCTTGAATTTGTATTGTTGCATTACGCAAAGTATGAAGAGCAAAAAAAGCAAACGCAACTCATGGAAGATATCTTAACAAAGCTTGATTCCAAAAATAGAACCGATACATAAGTCATTCGGAAGTGGGACTTTAGTCCCACTTCCGAAATGCCACTCCATCTGCATATTTTACAAATAGAGTTTTGACTGAATGATATTGTGTGTTTATTTTTTTCTCTTTTGGAGGAGAGAGCCAAATCGCTCAATACTCTCCATGGAGGATTTTATTTTTTGAGGGGCGTAAGTAACATATTGACGTAACGCCCTTCACGGGAGGCATCTTGTTCTAAATTTGCAATATCCTTAAGCAGTGGCCACACCTTATCTTTGAGTACCTCAATGCCTAGTTCTGGGCTTGACATCTCTCGTCCTCTCAAAAAGACCCTTAGCTTTACATATTTGCCTTTTTCAAGAAACTCTCGTGCATTTTTGACTTTGAAGTTAATATCGTTTTCAGCTATCTTGCAAGAAAACTTCACCTCTTTAATGTCGATGATTTTTTGATTTTTCTTTGCCTCTTTTTTCTTGCGTTCTTGCTGGTATCGATGTTTGCTGTAATCCATAATCTTGGCAACGGGAGGCTTTGCTTGTGGAGAGATAAGTACCAAATCAAGCCCTCTCTCTTCGGCCAATTTCAACGCTTGGGCTTTGGTAATAATCCCTATTTGCCCCTCTTCATCGGCAACCCTTAACTCCGTAGCTCGAATGTCATCGTTCATGATGACATCATCTTTCCCCTTTTGTTGTTTGCTCAAATTCTTCCTTCTTTTAATTGTTGTAGTAATTTTACCATAAATTCCTCTTTAGTTAGATTATATTGTTCTTTTGCTCTTCTATCTCGCACCGCAACGCTACCGTTTGCCTCTTCTTCGTCTCCAATGACGACAACATAAGGGACTCTTTGCTTTTCAGCCATACGAATGCGTTTGTTGAGGCTCTCGTTTTTGCTCAACACTTCGCTATCAATATCTTCATCAAGCAACATAGTGTGCAACGTATTGGCGTAATCGATATTTTTTTCACCAATAGGGACAAAAATGACCTGCGTAGGGGCGATAAAAAATGGAAACTCACCTGCGTAGTGTTCGATAAGTATCGCAATAAAACGCTCAAACGAACCCAAAATGGCTCGATGAATCATAACGGGGCGTTGGCGAGAGTTATCTTGGGCTACATACTCCACATCAAATCGCTCAGGCAAATTGAAATCGACTTGAATCGTAGCGCATTGCCATTTTCTACCCAACGCATCGGTAATCTTCACATCAATTTTGGGTCCATAAAATGCCCCACCGCCCTCATCAATCGTATAGGGCAAATGGTTTTGGGTGAGTGCATTTTTAAGCCCCTCTGTGGCTAGTTCCCACACCGCATCTTCGCCAATTGCTTTTTCGGGTTTGGTTGAAATCTCCATGGTGTAGTTAAAATCAAATTTTTTCATTACCGCATCGACAAACTCAACCACCTCCAAAACAACCTCTTGAATCTGTTGGGGTGTACAAAAAATATGCGCATCATCTTGGGTAAACTCTCGTACTCTCAATAAACCATTAAGTACACCCGATTTTTCATGGCGATGCACCACGCCGTATTCAAACATCTTGTAGGGCAAATCCCGATAACTTTTGCTTGATTGTTTGAATATCTCAATATGCCCGATACAGTTCATAGGCTTGATACCGTACTCTTGTTCATCAATGACAGTAAGATACATATTTTCGCCATAACACGCAAAGTGTCCCGACGTGTGCCACATATCGCTTTTGAGTATCTCGGGACCTCGTACGGGTTCGTAGCCTCTTTTGCGGTGGGCTTTGAAGAGTATCGCTTCGAGTTTGCTTCGCAATCTTGCACCTTTGGGCATCCAAAAGGGCAATCCTGCCCCCGCCTCTTCATCAAACATAAAAAGCTCTAACTCATTGCCCAGCTTTCGATGGTCTCGTTTTTTTGCCTCTTCAATCATAAACAAGTACTCTTTGAGTGCCTCTTTGGTAGCAAAGGCTATACCGTAAATGCGTGTAAGCATCTCGGCTTTTTCATCGCCACCCAAGTAAGCACCCGCTACCCGTGTCAATTTAAAATGGTGCAAAAAATTCAAAGCAGGTACATGCGGTCCACGGCAAAGGTCTTCAAACTCCCCTTGTCTATAGATAGATACCTCTTCGTCGGGGATACGAGAAAGTACCGCCAATTTGAGGTCATCGTGTGCAAATTTGACCAATGCTTCCTCTTTGGTAATGGTGTATTTTTCGATGGGGTGTTTTTGCTTGATGAGTTCTTTCATCTTGTTTTCAATCTTTTTAAGGTCCTCTTCCCCGATCTTTTGAGAGGTTCTAAAATCGTAGTAAAATCCCTCTTCTACCACAGGACCTACAAAAAATTGCGAGTTTGGATAGAGTTGCGTAATGGCTTGTGCCATCAAATGAGCCGTTGAATGACGAATAATCTCCAACGCTTTATCGCTGTTATCGTACTCTATAACCTCACCTACAAAACCTTCGCCACCGCTTTGGGTATCGACGATATTTCCTTGATTATCACTGTATCCTATTAGATTTTCACTCAAAATAGACCTTTTTATGTTTTTATTACTGATGTTATGCAAAAATAGGAGCAAAGCCCCTCTTTTTGGCAGGGACACAAGTGTCCCTTGCAACCCCCTAAAGCTACCCGCATAGCGGGAGAACGACAAGGTTTTACGCACTTTGAGTGCGTAAGGTCAGTTGATTACTGAAATTATAGCAAATTTACTTAAAGTTAATACCACACTTCCCAATGCTACTCTTCTCGTCCCAATGCTTTGGCAATAAGCTCAATAGGGTTTTTAAAAACAGTCTCAACACCTGCTTCATTCATAGCTTGTGAGAGTTGCACTCTACACGCCGAACACTCAGCCGATACATAGTGAGCCTTGGTTTGTTCTATCATTGCCGCTTTGGGTTTACCTGCCAAAGTAGCCCATTCAAATTTTTCAGTTTGCATCGTCACACCACCAAATCCGCAACAACGATTGGGATCGCTCATCTCTACCATAGGATAGTTTTGCGCAATCAAAGCACGAGGCTCTTTAAATACACCTTGTACTTTTCGAGCGTGGCAAGGGTCATGGTAGGTTACTGCTTCATCAAATGTTTGCCCCTCCAATGCCAATAACTCTTGCAAAGAGGTATGTTTATAGAGCCAATCGGTGGCCATAAAGATTTTGGGCATCAACTTTTTGGCTCTCATTTCCCACTCTGGCATAGCGTGATTGGCAAAAAATCGCTCCCAATCCTCTTTTATCATAGCACTGCAAGTAGCTTCGGGGATAATGAGCGCATCGTACTCATCAATAAAGCTCTCAAAATAGGCAATATTTTTTTTGGTCATATACTCTACACTGCTCATATCCCCCGTGAAATAGGCAGGAGCGCCGCAACAAAGCTGTTTTTTGGGGATAAAAATCTCGATACCCAATCGCTCCAAAATATAGACCAAACTATCTCCTATGCCACGATAGTTGTAGTTTGCTAGACAACCAATAAAAATAGCTACTCTTTGTTTGGGTTTTTGGGGTGGAATAATATGCTCTTGATACTTGTTTAAAAAACTCGTCGATACCATAGAGGGCAACAAACGCCCCTTTTTAATCATAGGCAAATTGTATTTGGCAATAAGCCCTCTATCTTTTTCATCATTAGCCAAAGCACAACTTTTGAAAACATACCCCAACTTACTAAACCAATCCATAGCCCATCGATGGCGCAAAAGCCAAAAAAAAGCTCTCTTAAAGGGTGCGATACCGTATTTTTGCGCTATATCGGCTCTCACCTCTTCGATAATCATATCCGTTGGCAACGTATTGGGACAAACATCAACGCAATTGGTACATAAAAAACAGCTCTCAAATATATTTTTGGCATTTTTATCCAGCTCCAAATGACCGCCTTTGTAAGCACCCAAAAGCTCTATAAATCCTCTGGGTGAAGTCACCTCATCGGGATTGATTTGATGAATGGTACAAACGGGGATACACTTCCCGCACTTGACACACGCATCGGTTGTAGCTTTGAAATCAAATATCTCTTCTATTGTTTTATTCACTTTTTTTCTCTCTATCTTTTATTGGTTTGAAAATAAGGATTCATTGATATTATAACTAAACTTTAGGTGTTCTTCAACTATGCTACTTTTTGTAGCCTCGGCTTTAGCCGAGTTTTGGGTATTTCACAATCCCAAATGTTCGGCTTTGGTGAATATCTCTTTTTTCATGGGGAGGATTATAGCTTCGTTTGGATTAGGGTTATTTTAGATTGGATTAATTTTCTTTTTACACCATCTTTAACACTTCATTAACACTTCTTTTCTATAATGGCACTACCCCAAAAAATTTTATGCAACATAAACACTTCCCTTGAATTTTTCTTTGGCGAGGTTTGCCCCAAAAGCCTCGCTAAAGTCCTCTTGTTATATAATTATTAGTCTAAAAATAAAATAATAGATGGCTTTACAAAATTAAAGATAAAATTAAGGGTTAATATGCGTATCCTCATGGCAATGTTGCTATTGTCTTTTTGTTTGATAGCCGATAACAATCTTACGAAGGTCTCCTTGCAACTCAAATGGAAACATCAATTTCAATTTGCAGGATTTTACGTCGCCAAAATCAAAGGTTTCTACAAAGAGGTGGGACTTGAAGTGGAGATTAAAGAGTTTGAACACAACATCAGTGTAGTCGATGATGTAGTCAAGGGGGTGAGTCATTTTGCTGTGGATGATTCGCAACTTATCTATTTTAAATTACGCAACTATCCTATTACCGCTCTTTTTGCTATTTTTCAAGACTCTCCGCTTACACTGCTCACTACAAGTGAACACAATATTACGAAGTTGAGCGATTTTCACAATAAAATCATTGAATTTACCGACAATCAAACCTATGAGACGACTATCAATACCCTTTTTAGCTCCAGAGGGATAACGGTCAAAAAAACTCCACCCAGTTTTGGCGTTGATGAGCTTATTGCACGCAAAGTTGATGGAGTCATCTCTTATCTCTCCAACGAACCCTATCTCCTCGAACAAAAAGGCTTTAAGCCCGTCACCTTTTCGCCCAAAGATTACGG
>DYMA01000258.1 GCA_020721815.1 Sulfurovum sp. | reverse complement strand
AAAGCCCGTATTTACGAGGTTTTATTGGGGAGTTGGGTGGGAGGATTCGTTAAAACTCGGCTAAAGCCGAGGCTACCAATCTCCTTAAATATTTTTGGCTATAATACTCCAACTTTTTTAAGGGGTAATCTATGGTGGATAAAAAGATAGATATTGGCAAAGATAATAGCGGTATAGCTAATAGTGGGGATGGTAATACTATTACACAAAATATTGGCAATGTTATAAGTGATAGCTTTAACAATATTCACAACAGCCAAATTACTATCAATAATGACATTATAGATAAAACACTTAATCGAATTATCGATGGATATGAACAAACGGTAAACGACCTCAAAGCCCAACTTCAAAAAGCTCCCTCACCTCAAAAACAGCTTGAACTCTATCAAAAGCTTGAACAAGCCCAAAATGAGCTACAAATCAAAACCCAAGAGATACTCAAACTCCAAGAGACACTCAAAAGCATCCAACCCGATGAAGAGATAGCTACTAGAGCCAAAGAGATATTTGAAACAAAAGGCATAGAACAAGCCATAGAGTATCTAAGCGGTGTAGAGTTTGATAAACAAAAAGATTTAGCCGATAAATATATGCAAAATACAGCCAAAGCTCTCAAAGTCAAAGCAGAGTTTTTGGTTATCCAAAACCGCTACGACGAAGCCAAAGAGGCTTATGAGAAGATGACCCAATACGATAGAAGCTTTGATGCTCTCTTTGAATACGCAGTATTTTTACAAGAACAAAACTACTTCCAAGAGGCAATCAAAGGGTATAAAAATCTACTCGATTTAGAGCTAACTCAAGCCAATAGAGCATTAACCCTCAACAACCTAGCCAATCTCTACAGCGACCAAAACCAAAACCAAGAAGCCCTCAAAGCCTACCAAGAGGCACTCAAGATCCGTAGAGACCTAGCCCAAGCCAACCCCTCGGTTTATAATCCTTATGTAGCTACTACCCTCAACAACCTAGCCGTTCTCTACAGCGACCAAAACCAAAACCAACAAGCCCTCAAAGCCTATCAAGAGGCACTTAGTATCCGTAGAGACCTAGCCCAAGCCAACCCCTCGGTTTATAATCCCGATGTAGCTATGACCCTCAACAACCTAGCCGTTCTCTACAGCGACCAAAACCAAAACCAACAAGCCCTCGAAGCCTACCAAGAGGCACTTAAGAAATACAGAGACCTAGCCCAAGCCAACTTAACTATTTTTGGTTCTAAATTAGCACAAACTTTAAATAATATAGCTTCTATTTACTATTCCAGAAATCAACCCAATGAAGCTTTGGTGGCGTATCAAGAGGCACTTAAAATTTATAGAACATTAGATAAAAATAATCCAAAAATTGTAACCACTCACCCCCCTCTACCCCAAAAACCTTAAAATAAAAACAGCAAAA
>DYMA01000257.1 GCA_020721815.1 Sulfurovum sp. | reverse complement strand
AGATATTAATTGGAGAGGACTATTCTATTGGCATCAGTACGCAAATCGGCTTCATAGAGTCTATCGTAGATACTCTCGTCGGTAATCTCATAAATATCACCATCTTGAAGCTCGTTGCTATCAAGACTAAAGAGTTCTCGTCCGTTGAGAAAAAATCGACAACTTGTGCCGTTTTCGTATAAAAATCCCCCTACGCTATCGGTTTTGTCTCTATCCAAATAGCCACACTCATACTCCATTCCCATCACGGGGTATTGCGTGACGTAGAGGTAAGTTTTGCCAAATCCCTCTATATCGCTTTTGGTAGCTTGATCGTAGTAGGGATTGTTGCAGTTTGTCAAAAGACCCATGAACATGAGTGCGATAAACAATCTATGTATCTGCTTCATTGTACTCCTTTGAAAAATCCTGAGAGTCTAGGGCAATAATCTCTCGTTTTTGTGCTTCTAATGCCATTATACCACTATATTGATTTGAAACTAGATTTTTTTGACTATCGTAGAGCCTTGTGCTGCCCACACCGCAACTGGGCGATCGACTCTTGCCAATGAAAAGATCGAGGTCGGGATGGTCATTGAAAAAATTTTGAGCGTAGTGTTGAATGGGGACTATTAAATCTTGATTGGTTGCATTGCAGACGGCTTTGAGGCTATCCTCTTGCACCAAATCCATCGTGGGGCGAGGCGTACCAAACGCCCAATCTTCAGGGCAAAAGGGAATCAATTCCCAATTTTGCTTATCTAAATAGGTAATCAAATCCTTATCAAGATTGTTTTCACCATTGTATTTGCACTTCTTGCCAAGCAAACAAGCTGAAATTGCTACTTGTCCAGTTTCACTACAGAACAAAAAGTATAATATAGACAATAAGTCCCGTTACGGAAGTAGCTACAATGCCCATTGCTACACGCTTTCCAGCTTTTTTATGGTCGTACTCACTGCTTGGAGCTTCTACGATACGGTATTTTCTAGCTTTGATAATCGTCTCAATCCATAGATAGAGCGTCACAAGAGCGATAAGAATATGGACAATCAAAATTGCAAGAGCAACAGGATAGCTTACCGAAGTAGCCTTCACATACTCTGCAAATCCTCCGCCAATACGTACACCGTACTCAAAGTATCCTACTACAATCACGGATGTAATCAAAATAATCACTTGTGTTATTTGATGAAATTTAAAACTCTTTTGTTTGGCAAGATAGATTGAACCCCCTACCAAAAAAGGCAACAATGCCACAATAACCGTCACAAAATCCATAAAGAGCGGTGCCCTTGTACCTAAAAATCCTGTTTCAAACATATATTCCATTTTTTTCCTTTAACGAATCTTCCCAAATTAAAGATAGCTTAAGGCACTTAAAGCCCCCAGTGTAGGGCTTTGCAGGGCAAAATGACAAAATAATTTT
>DYMA01000088.1 GCA_020721815.1 Sulfurovum sp. | reverse complement strand
AAACAATACTCCGCTCAATTTAGCACATCTATGCCAAAGAATGAAAGAGAGTGGCAACTTTGACAAAGATGTTTTAACCAAAGAGGAGTTTGCCGAACTACTTCATAATAAAATAGACAATCTTGATATAGAACAAGCCATCAATGAAGTAAAAGGGTTTGTTAAAGATGTACGAGTGTTTGATTTTTGGTCAAAGGAGTATTTTAAACTGTTGGCTTCAAGGGTTGTGTTTTTTAAACCAATCTAAAATATAAACACACTGCTTAATTAGTTTTGCCTGGCTACCTAAAAACCCAGATTGCTCCTACAAGTGGCAATAAGATTTTAAATTCATAGCAAAAAGAGGCTATAATGTTCTATCAAAGTGCCAAAGGATAAACGCTATGATTTTAGCTTGGATTGATACGCTAGGGGCCAAAACCATCAAGGGCTTCATAAGGGTGTTTGATATTTTTCGTTTTGCATGGAATATCATCATCCATTTGGTCAATCCCTCCAGCTACAATCCCGCTATGCGTTGTGTCATTGTCAAACAAATCTACTTTACCGCCGTGGAGATTATCCCTCTTTTTATGGTGATTGCGGTGGTTTTTGGTTCGGTTATTATTGGCGTAGTGATTGCCTTTGCGGCGACGTATGATTTGCAGGAGCATATAGGCTCTATCATTATTACCTTTGTCATGAATGAATTTGCTCCTTTTTTTACGGCGTTGCTTATTGCGTTGCGTTCGGGTGCGGCGATCAATACCGAAATAGCTGTAATGCACGTCAATAATGAAATGAACGCTCTAAGGGCGTATGGGATTGATATTGTCAATTATCTCTTTTTGCCTCGTATTATCGGGGGGATGATGAGTATTACGTTGTTGTCGCTGATGTTTGCTATTATTATGATTGCTAGTGGCTATCTCTTTACGCTCTTTTATATGGATATGCATTTTAATACCTACAAAAGATTGCTTATTGATGCCGTGGGAGGGGTAGATGTTTTGATACAAATTGGCAAGAGTCTGCTTTTTGGCTTCGTGACTATCACTATTCCGCTCTATAGCGGTCTCAAAAGCGGAGGAGACTACACCGCTATTCCTATCTCGGTATTGCGTGGGATGGTGCGACTCTTCTTGACACTCTTTTTTATCGAGGTGCTATCATTACAACTTCAGTCACTGTAAAAATCCTTCAACACTACGAACACGTCGAGAGGTTTCTCAAAGAGTGCAGGGGACATGTTGAGGTTTCGGCTCAAACGCCTCTGCTCTCCAATCTCTCTATTTGTGAAAATATCGCTTTGATACGGGAGTATCACCACAGACTCTCCCCCCAAGAGGCATTGTATCAAGCCCAAGAGGCACTAAGAAAGATTGAGATGGAGAGCATTTGCAACAACCGTATCCATCAATGCCAACCCTTTGAGATTTTTTATGCCATGATGATTCGTGCCATGATGAGCGATGCCCAAAAAATTGTGATTGTCACACCCTACGGTTTTGTCAAAAAATTAAGCGATTTTAATAGGGTTCTTGATACACTACAAAAATTGGAGTTGTCACAAGAGGTTGTCGTGATTGATGTCTATAAAAATCTTTATCACTACGAGGATTGTCCATGCAATATACTCAAATGAAACGCAGTGTTGGGGTAGCGGTGTTGTTGCTTATTGCACTTGTGGTACTCTTTGTTGGCTTTATTGTCAAAGAAAAAGGCTACTTAGAGCCTCGCCACACCTATCACTTCATCGTCGATGATGCCAGTGCACTCAAAGTCAATACTCCGCTTAACTATTCGGGTTTTACGATTAGTTCGATACAAAATATTGAACTTTTGGAGAGCGGTAAGGCACAAATGAGCTTTGAACTCACCCACAAAAACAGACATTGGATTCGTCACAATACGATTTTGACGATTAAACGCCCCCTTATTGGCTCTCCCTACATCGAAATTAGCCCCATTGATACCCAATCACCCATTTTGGAATCGACCGATGGAGCTTTAAATGTCAAACTCAGCAACGATATTAACGATATAATTGACCGTCTTGAACCCGTCGTTACCAAAGCCATTGATATATTGGACAATCTTGATAAAATCATGGCGATGCTCACAAACGAACAATCCGATTTGGTGCAAAGCATTCACAATATCAACACAATCACCCAAAAACTCTCCAACGATGAAGCACTGCTTACCTCTATGACAGGAGATGAAAACGCTACACAAAATATCATCGAGGCTTTGGGTAGCCTCAATACTATCTTGCACAATGTAGAAAAAATTACCCATGAGTTTGCCAAAATGAGTGGTTCGCTCAAAGGCGATATAGTCAAACCCACGACGCACATTTTGCACGATACCCAAAAGATTACCCAAGATATACGCCGCAAACTCTACAAACTGGATGGCACAGTGGAGGAGATAGGCAAATACAAACACGAATTGGGCGATATGCGTAAAAAAATCTCTTCCACTATCCACAAATCCAACCAAATTATTAACCGTGTCGATGCTTTTACAGGCGGTAGCGACGCACAAAAGGTGGAGTTGCCATGATGCGTTTACTCTTTGGCGTTGCCACGCTTTTGCTCTTTGTATCGTGCAGTGCCAAAAATCCTCCCTACGAGTGGAGAGCCAACAGTGCCTTAGCTTTTGCCTCCTATACCCAAAGTTTTTTAAAAGATGAAGTTATCGCCCAAGGTGAACTTGAGACAGCAATCCAAAGTGCCAAAAGCAGTGCTAATTTGGAGCAGTTGGGTTCTATCTATCTGGGAAAGTGTGCCTTAAACAAAGCCGTAGGTATCAGCGATGGATGCTACGAGTATCAAAAGATAGCCCATCTTATCAACGCTCCCTCACTTGATGCCTACTACCGTTTGCTTACCCATCGGTCTATCTCTATCGAAGCCTTGCCGTCTCACTATCGAGCCTTTGCCCAAGCCAAAACCTTTGAAAATCTCAAAGCTATCTCCAAACCCACCTCTAGGCTTATCGCCGCTTCGCTTATCAAAGAGAGGCTTACGTTGGCACAAAAAGAGGAGATGGTACAACTCGCCTCGCAATACGGCTACAAAAAAGCCGTAATCTTTTGGCTGCAAGAGAGTCTCAAAAATAGCACGAGTACCCAAAAGAGCATTGTGAAACAAAAGATAGAGCTGTTGCGATAGCAAACTAAGACGAGGCGTTCAAAAAACAAAATATTGTGCTATAATCCTTTTTAATTTTGAGCAACAAGGAGAGTCGATGGATAACGGTATTATAATCATGACAGGCGGAGGTACAGGAGGGCATTTGGCTATCATCAAAGCCGTCAAAGAGAAGCTTCCCTATCATCGATTGGTCTATGTGGGTTCGAGTTTAGGGCAAGATAAAAAGTGGTTTGAAAACGACGGAGATTTTTTTAAACGCTACTTTTTGGATACACGGGGCGTGGTCAATCAAAATATCTTTGGCAAAATAGGCTCACTCTATCTTTTAGCCAAGGCTTTTTTGAAGTGCCGTCAAATCATCAAGGAGTTGCAACCCAAAGTGATTTTTAGCGTGGGTGGATTTAGTGCAGCACCTATGGCGTATGCGGCGAAATGGATGGATATTCCGCTTGTTATCCATGAACAAAACGCTCATATTGGACGGCTCAATGAAAACCTCCAACCCTATGCCAAATACTTCATCTCCTCCTACCTAGAGAGTTCACCCATTAGTGCCTATCCTATCAAGAGTGAATTTTTTACTAAGCAAAGAGTACGAAGCCAAGTCAAGTGCATCCTCTTTTTGGGCGGTTCGCAAGGGGCGGTAGCTATCAATCAACTCGCCCTATCACTCGCTCCCACATTAAGCCAACAAGGCATCAAAATCATTCACCAAACGGGTGAGGGCAATCTTGAAGAGGTGAATAGCCAATACAAAAAGCTAGGCATTGAAGCCAAAGTTTTTGATTACAGTGACAAAATCTCTTCTTATATGAATGAAGCCGATTTGGCTATTTCCCGTGCGGGGGCTTCGAGTCTTTGGGAGCTTAGTGCCAATGGTCTCCCCGCTATCTATATCCCCTATCCTCACGCAGCTAATGACCATCAGTACCACAACGCTAAATTTTTGCTCGACCAAGAGGTAGCGTGGATAATGCGTCAAGAGATGATAGATGAGGCAGAGATTTTAGCTATCATTCAAGAGGATATGAGCAGTAAAAGCACAAAGCTTATGAGTTTGGTGGAGCAAAACGGTGATATGAAAATCGCTACACTGCTAAAAGAGTTTTTGGATTAGGGTTATTTTATCTTATTCTAAACTCTATAGTATATAATTCCTTTATTATTTATTATTAAAGGTTTTATTGTGTCGCAACATTATACATCAGCTATCTCTACACTCTTTGGCAAATTTGCCAATACGCACTTTTTCAAACCCATTCAAGTACTTATCAATCACGCTTATGTTGCATTGTTGGGGCTTGATATGAGAGAGTTTGATAAACCTAGCCGCTACAAAAGCCTCAATGAACTCTTCACGCGAGAGTTGCAAACACCCAGAGTACTCAATCCCAACCATACGCTTATCTCGCCCGTTGATGCCCTCGTGAGTGAATGCGGCAAAATCAAAGAGGGAAGAGTCTATCAAATCAAAGGGATGGAGTATGGACTTGATGAGCTTTTGGGCAAACACTATACAGGCTACAACAAAATGCTTGAGGGGGGTGAATATATCAATTTTTACCTCTCTCCCAAAGATTACCACCGCTACCATATTCCCATGGATATGGATATTGTAAGCCTGACGCACATACCAGGAAAGCTCTACCCCGTCAATACTCCTTCGCTTCAAAAACGTAAAAATCTCTTTATTGAGAATGAACGCATCGTTATTCACGCCAAAGATAGAAGCGCAAAAGTCCATTTTTTGATACTTGTGGGGGCGTTGAATGTGGGCAAAATGGTGATAAGCTTTGATGAACGCATCCAAACCAATGCCAAAATGGATGAGGAGTCACACTACGGCTATGAGAGCAAGTCGATGAAAATAGGTGAGCTTTTGGGATGGTTCGAGATGGGTTCGACGGTGGTGTTTCTAAGCCAACAAGATGCCATTATCCCTGATGTCAAAGTGGGACAAAAGGTCAAATTTGGTGAACGAATCGGAGGATTGTTGTAGCCATGCCCAAAAGCAAAAGTCTCTATATTTTTGATATGGATGGTACGCTCATTGATAGCTCTCAGGCTATTATCCATGCCATTAATTTCGTTCGAGAGAATATGACCCTATCACCCCTAGAAGATAGCTACATCCTTGAGGGTATCAACAATGAGCGTATCAACCCTGCCCAATACTTCTACGGTATCGAACGCTTTGAGCCTATTCATGAGGAGTGGTTTGCACACTACTACAGTACCCATCACGACAAAGAGATAGCACTCTATGAGGGCATAGGCGATACGTTAGAGGCTCTCAAATCCAAAGATGTTCAACTGGCTATTGCCACCAATGCCTATCGTACCACCGCCATTGAGTCGCTCAAACATACGGGTATTTATGAGTTTTTTGATGCCATAGTGACCGCTGACGATGTCAATAAGGTAGGCAAACCCCATCCCGATATGCTTTTTAGACTTCTTGAACGGCTCTCTATCTTGCCCCATGCGTCGATTTTTGTAGGCGATAGTCACAAAGATAGAGTTGCCGCCCAAAAAGCCTCTATTGATTTTTTGATGGTCAATTGGGGATTTAGCAACCACGATGAGGGTGCGATTGAGACACCCGCAAAACTCTACGAGATATTGATTTAAGAATGGATGAAAAAACCTTAGACACGCTTATTATATGTCCCAAATGTCAAACGCTTCACTCCATCGTAGAGCTCGAAGAGGACACCAAAGCCCACTGCGCTACTTGCAACGCGCTACTCTACAAAGAGGATAGTTGTTTGGTGGACAAAATGATAGCCCTTTCGCTTTCGGCGTTGCTCTTTTTGATTCTCTCCAATAGCTTTGTGATTGTTCAAATCGATCTCTTTGGAAGCGAAGAGTTTATGAATATCCCCTCTATGCTTTTGCGTCTTTTTGATAGCGGTTTTTATATCGTGGGGCTTTTTTTGTCTCTTTTTTTATTTATTTTGCCCTTTATGACGATTAGTGTCTATCTTTTGCTAGGCATTGCCTATCGGTTGGGTTGGAGCGGGGCGTATGCCAAAAATTTGCTAATCACACTCTCCAATATCAGGCTTTGGAATATGGTGGATATTTTTTTGATTTCGATATTGATTGCGATGGTTAAGCTCGTTGATTTGTTTGGTTTGCATTTGGGCATTGCTTTTTATTCGCTTATCATTTATGTACTACTCGATATCTATCTATCCAAATCGATTAAGATGTTTAATTTGTGGAGAGAGTATGAGCGTCGATATCAATAGGTTTGATTTGGTACGTTGCCCCAAATGTGAAGCGGTCAATATCGATACCCACAGCGATATTGTGTGCAGACGGTGCGAACAAAAAATCTTCAACGATACCGCCATTGCCAAACGACGAACCATCGCCTATCTTATGACGGGCATTATCTTTTTTGTGATAGCCAATATCTATCCTATGCTTATTATCGATAAATTTGGCGCTCTTGAAAAAGGAACGATTATTAGTGGAGTGATTGAGTTGTGGGTGTCGGGTTCGTATCTCATTTCGGCAATCATCTTGATAGCATCAATTTTTATACCTATTATTAAGTTTATATTGCTAATATATCTTATTAGCAGTACAAATAATCAAGAGAGCAATAAAAAACATACCCTTTTTCATATTACTGAGGTAATTGGTCCATGGTCGATGATTGATGTTTTTGTGGTAGCGATACTTACCTCTTTGGTGCATTTGGCCAATATCAAAATCATAGCGGGTATGGCAGCTTCAGCGTTTGCTTTGATGGTCTTTTTTACACTTTTGGCTGCACTATCGTTTGATACACGATTGATTAAACACTCTAGGAGTTCTTAAAAATTATGTCGATACAAACACCCATAGTTAATAAAAAAAACGGATTAGGATTTTTAACCTCTATTTGGATTGTGCCTATTGTTGCCATCATTATCTCCCTCTCACTTGCCTATAACCATTTTTCACAATTAGGGCCTGAAATTAAAATCTATTTTAGTTCCAGTTCGGGTCTTAAGGTGGGGCAAAGCAAGGTAAAATACCGAAACGTCGATATAGGTGTCGTGACAAAAATTTTGCTCAATGATGATAATGGCGTTATCGTGCTTGTACGTATGGAGAAGGGTACTAAAAAATATCTCAACAATGAGTCCAAATTTTGGATTGTCAAGCCCGAAGTTGATAGTTCGGGTGTATCGGGATTGGAGACTATTTTGACGGGTACTTACATCAATCTCTATACCCAAAAGGACAACTCCTATAAAAAAGTCTTTAGCGGCTTAGAGAAGCCCTATGAGGTTCACGATAGCGGATACCGTTTTGTTTTGACGACCAACAAAGCTACCAATGTCAAAATAGGTTCACCCATTTACTATCGCAACATTCAAATTGGCAAAGTCGATACGATTGAACTAGACGATGAGTTGGCACTCAATATCAATGTCGTTATCAAAGATGAGTACCGCACATTTATCAACCGAAGCACAAAGTTTTGGGTACAAAGCGTTATGGATTTCAATTTTGAAAACTCCAATTTCAATATGAACTTAGCACCCTTAAGCAATATGCTCAAAGGAGGCGTTGAGATATTTACCGATCCCAATATCAAAGATACCTCGTTGCCCCCCAATTTCAAATTCACACTCTACCCCAACAAAGTCTCCTCACTCAACAAAAAAATAGGATTAGGAGGAGAGTACATCAAAAAGTTTGCCATTGATTTTGATGATCGTATCTCCAAGCTAGAGATGTATGCAAGTGTGAAGTTCAAAGGCTTTATCGTGGGTGAAGTGACCGATATTAACTACAACTTTGATACCGATGTGAGAAAAATACGCTCCATTGTCAATGTCAATATCGACACCTCGGCTTTTTTGGATCAAGATTTGCCCAAAGTTAGCGGATTTGACAACCTCAAAGAGGCGGTCAAAAAAGGGCTAAGGGCTAGAGTCGATGCCGAAAACCCCCTCACGGGTACACTCTATATCGATTTGGACTTCATTCAAGATACCAACACTACCCAACACATTACCTACCTTGAAGACAAAACCTATCTCTTTCCCTCTTATCGTATGAAAGAGAGCAAGATTATGGAGAGTATCAACGATATATTGGCAAAAATCCAAAATTTACCTCTGGAGGAGTTGCTACGCTCAACCAATGATTTGATAGCAAACGCCAATGAGCCTTTGACAAAATTGCTCAATGAACTGCAAACCACGCTCAAACTTACCAATCAAATGTTGGCAAAAAACGACACGCAAAACTTACCCAAACAGCTCAATCAAAGCATCCAAAAGCTCAATTTGGTACTGCGTTCAACCCAACAACTCATGAATGGGGATAGGCAAAAATCGCTTTTGGCAAGTCAAATCACAACCATGCTTAAAGAGCTTACAAATGCCTCCAAGTCGATGAATACATTGATTCAAAAACTTGACAAGAAACCCAACGCCTTGATATTAGGAGAGTAGAAGATGAAAAAAAGAGATTTAATATTTGGTTTAATGGCTCTAGGATTGCTCTCGTGCAGTCCCAAAAATCAATACATTATCAACCTCGAAAAGCCCACCCAATCGCCAAAACCTATCTACAAAAAAGTAGGTATAAGCTCTTTGAGTCTTCCCAACTATCTGCTAAAATACCCAATCGCCAAACGAGTAGGAAAAAGCAAAATCGAGTATTTGGAGGCTCATATTTGGGCTGATAGGCTCGATGATTCGCTTAAGCGTGAACTTATCAAAGTGCTACAAGCCCACTCTACCAACAGCGAAATTATCAACTACCCATGGGGAGCTTTGCCCGATGTAAGTGTGGAGATTGTAATCAATGAGTTTATTGCTGCAAATAATAGCGTGGTGTTGGATGCAACGGCGAAGCTCTACTTTCACAAGAGCCAAAAAACCCAAATCCATCGTTTCCATCAATCCAAACCCTTTGGTGGGAAAAATGAGGATATTGCAGTAACAATGAGCCAACTCTTTGGTGATTTTGTTGATAAATTAAGTTACATTTTAGCTAAATAGTGGAAAAGGAGAGTTTTTTTAAATCATTATTGCAAAAAATTAAATGAAATCAAGATATAATAACAACCATGGCATTGGACGAGGAGAGATAGAGGGAGTGAGAGTTTAGTGCAGTGTGTGATTTTGAAGTAAT
>DYMA01000087.1 GCA_020721815.1 Sulfurovum sp. | reverse complement strand
CATCACTTATGGATACGATTGGTAACAGGAGGAGCTAACCGATTAGCCTGTTTAACGATTTTATGCTTGTTGTTTTATAAAAATCAATCTAGGCTCACTCCCCTCTATGGCTCAATGCCTCCCATAGCTCCAACCCGCTCCCCTCATTCAATTGCCCTGCCAAATCCTCCAACGCCTCCAAAACCTGTGCATTCTCTATCTCTTTGGCTATTGTATAGACTGTGACCCAGCTTTTGATAGCCTCCCCCACCTCATCGTGTGCTAGGTGAATATGCCCGATATTAAAAAGCGTCGCACACATCCCCGATTTATCTCCGATAGCCTCTTGGATAGCAAGGGATTTTTGGAGGTACTCTAGGGCGGTGGTAAGGTCGCCTCGTGCTTGGTAAATCTGAGAGATATTATTAAGCGTTGTCCCCTCACCCGATTTATCTCCGATAGCCTCTTGGATAGCAAGGGATTTTTGGAGGTACTCTAGGGCGGTGGTAAGGTCGCCTCGTGCTTGGTAAATCTGAGAGATATTATTAAGCGTTGTCCCCTCACCTGAGCGGTCTCCGATAGCTTGACGGATAGCAAGGGATTGCTCGAAATATTTGAGTGCTTCGTCGTATCGTGCAGTATTGTGCAACATATAGCCAAACTCGTGCAGATAAAGTCCATTCGTATCGTCCAATGCAATGGCTTTGAGTATCTCTTTTTCGGCTTTTTCATGCAAATAGTCACTAGCATAGCTTTTGGCACTCAAGTAGTGTGTTTGGGCTATGTTTTTGATAAGCTGTTTGTTTTTTTCATTTTCACGGTAAGAGGCTAGAATTTGGCGATATTTTTGTGAGTCGTACTCCTCCAATGCCTTTTGGGCTTCATCTAGCACTCTATCGAAATCTCCATCTTTGTTTTGCTCTTTGAGTTTTTCAATCTCTACGATTGCCTCTTCTCTCTCTTTTTGTGCTTTGGTAAGCAGTTCTATAAGTGAGGTATTGGTTTGTATATGATGGTTGATTTGTATCATAAGATTATCAACAAACCCTTTGTTATTATCGAGGAGCTTATCAAGCTTTTCATCTGTTTTTGAATAGTATTGTTCTATTTGAAGAGTGAGACTCTCTACTATCTCTTTCGTCGCTTTTTCGCCTAGTGTTTGTGTAATAATTTGCGTTATGGGGCTATTATCACCATAGGTCTTGGCTTCTTGCTTGTCTCCATCAAACATTTAATTCCCCTTGATGGTTTGATTAATCGGGCTATTTTTACCTCGTGTTTCACCATTTTGTTCACCGCTTCCACCCTCAATGGCTAGTGTAATAGCACTATTATCACCATCTGTTATTGCTTTTTGTTTATTTTGTTCTAATTTTTTGCTCTCTAATTTCTCTTGACTTTCTTGCATCTTCATTGCCTCCTTGTGCTTATTGTCAATAATTTTCCCCACAACCAAAAATACAAACATCACCATCATTCCCAAAATGATTAACGATGCCTCCGCCCCTATGGGAGAGACTTTATCCAACGCTTCGCCATAAATACTCCACATCATAGCCAACGCAACTGTAACAACACCACCAACACCCAAGGCTTTTTTCCAAAATCCCATTGATAGTTCCATCATACACCCCCTAAATTTTCCAAACATTTTACCATAATTTTTTCTTGTTGTTTATCAAATCCAGTCATTGCGAAGCACGAAGCAACGACCTTGAAAGCGTAGCCTCGGCTTTAGCCGAGTTTAAGACGTTCAATCGCCTTCAATTGTTCGGCTAAAGCCGAACCTACAGTTAAAAAAATAGAAATAAATCTTAGATTGCTTCACCCAAAAAAGTTCGCAACGCTTGTCAAGACAACTCAATCAAAACCTCTTGCATATCTTCGTAGAGTTTGGATTGGCATAGGATTTCGAGTTTGGTTGTGGGTATCGCTTCTACGACGATAATCGCTCCCAAATCGTAAGGGGTTGGAGAGATTTGAGTACGCACGGTGAGTTCCTCTTCAAATTTGGGCGGATGGTAGCAAAGGTCTTGGATAGAGGCGTAATCGCACTGTGCCAAAGCGTTGTAGTGTTCAAGCGTGATAAATTTGACCTCGTCACGATTGAAATAATGCACACCCTCTATGGCGTACTCGATTTTGCCTCTGCTGTAGTCGCCCCGAATGGAGGAGTAGGGCAAAAAGTAGGAGGGAATGGTGCCTTGTTTGTTTTTGATGTAGCCATAGAGCAAACGGTAGTTCAAAAAGCGTTGTTTGATGATTTGGTAGCTTTTGCCCTCATTTTCTAGCTCCAAACGTCTCTCGTAGAGTGCGATTTTGGCTTCGAGCGAATCGGGTAGGATTTGATTGGAGAGGGGGACGAAAAGCTCATCAAGGGGTTTGTTTTGGTGGTGGCGTTGGTCTCGTAGTCCATAGAGACATCCGCAATAGTCTTGCCTGTAGAGACTTGCTTGTTTGGCAAGTAGATTTTGCTCTTGCGTCCCTGAGGCTTTGCGATAATCGGGAGCGACAAAGGTGACACCGTATTTTGCCCCTACTCCATCGCCTGATTTTTGCAGTTGGGCAAGGGATTTTTTGGGACTCGTAAGAAGCGTGGAAGTAAAAAGTTTTTCGCCACGCTTAGAGGCCTCTTTGGCACTGGTTTCAAAACGGTTATCAAAGCAAACTTTGCATCTAGCCCCTTTTTCAGGCTCATGTTCTAGCCCTCTGACACTCTCCAACCATCCCGCCACATCGTACTCACCCACCACAAGCTCAACGCCTAGCATCGCACAGCTTCGCTTGACATCCAAAAGACGCAAATAGTACTCACTGTAGGGGTGAATATTGGGATCGTAAAAAAATCCTATCAACTTCTCATCGGGATAATCGGCTTGGAGCTTTTGTAAAAAGTAGTGACTATCAACCGAACAACAAATATGAACAAGCATCTATGAACCTTTCTCTATTTTGGATAACTCTTGGAGTATTATAACCAAAACTGCATCCAATTAGCGTCCGTCACTCACGAGTTTTGAACTCATGAGACAAAGGGATGCTGAAGTTTGCTAAAGCGTAGGAATTTGAGGTGGTTTTTTGGCACTGTCGTCGATATTGGGCGATGGCGTGGTTGTTGAAGTGGGTGTTGGCGTGGTTGTATTGGTTTCGCTTTTTTGTGCGGCACTACCGCAACCTATTAACAAAAGGGCAACACTTAAAAATAGTACTCGTTTCATGGTTTCTCCTTATTTGGTAGTAGCTAAACGTTGCGTGGCTACAGCACCGTTGCAAAAATAGGCTACATAACTGCTTGTTTCGTAATCAAAAACAATACCTCTTGAACTCCAACTGCATTGATTGTAGCCCTCATTGGTGTTAGAGAGTTTGGCGATGGATTTAAGAGTGATTCCATCGACTTGATAGAGACCAAAGTAGCTCATGTCGTAGCTATTCCAACTGTTGTAATCAAACCCAAAGAGCTTATCGCTCTCTCGGTAAACAAAGGCTTTGTGATTGGTGAGGGCTTCACTATAATAACTGTTGTCTCCAATGGTGAGCTTGTCGGCTAGTTTGGGGTTGGCAAAATCGCTAATATCAAAAAGCTCAATCATAATGCCTTGTTGTACTCCCTCGCTATTGGCATCTCGTCCGATAGTAAGAAGCCGATTTTCATCGACGAGGTGCATGTATTGTGAGAAGCCATCAATGGACAACTCACCCACCTTGAGAGGATTGGCGGGGTTGCTAAGGTCCAGCGTGTAGAGCGGGTCGGTTTGGCGAAAGGTTACCACAAAGCCCTTATTGCCCACAAATCGAACCGATTGAATCGTTTCACCCTCTTTGCCCAATGACCCCAAAAAGCCCAACGTATCGAGGTCGTAACCGTTTTGTTGGAGCGTAAAGATAGAGTTTTGGGTATTGTTTTCCCATGAGTTGCCTTGTGTGGTCGCTACTCGCAAGGTTTGATTGTATTCACTTAGGCTAAATTGATTGAGAGCAAAGCCATTGACAAAGCCCATCGCTTCAAATCCCAAATCTTGCTCAATGTCAAATTTATAAATGACGCTTCGCTCTTGATACTCTTGGTAGTTGTAGTAGATAGGATACTCATGCGACAAGATATAGAGTGAGGTTGTGGAGGCGTAAACGATATGGCTATTGCCCACAATGGCACTGCTTTTGATAAACTCCACCTTGTCAAGGTCAAAAGTAGAAACGCTCGTAATGGTTGAGGTTTGGTTTTGTTTGAGTGGAGCGTAGAAGCTTTGATAGTTGAGTAAATCACCGCTAAAATCATTGTAGCTTAGCTGAGGTACAAGGTATTTTTGTGTTACGATTGGATTGTCGTAGTCGTATCTAAACGCCTTGCCGTTGCTATCAAAAGCGACATTGTAGCACTTTGGATTGTAGTAGTATGGATAGAGCATATCGGTCGCTAAGGTATTGCTTGTCACCGTATCGCCACTCTCTATTGGCATATCGGGAATTGGCATACTGGGATAGGATACGCCGCCACCGTTTTGGCACTCCTTCATACCCTCAAGATAGACAATAGGATACTCAATAGTAGCATAAGGGGTAAAGCTACTCACAACGATAAGTCTATTGTTGAGGATTCGAGAAGCACTCATATAGCCATCCAAAACAAAGCTTTGGGTTTTGGTGATGTTGTTAATGTCGTTTAGGTCATATACATCAACGACGACTTGGGTACTCTTTTCGTATTGATGTGAAAGTACCACTAAATTACGGTTGTAGAGATAAAAAGAGTCGATGTTTTTGTAGCGGTTGTCGCTTAGGTCTATTTTGCTTACTGGCGTTTGATTGTCGCTTACAAGATGAGCGAAACTGTATATCTCGATAGCGTTGGTATTTGCATTGAGCGTATAGATGTATTGGTTATCGCTTTTGAGCGTATTGGACTCATCGACACCCTTCTCTTGAAGGTTGGTGGTGGTAGTATTGGTAGCTTCTTTATCCCCTGTTGAGCCTTCTTGGGGGGCGGATGTGGGTGCGGAGGCATCGAGATTGGGTGCTGAGTTCTCTTGGTTTGTGACCATATCATCGCTAATACCCATGCCGTAGAGTATTGGATAGGGGTTATTGACTACCAACAGTGTTTCGATATAGGCTTTCATCTCCTCTTGGGAAGCAAAGCTTTGGAGCGTGGCACTCTCTTTGGATAGCTCTACGCTTCGATCTTTTTGAGCTTTGACCCACAATCCATCGCTCTTTTTGATGCTTTGGATGGGTTGAAAGTGTTGCGTTGGTTCTTTGTCAAAGAGTTGCCACTCTTGATTGCTGTATTTCCAAATAAGCGTCTCATTATCATCAAAGACTTTGGGCGAGAGGGTACCATTAAGAGGAATAGCAATCAAATTCCATCCCTTTTTGAGTTCTATTGTATCTATGGGTGTATCGCTCTTGATGGGGTCTTCTTGGGTAAGATACCACTCTTGGGAGCTTTTGATCCAAACACCTTGCCATTTACCAATCGTGCTTATGGTATTAAATTTGGCCTCTATTTTGGCTAATGGGTGAATAACCGCTCCAGCTTTGCGTAGTACCATCGTATATCCACACCTCTTCGACGTTTTGAGCTGTAAAAATAGACATATCGGTTACGTCACTATTGAGACCTACCAACTGCCAACCGCTTTTAATAATAGTCGTAGTGCTACCCCATGCCAAAACACAGAGCATCGCAAAGAGAACCAAAACTTTTTTCATGCAACATTCCTTAAGCGTAATTTTGAAATGATACAACAATACAACCTAAAAAAAACTAAAAGTATTTATATATTAATGTGCCAAATTGTCGCTTATATCCAAAAGAGAGCCTATTTTGTAGGGCATTGATTGAAACAAAATATCGGCTTTTTCTATCCCTTGGGGTTCGTTTTTGTTTCCGTGGAGCAAAATAATGCTGCCTTTTTGAATTTTTTCACCTTTTGCCAACCATGCATTAGAACCTACCGCAATCAATCCCAATCGTTTGAGTGTTTTTATCGCTTTTTCATTTTGGACAAGCCCTGGAAAACGAAAAAAGATAGAGGGAGTAACGCCTTGTTCGATGAGTTTTTTCTCTACACCCAAAAGTTCTTTTTCAATATCGACACCTTTGGATAGCAGAAAGTTGTTTGCAAGAGGGGCTTTGGGGTGGTAGGGGTGTGTATGGGTGTGGTTGCCCCATGTGATGCTTAATCGCTTCTGGTCTTCCCACTTTTTGAGTTCTTGAAACGCTTGGGGATGTTTGTCAATCCACTTACCGCTAATAAAAAGGGTAATCTCTACAGGGTTTGGATAGTGTTTGATAAGCTTTTGATAAAACTCTCGTTCGTAGCCTTTTTGGGAAGATGGGCATAAATCGGTCGTAATGTATATTTTGTCACTCTCGATAGAGACCACACCGTAATTTTGCAAGAGGTAGGGGGGTTGTGTGTATTTATCGAGTAGCTTTTGATAGGGTGTTGCAGGATTTGAGTCAATTTTTTGAATGCGTTGCTGTATGATGTGCGTTTCCAAAGTCATTTCATTGACAATAAGATGGTGGAGTATCTTCTCTTTTTCAAAACTTCGTATGGCTCTATGGGGTGTGTTTTGGTAGGTTATTGCCTCATCTACAACGTGATAATGGCTCAAACTCCACAAAGGTATCGTCAAAAAGAGCAAGGTATAAAAAAATTTCATCAATAGATGCCTCTTGGAGTGTGTTATTTTTTATGTAGGGGCAAATCCCTTGTGGTTGCCCGCAATGCAAAACGACCTAAAATAAAATGACAAAAAGGGTAGCCGCAAGGGCTACCCCTACATCAGATTTTAATTAATACGAATAAACACAGCGGCCTGAGGTGTAATGGCTCTAAAGGCAAAGGTTTGTATCAAAAAAAGCTCCACGCCCTCATCAGTCTCTTTTTCAAATCCCAACGCAACATCCAAACCGCTGTAGAGTTCAAAATCGCCTCCTCTTTGGGAGACTACAAGCGCTCTATCGTTGCCCATCTCTTGATTGACGACGATTGCCCCAGCACCCAATATCTCATCAAGTTTGCTTTTGAGGCTCATACCGTCGTAAGATTGAGTCTGCAACATCGCCATAGTGCCACTTGAAATGACAAGCTTAAAGGGTCCATCGATAAAGTTGGCATTAAAAAGACCCAATGATGTTGCAACCGCACCCAAAAGCCCTACGCCCTCTTTTGCTTCAAGAATATCACGAATATCGCTCAAAATCCCTGTAATGTTTGCTTCGCTTTGACCGTGCAAAATGATTTGATTTTCGATTTTAGCAAAGCTATTGGCGGCATCCATCAATGCTTTGTTGTCAAAATCGGGCTTGTTGCGTTTGATATCCTCAATGACGCTATGAGGGAGCATAAAGGTTTTTTTGATTTCCATCATCCTAATAGGCTCTCTTACGGCAATCTTCAATCCCTCCCCAGAACGCAATGAAGTGAGATTTTTGGTAGCAATCGCATCGGTTTCAAAGGTGTATTCACCTCTAAAATCAACGACACTTCGCAACGTTAATCGTTTGGTTAAGTAGTTTGAAAGCTCACTCTCAATCGTACTCCATACCGCCATACCAAAAGGTATCGTGCTGTGATTTAATATTTCCATCTTTTGTTCCTTTATTTGTTGTTGCCTATCTTTAAACCGCTGCTTTGTTGCATCGTAGGTGTTGTTTGCGACTCTTTGCCGCTCATTTGAGCCTCGTGGGTGACAATATCGCCATCTTTGAAGAGAAACTCACGCAACATCGCATCCCATACGGGTGAGTTTTGACGTAGCCACTCAATCCCCATACAGGCGTGCTCAATCTCTTCGTCACGGTTGTGCTCCATAATCGCTTTGGCTTGTGGATTGGTCGCACACTCTGCCCTTTGATTGTACCAATCGACTGCTTCTAGCTCTTCCATGGTGCTTTGTATGATTCTATGATAATCTTTTGCAAAATCCGATAGTTGGTTGGGATCTTCGTGAAAACCTTCGTGTGCCATATAATCTCCTTATGAATGAGTATTTATCAAACTATAACCTAATTATCATAACAGATACTTTAATAATAATTTTTTTCGTTTAACAAAAAATATTTTATGGACTCTTTTGTTTACGGTAAGAATAAAAAGATATAATTAAGCATCTAAAACCAAAGGATAGACCATGCAAAGAGTGAAATGGATAGTGGCAATGATGCTTTTGATTGGCAACTTGCTTTATGCCGATAGTGCCAAAGAGATTGATAGAGGTGCCAATGAGGCGCTCAAACAGTTTAATCGAGAGGTAAAAGGAGCGATGACGTTTGTACAAAACGATGTCAAAGCCCTTTTGATTTTTCCCAGTATCGTCAAAGCGGGTATCGGCATAGGAGGCGAATACGGTGAGGGTGTTTTGCGTATCAACGGCAAAAGCAAATACTACTACAGCACCGCCTCAGCTTCGGTAGGGTTGCAGTTTGGCGTACAAGAGAAATCGATGATTATTGCTTTTATGACCCAAAAGGCTTTGGATCAATTTTTGGTTTCAGATGGTTGGGAGATAGGCGTGGACGGTTCGGTGGCGTTGGTTGATTTGGGTGGAGGCAAAAGCATCACCTCCAAAACCATCAACAAACCCATCGTTGCCTTTGTCTTTGGCAATAAAGGTTTGATGTACAATCTTACCATTGAGGGCAGTAAGTTTACCAAGATTGTACGATAGTTTTATCAGAAGTGGGACTTTAAGTTCCATTCCAAAAATACCAAAGATGGCATATTGGGCAAAGTACGCAACATCATTTATATTATTAATGTAAGCTTTCCCAATCCCACAGCAGGGGTAATCATGCTAATTTTGCCTCTTTGAGTATTTTGTGGAGGTCGTTGTTGCAGGTGTTGATTTTGGTAATCACCTCTTTTTTTGCTCATCGCTAAGCTTGAATCGGTTCTCAATGAACTCAAAAATGGCACTGGAATCATTAAATATTGTCTGCATCAAATCCAATTTTATTTTATCTTCTACTATTCCCATGGGGCTTTCTCTCCTACAATTTTAAATACGGGGTTCTCAATCGCTCGTACTACATCAATAGCCAAATTTTCCAATCCACCATACGCACCGTAGCTTATCTTTTTTTCTTGATTGACATCGACAAAGGCTACTCGTTTTTTGATAGCGGTATAGAGGCTTCGTCCCCCTGCTAAGAGCAAATCGACTTGATGTTCATCGATGAGTTGGGCTTGTTCTTGTGCGGGATTTTTCATAAGTATTTTGACATACTCTTTGGCAATCTCTATATCTTCGAGAGTTGATTTGCGGATACTTGTAGCCACCACTTCGATACCAATATCTTGCAACGAATCTTCCCAAATTAAAGATAGCTTAAAGCACTTAAAGCCCCC
>DYMA01000086.1 GCA_020721815.1 Sulfurovum sp. | reverse complement strand
TTTTTTGCTGTTTTTATTTTAAGGTTTTTGGGGTAGAGGGGGGGTGAGTGGTTACTATAATTTTAAAGTTTTTTCTGAAGATTTTACAATAAACAAAAATCATTTTTTAAAAACTCCAAGTTTCTAAAGAAAACTCAACTATCTTTTTGTGTCTTTTATCTATAGATTCTTTTTTCCATAAAAAATTTCCATCTTCTTCTTTTGCGAAATTCTTAATTTCAGCTTGTTGGTTTAGAAGTGGGTTCTTATTGTAAGATTCTAATTTTGCATTAAAGGGTTTATTGCCTATTGATGCATTGTGTGAGCCTGAAATCAACATTAAATTTCCAATACAATTTAAATATTCTGATTTAAATTCATCATTATATGTTCTATTTATATTAACATCATAGCCATTTTCAATTTTTCCACTATCAGGTTGTTTTGGTGAAATATGTTCAATTTGTTCATTTTCAATAAAAAACTTTTGGATACTGTATCCTTTAAATTGTAAAAAGTTTTCATATCTCCAAAGCAGATAATTTACTACTTTGCTATCATACATATTTGTTGTATTTAAATATGTTTCTGTATTTTTATCGCCCCAATACCAAGATTCATTTAATTTATTTTTAATATTTTCTTTCAAAGTCAAAATATCACCATTAAAATTACGAAGTATCCCATTTAACCTTTCTTGTATATTGGCTCTGCTGTTGATAAGTTTGGCTCTAAATAAAACAACTTCCAACACTTTAAATAGCTCATTTAGTTTTTGATTGTCATCTCCAAAATATTTGAACCCCTTTATTATAAATGGGTAGATAAATGCTGAAATTCCTAAATAATTTAAATATTTTTTATACTCACTTTCAAAGTGTTCAAACTTTTTGATATTTGAAAAAGTTGTATGTAGTTCAGCTATGTACTCTTTTATCCACTCTATTTTTTTATCTCTATTGGCTTTTTTAAATTCATCTTTTAATTCGTCTAATGTTCTGTATGGATAACCTTTGATATAGGCTTGATTATGATATATCAATATACTATCCTCGTCGAGTTTGATGTCATTGATGAGTTTATAAATATCTTTAAAAATATTTGAGATATTTTCTATGTTGGTATCAGTTTCATCTTCACTACTATAGACATACATTTGATACATAAAATAAGATTTTAACTTTTCCATGTTGGTCAAATCTTTACCACGATTATTTTGAAGTTCAAACATTAAAGCAGCATCTTTCTTACTTCCAAGTTCAATAGTAGTAAGCTCTGTTGATTCAACTTTTTCTAAAATATTTAAAATCATTTCCGTAGAAAGTTCTGATAGTTTTTTTGTGAAAAATTCTTTAGCTTCAAGAATTTTCTTTTGAGAAGGTGTATTTATTTCAAATTTTTCTTTGTTATCAACAATTAGTGCATCAAAACATGCTCTATCATATTCAACTGGTCTAAGTTTAATATTTCCACCATTCTTTATGTAAATTTTTACTTTTTCATCAAAATCAAAATCTTTCAAAATCTCATCATCTTTTTTGATTTTCAATGAGTTTATTAATGCTCTTATGAAGATAGTTAAAGTAGTTAGTCTTTGTTGTCCATCTATAATTTCATAGTTTTTACCTTTGGAAATAGTTTCAAGTAAAATATTCCCATAGAAATAGTTATTATCTCCATGTAACTGCTCAAGTATATCTTCAAAAAAAATATCCCAATTCTTTTTGTCCCATGAGTATGCTCTTTGATAAACTGGTATTTCGTAAGTTTTTTGTGAGCTGTCAAAAAATTCCAAAATTGTTTTTCTATTAAATTCCATTTTAATGTTTCCTTTTATTTATCTACCTTATTGTGCATTATTTTTTAGACAAATAACTGTCCCTCTTCATCTTTAACCCATCGTTCGACTTACATCTATCTCATAACTTATATTTCGTCCGCTTGTCCCTTCAATTTGCCTAATACATCCAAGCTCCAATAGCTCCACCAAATCCCAAATCCATCTTTTCATATCGTTGTCCTTTTGTATCATCTGTGGTGCGAAAAATTAGATTAATCATACCATAAATGGTGTGAAAAGTCTGATAAAAGCAATTTATTTCGTTAATATCAATAGTATCTTAGTATCTTGCCAATACTACTTATCTCATTTTTGGGTAGTTCGACATCTTTTGCAAAACTCTCAAATCTTGCTACTGCATCTTTTGTTTGTTCTATTATTATTTTATACACCCTCTTTTTTTAGGTTGTTTCGATTTTAAAAGCTCATTCATAGAGGCAAACTCTTTTGATTTTTGATTTGCGATATGTAAAAAATCATCTAAACAATCAAGGACATTTGCTAGAGATAAAAGTGATTCAAGTGAAATCTGTCCTGTTGTTTCAAAATGGTTGTGTCCCTCAATGGAGGTCTATAGGGTGCTTAGTTTGTCTTTGAGTTTTTGGGCGGTGGGTATGTATTTGACTTGTGAATAGTTGCGGACGATAAATTGAGTTTCGAGTTTGTTGCCTGTGGTTTTGTCGATGATTTTGCGGTGGAGTTCATTGTTGCGAAAATAGATGCCGTTGATGCACTCAAAGTAGTGATTGACTTCATAGACTTTGTAGCTTTGGTTTAACGTACCGTCGATACGAAACTCTCCGTGCAAATACTTATCGTCCATCCAAAGCAACAGTTGCAAAGTATGGGGTGTCGTGTTTTTAAATCGCAAATCCAAATAGTTATACATCACCGTAGCCCCACTGGCAAAAGGAAGCACACGCCCCTCATCAGGAAAGGGGTCAAAACTGTGGTGGTGACGCTCAATGATTTCCAAAGGAGTATGCAAAGCCATCCAATAGATAAGATTTGAAGATTGACAAATACCTCCTCCAATAGCGGGTTTAACCTCGCCGTGCGAAAGCTCCATACCCTCTTTAAATCCCCGTTTGGCACTGGGGCGACCCAAAAGTTTAAAATAGGAAAAGGTTTCGTTGGGTTGAATAATAGCTCCATTGAGAGCCTCGACAACAAGTTTGAGGTTCTCTACTTTGTTGTATTGAAGATACATTTGGCTTTGACCCAATTTTCGCAAAAGCGTGCTTTGGTGTTTGATGATACGGTAGGGGAGTGGGTGGCTCTGCTTTTGCGTGGTGTAGGTGTGTTTATCCAAAAGCAATGCAACGTTTCGCTCTTGTTGTTTGAGCCAAATCGCCAAACCTAAGAGCTTGGGATGGTAGCTTGAGAGAGGTTTGAGTCCTTTTGGCTTTTTGATTGCAAACATTTTATTTGAAGAGTTCTTCAAGTGCTGATGTATCGGTGGTTTTGTTGTTCTCTTGAAACTCTTTGAGTGAGGTTTGAGCTGAACGGTCGGTAATGCCTTGGACTTCGTTGAGTTCAATGGTATATCCCGTAAGCATGGAGGCTAATCGGATATTGATACCGCTTCGTCCAATCGCTTTGGCTTTTTGGTCACTGGTAATATCGACCGTGGCTTTGGTGCCTACGATTTTGATGTTTTGTACAATGGCGGGGGACAAGGCTCTAGTGACGTAGATTTCGGGGACACTGGAGTACTCCAAACAGTCGATATTTTCATTGTGCAACTCTTTGCTTACGGCATTGATACGCACCCCTTTGACACCCACAGCTGCTCCGATAGGATCGACATTGGGTTGATTGGCTCTAAGGGCTAGTTTGGCTCGTTCGCCTGGAATACGAGCGCAAGTGACAATCTCCACTATGCCATCTTGGATTTCAGGCACTTCGTGGGACATAAGTTCTTCTAAAAATTTGGGAGCGGTTCGGGTAAGCTCCAAAATCATCCCGTAGCTAGGGTCAATCGATACATAACGCAAAAGTGCCTTGATACTATCGCCATGCTTGAACTTTTCGCCTTTGATACGGTTGCGTTGAGTAAGCAAACCTTTGAGTTCGCCAATCTCTACAAAGGTATTGTTACTAGCATCAACTCGTGTAACAATGCCGTGTAAGACGTTGCCAATTTGGGCTTTGTACTTTTCAAAAATGCTCTTTTCGATACGTCTTTGGATATGGTATTCAAGCTCTCGAAAGAGATTGGAAGATGCGGTACGCCCATAATCTTCAAGCACTATTTCAGTATTGAGCTTGTCGCCTACTTCGATAGAGCTATCAAACTCTTTGGCTTGGCTTAATGTTAGGGTGTTGCCGTTTTCTTGGGTCTCTTTGGTGTCGTCAACAACCGTAATGACTCGATAGAGGGAGTAGTTTTTTTTCACATTGTCAATCACTACCTCAAAGTCACCATCATAGGAGGATGTAATTTTTTTGGCTGTATTAATGATAGCCTCTTTGAAGCCCTCTATTGCTTCTTGTTTTGATATATTTTTCTCATGCGCAATCGCCTCAACAATGTCTAATATCTTTTCCAAAATATGTTCCTTTAGGTAATGTGTGAATTAAAAACCAACTAATATCGGTACAAGATGTATCAAAAAGTTTTAGTTAGTTTGGAGTTTTTAGAAGTCCTCGTTTGAAGAAGTCAATTATACACCAAATTTTCTTTAAATTAAATTAATGGATGCTTTCAATCAATATTTATTGTAATTTGACTATAATATAACCAATTTGTAATAGAGGAAAAAAAGAGTTATGGAACTTAAACTTGCAAGAAAAACACTAAAATCCAAACCAAAAACCGTTGCTTTGGAGAAAATCGAAGAGGAGTTGGAGAAAAATACTATTTTGTATTTTGACAATGAAAATTCCCACAAAGAACTCAAAGAGATGCTAGAATACTACGAAAACAAAGGCTACTCTGTCTATATGCGTGAGGTCAAATATGGACTCGATGAGGGTGAGTATATCTATGAAGTGCATATTGTTCGTTAATCCATGAAAAAACTGTTTTTAGAGACGCTTGGGTGTGCGATGAATGTGCGTGATAGCGAACATTTGATTGCCCAGCTCAACCAAAAAGAGCCTTATGAACTGACCACCTCGCTAGAAGAGGCGGATTTGATAATGATTAACACCTGTAGTGTGCGTGAAAAACCTGTATCCAAACTCTTTTCGGAGATTGGAGTCTTTAACAAACGCAAAAAAGAGGGTGCTAAGATAGGAGTATGCGGTTGTACGGCATCGCATTTGGGAGATGAGATTATCTGCAAGGCCCCCAGTGTCGATTTTGTACTAGGAGCTAGAAACGTCTCCAAAATCAATGAAGTAGTCGATAAAAAACACGCCGTAGAGATTGATACGGGGCATGATGAGAGCCATTTTGACTTTGGTGAGTACCGCTCCAATCCTTTTAGTGCGATGGTGAATATCTCTATCGGTTGTGATAAGCAGTGTACCTTTTGCATTGTACCCGTTACGAGGGGCGAGGAGATCTCAATCCCCAGTGATATTATTATCAAAGAGGTACAACGTGCGGTTGATAAGGGGGCTAAAGAGGTGATGTTGCTAGGGCAAAATGTCAATAACTACGGACGACGCTTTAGTGGAAATGAAGCCAAAATGGACTTTACAAGATTGCTTCAAGAGGTGAGTAAAATCGAGGGGCTTAGACGTATTCGCTTTACCTCCCCCCATCCGCTTCATATGGATAATCTCTTTTTAGAAGAGTTTGCCTCCAATCCCAAAATTTGCAAACAGATTCACATCCCCTTGCAAAGCGGTTCAACGACGTTGCTCAAAGCAATGAAACGAGGCTATACCAAAGAGTGGTTTTTAGATCGTTGTGCCAAAATAAGAGAACTTCTCCCCGATGCGACTATCTCTACGGATATTATCGTTGGCTTTCCAGGAGAGAGTGAGGCGGATTTTGCCGATACCATGGAGGTGCTAGAGGCGGTGCGTTTTGATAAGCTCTTTTCATTTAAGTACTCCCCTCGCCCCCATACTGAGGCGGCTTCTTACGCCAATCCTATTGATGATGCTACCGCCTCCAAACGCCTTAGTCTGCTTCAAGCACGGCACACACAAATCCTTGATGAGATTATGGAGGCTCAAATAGGCAAAGTAGAGAGCCTCTATTTTGATGAGCTTCAGAAAAATAACCGCATTGCAGGTCGTACCGACGGGGGGCGAAGCGTATTGGTTGAAGGCTCAGAGGAGCTTTTGGGAGAGTTTAGAGAGGTCAAGATTACCCAAGCGTTTCGTACACAATTGATAGGAGAGTTGGTATCAAAAAGCTAAAAAAAGCTATTGTGCGTAAAATCTCTTTGTGGATTTTGCCCTCTTTGCTCCATTTTTTGATGGTAATGTTTTGGAAGAGTTATCGCAAAAACTTTCACTATTTGGATGAGGAGTGCAACGACAATGCCTTGCTTGTAGGATGGCACTCAGAACTTTTTGTCTCTTTGCTTGTCTATCAAAAACTCAAACTTAAAGGTGAAAAGTTCTCAATCGTAAGCCAACATCACGACGGGGAGATACTTATCAAACTTTTGGCCAAACTCTCCATTACCGCCATACGAGGCTCTAGTGCCAAAGGGGCAAGAGGAGCGTTGATGAATGCTATCAAAATCTTAAAAGCACATCACAATATCTCTTTTACCCCCGATGGCCCCAAAGGTCCTAGATACAGTATGAGCGATGGGGTGGTGGCTTTGGCGATTAAATTTAGACTCCCTATTGTCGTGGTCAATTACAAACCCCACTCCTATTGGCAACTGCGTTCATGGGATCAATTTCTTATTCCCAAACCCTTTAGCACGGTGAATATCTACTATCAAGTGGTACACCTCTACGATATGGAACTCGATGAAGCCAAAAGCTATCTTCGTCAAAGGATGTTAGAGTATGCACTTGCCTAATTACGATAGTTTGGTGCGTGAATATGTGGACTATCTTCAAGAGATTCGAGGCTACTCTCCTACGACACTGACTACCTATCGTATCGCTCTAGCACAACTTAGCCTAAACCATACAATAGAAGATAATCGTTTTGATATCAAACCCTTTCGTTTGATACTTGTGGGACAAGCGGCCAAAACCATTAGCAAAAAACTCTCCGCCGTGCGAGGATTTATCAAATTTTTAAACGCACAAAAGGGCTACGCCTTTGATTTGGTAGGTGACTATGCCATCAAGATACCCAAAACACTCCCCAAACCCATTGCTACAAGCTACATTGATGAAGCCCTCTCTATCGCTTCGTTGCAAGAGAAGGCGTTGATTTTTTTGATGTACGGCGTAGGGCTACGCATCAGTGAAGTGGCGTCGATTGAGCCACAAAACATCTCCAAAGAGTGGCTTATTGTCCAAGGCAAAGGCAACAAAGAGCGACAATTACCCTTGCTCGAGATAGTATCCAAAACATTGGAGGAGTATATCGCCTTCGCCAAACCCAAAACCTATCTTTTTGAAAAAAAAGGCAAAGCGATGAGTATCAACCAAATTCGCCACGCCACTACCAAACTCTTCAAATCCAAAGGCATTAAGGTTACCCCCCACCAACTTCGCCACACCTTTGCTACGGAGCTACTCAACAACGATGCAAGACTAAGCGACATCTCGAAGCTTTTGGGACACACAACCATGGCATCAACGCAAATCTATACCCAATTGGCCAGTACCAAAAAACTCCAAGACTACTTAGCGGCTCATCCGTTGTGTCGATAAAAGAGGCTATTGAAACTCCAACTAAGAAGCTTTTTGCTTATGGGTTCTAAGAAAAAAGTGCTTCGACAAGCTAGGCACGAACGATAAATTGAATATGTCGTAGAGTCAGAAACTCACCAAACTCGTTCCGTCGCCTTTGGGTGTAATCCTAATTTGCAATGGGATTCGCTCTTTGAGTGCTTCGATGTGGGAAATTACGCCTATCATTTTTCCTGAGCTTTGGAGTTGGTTGAGGGCATTGAGGGCTAGTTCTAGGCTATCGCTATCAAGTGTCCCAAATCCCTCATCCAAAAAAAGTGAATCGATGCTTATCTTTTGACTCGCAAGGGCTGAAAGTCCAAGGGCTAGAGAGAGACTTACAATGAAGCTCTCCCCACCAGAGAGCGTACTTACAGGTCGTATCGCATCCCCTTGAAAAGCATCCATTATCTCAATCTCTAAGAGTTTTTTTGCGTCACTGCTTCTTTGGAGTTCGTATCGTGGGCTTAGGATTGTGAGATGTTTGTTGGCTAGATAGATAAGCTGGTCTAGTGTGATACCTTGTGCAAATTTGGCAAATTTATCGCCACTTGCCGAACCTACCATCTCATTGAGTTTTATCCATACTTTAAAAGCCTCTTTTTTCTTCTCAAGTTCTTTGATTTTATCGGCGTGTTTTTGCAAATTGAGGGCATTGATTTCAAGCTCTTTTTCTAGGCTTCCTATCGATTTTTGGAGTTCATCAATAATAGTTTGTAACTCTTTTAATTCATCATTTAAAGTTTGAAGTTCTTTATCTGTTAGGTTTAACTCTTTTTGTTCAGTTAGTTTTTTTGCTGTGTCTATTTTTAGAGTTTGGATTTGAGTATATTTCTCCTCTATTGCTTTGCATATCAAAGTCAATTCTTCTCTTTGCTCTTTGGTTAAAAGTGCCTTTTCAAACTCCTCTATTGAGCCAAAACTACTCTCTTTTAGGGCTTTGTTGAAGTTTTTTTGCAACTCTTCTTGTTTTGCATTATCGGTTATTTGTTTTGAACTAAGCTCTTTGATTTGAGTATTTAGGGATTCATCTTTTGAAGTTAGATTGATGAGTTCATTTGTGATAGTATTGCATTTTTCACCAACCCTATTCAATTTTGTTGCAATCTCTTTTTCAAAACTATCGATATTTTCAATATCCAAAATAGCTTTGCTTTGAGTTTGTAATTCTATTGTTTCATTAGAGATTTTAGAGAGTTGTTCAGCGTCAGTTTTTAAACTTGATTCTATTGATATGATTTTTGTATCAAGCTCTTTTAGTTGTATTGTTAAGTTTTGAAGTTTTAAATCAAACTCTTTTTTTTAATGTTTCATTTTTAATAAAACTATCTTTTTTTTCGACTATTGTTCTAAAGTGTTCTTCAAACTTTTCATCAAATATCAATTCATATTGACTATATACTTTTGAAAGTTCCTCTTCTAAACTTTGCTTTTTAGATATGTTTTGAGTTTGTTCATTTTGTAATTGCTCTATTGAACTTTTTAGTTTATAAAGCTCTTGTTCATTTTGAGAAACTAAAGTTTGTTTTGTATTTAACTCTTTTTGAAGATTATCCCTTTGAGCTAAAACTTTCTCTTTTTCATCTCTAATTTTTATTATATTTTTTAACTCTTCTTCTAAAAATTGCTTTTCTTCTTCTAAGTTTGTTTTTGAATCATCTGTTAAAATAAAATTCAATGAACTAAATAGTTGTTCTATCTCTTCTTTATTTTTTGATAATTTATTTAGTTCTAAAGTAGAAGTATCTATTTTCAACGAATCTTCCCGTCAAATTACCCATCAAAAGCCCTTTCTATGGGGAATG
>DYMA01000085.1 GCA_020721815.1 Sulfurovum sp. | reverse complement strand
AGTACTGTGGTAAGTTGTGCATTAGTTTGTGCTAAAGCAAATACTGTTGTTAAGATTAAAATTATTTTTTTCATTTTTTATTTTTTATTTTACAAAAAGCGACAAAGGTTACAAAGTGCGCTAAGTAATATTGTAAAACAATAGATAAATTTTATAGCAAAATAGAATTTCAATATAGGCATTTTAAATGTGAAGAAAAATTAGGAAAACTAGAAAAATATGTAAATTTAGAAGAGTTGAAAAATATAGATAGAAATAAAAAACATATATTTATAGCAATGCTTGCATTTCATTCAGGAGGAGGAGAACTTTTTCCTATAAATTTGGCAAATGCATTACAAAAAGAGGGAAATATAGTTTCATTATTTGTTCTAAATATGAATGATATAAATGAAGATATGTATAATCTCGTAGATAAAAGAATAGCTATTTATGATTCAAAATTTGTTGAGAGTTATGGAGTTTCTAAATTTCTTGTGGATTCTGGAGTTTCAGCTATAAATTCTCATATGGTTTCTTTAGATGCATTTTTTTTAGTAAAGCATAATATTAATATTCCTTATTTTCCTACGTTGCATGGCTCATATGAAGTATGTAATATACCTACTACTTTTATAGAAAAGATTTCTAAAAAAGTTACTAGTTGGATATATACTGCAGATAAAAATTTAAATGCACTGCAATTTTTGAACATAGATAAAAATAAATTGATAAAACTATCAAACGCAATGCCAATTGATAATGAGCCTTTTCCAAAAACAAGAATAGAGCTTGGGATTAAAGATGATACGGTAGTATTCACATTGGTGGCAAGAGGAATAAAAAGGAAAGGGTGGAGAGCATCAATTGAAGCTTTTTTACTTCTAGAAAAAGAGTACTCAAATATTCATTTGTTATTGATAGGTGATGGTGAAGTAGCAGACAATCATTTAAAACAACATCAAAATCATCCAAAAATTACATTTTTAGGATATCAATCAAAAATTCATGGATTATATAGAATTTCTGATTGTGCAATAGTTCCAACAAGATTTGAAGGTGAATCTTACCCTTTATGTATTATTCAAGCTCTTCAGATAGGATTGCCTATTGTAGGTACAAATGTAGGCGAGATAAAGTCTATGATTACCTTTAAAGATGGAAGAAGAGCAGGAATTATTTTACCTAATGAAAGAGATACAAAGGTATTTATCAATCACTTGAAAGATGCTATGTCAGAGATGATGAAAAAAGATAAAAGAGAAAAGTTTTCTAGCGTATCAAAAGAGCTTGCTAAAGGTTATGATATCTTAAACCTTGCTAAGATATATATGAATGTTTTTGAATCAAAAAAAGAGCAAAAATGAAAACCGTTGCCATTAACCCTGCACGTTTGGCTTCTACTAGGCTGCCCAATAAAGTCTTGCTTGATTTGGGTGGCAAGAGTGTGGCACAAAGAGTTTATGAGCAGGCATTAAAAGCCAAAAAGATTGATGCGGTTTATATAGCAACCGATTCAGATGAAGTTCAACAACATTGTAAAACATTTACACAAAATGTTATTATGACCGATAGTACACACGAATCAGGAACCGATAGAATTGCCCAAGTCGTTGAGAAGCTTAAAGCCGATATTGTTATCAATGTTCAAGGCGATGAGCCTTTTATTGAGCCACAATTGATTGATGATTTGATAGAGGCATTGGATACAAAATCACTTACGGTTAAAGAGCTATCCTCATTTCTATTTGGTTGTGTTGTGAAAAATCGTTTGATAGATAGTGACATTCAAAGTATTTTGTATTTAGAAGATGACTTCACAGGAAATCCACAACTTAATATCTTGGATATTTACAAAGAGAGAGGCGTATAGTAATGATGATTCAGGATTTATCTAAAAAATTTCTCCCACAGAGGTAACCGCTTTGCTCTTCAATAGCTACGAATTTATATTCCTATTCTTGCCCATCACCTTTTTTGTCTATTTCTATCTCAATTCCAAAAGACTCACCGAGGCGAGTAAGGGGTTTTTGGTGGCTTCGTCGCTCTTTTTTTACAGTTGGTGGAATGTTGTCTATCTTCCATTGATACTCGCTTCGATGCTTTTTAACTACCTTTTGGGAGCTTCTCTTACCAAAGAGTCACAGCACAAAAAAGTCTCCAAAAAACAGCTCCTAAGTATGGGAATTGTTGCCAATGTTGCACTGATAGGCTATTTTAAATACTCTGATTTTTTTATCGACAACCTCAACAAAGCTTTGGGTAGTGATATGGCTTTGCTTCATCTTGCTCTTCCTCTTGCTATTAGTTTCTTTACTTTTCAACAAATTGCCTATTTGGTTGATAGCTTTCGTGGGGAGACCAAAGAGTATGATTTTTTAAACTATGCGTTGTTTGTCACCTTTTTCCCTTAACTTATAGCTGGTCCCATCGTCCATCACAAAGAGGTAATGCCTCAATTTGCCTCATCGTGGAACAAAGTCAAAAACTACCGTAATATTGCATTGGGACTCTTTATCTTCTCCATCGGACTCTTCAAAAAAGTTGTCATTGCCGATACCTTTGCGGTGTGGGCTACGCAAGGATTTGATGTGGCTACAGCTTTAACTTTTTTTGAAGCGTGGGCTACGTCGCTCTCTTATACCTTTCAACTCTACTTTGATTTTAGCGGATACACCGATATGGCAATAGGTGCCGCACTGCTTTTTAATATCAAATTGCCTATCAACTTCGACTCTCCCTGCAAAGCAACTGATATTCAAGACTTTTGGCGACGATGGCACATTACACTCTCACGATTTTTAAGAGATTATATCTACATTCCATTGGGCGGAAACAGAGCAGGAAGCTTTAGAACCTACACCAATCTTATGGCTACGTTTATATTGGGTGGATTGTGGCACGGGGCAGGATGGACGTTTGTCTTTTGGGGATTTTTGCACGGACTAGCATTGGTCATTCACCGCATTTGGCACTCTTTGGGCTTTAGACTTTATGCGTGGTTGGCTTGGTTTATCACTTTTAACTTTGTGAATATCTCATGGGTTTTCTTTCGAGCCAAAGAGTGAGAGGATGCGGTGAAAGTTTTGAGGGGGATGGGGGGATTGAGCGGAGTAGTTGTAGCCGAAAAATATGAAAAATATCTATCAAAGCTCTCGGAGTATGGAGTGGAATTTGGAATAGTAACGACCAATATACAAAGCGGTTCGCAGATTATTGGATGGCTTGTTTTTGCGTTGGTTGTTTCGTTGGCACTCAAGAACTCCTATAAATTTACGTTTGAAAAAAAGTTACATCCCCTTATCATTGTCTTTGCATCCTTTATTTTTGCTTATGCAATGATTGGTTCTTTGGTTAGCAGTAGTGAAGTTTTTTTGTATTTTAATTTTTAGGATTTACTATGAGCTATAAAAAATCAACCCAATACTTTTTGCTTTTATCCATTGTTTTAATAAGTATATTACCCATTGCCAACACTCTCATATTTTTGGTTTTTTCAAAAAATAATCAAACATTATTAGATTTAGACAAAAAACAACTCTTCAGTACGGATAATATCGAATCTTATGTTAATTATAGTGCCTACAAACAATTTAATATCTCTTTGGTAAACAATAAAGTGATTATAGGCAAAGATGGTTTTTTGTTTTTGGGTAATGATTTTGGTAGAGTATTGGACAAAACCAAGGGGATATTTAGACCCTCCCAAAAAGAGATAGAACAGTGGAGTGATAAATTAAAAGATTTGCAAAACTGGTATGAGAATCAAGGCATAAAGTTTGTTATAGTCATAGCACCCAATAAGCACTCCATCTACCCAGAAAAATTACCCCATTGGATGGAGTATCACGGCAAAACGATTACCGATGATATTGTGGAGAGTGCTATCAAAAGAGGTGTTCATCTATTGGATTTGAGACCCATTTTGCTAAGCAAAAAAGAGGATAAGCCATTGTATTTTAAAACCGATACGCACTGGAACAAAAGAGGTGCTGGGTTTGCATTTGAAGCAATTATCGCCTATCTCAACTGTAAACACAACGTAAACATTATAATACCAAACTATCGTTTCGATCAAACCTATCAAGGAACGGGCGATTTGGCTAATTTCTTAAAAATATCTGCAATATTGGATAAAAATTATGAAAAAAGCTACCCTTATAGGTTTGATAAACAATCAAAAATTTGCAAAGGAGATATTGATAAAGAAGAGAGCAACCTAAGCAAATGCCAAGAGGTAGAAAATCAAATAATGTACATTAATAATCGACCTTTGTATATGATTAATAACACTATACAAAAGCATAAACTTTTATTGATATGTGACTCTTTTTCACAAACTCCATCTGTGCTTTACAATCGCAGTTTTAACACGATATACAAGTGGCATTTTAGTCATATTTACGGAGAAAAACTAAAACACTTTGTCAATCAAACGCAACCCAATATTGTGATTTATCAAATTGTAGAGAGAGATTTTTATAATAACCACATTGTAACGCCTATATCCAAATCTAATATATCATCCATTGACGTTAGCCATTTGGCTCTAAAAGAAAAAATATTCACCCTCTCTCACCATCCATACACTCAAAACGATCAATTTTCATTGCGATTTAACAAGGGTGTTGTGGAGTTAAATGCCACCAAACATGACCCCATTGTCACTTTAAACCAAACCCAATCGCAATCAAACAATGTTGTTTTGTCTTATGAAATAGATTCGCCCATTGATACAACATTTCAGATTTTTTACAAAGAGACAAAAACTTCGCATTATAATCAAAAAGATTCCTATCGTGTTGCTCTCAAAAAAGGAAACAATAGGTTAAATCTACTCATTCCATCAAGATATATTAATAATACATTACGGGTTGATTTGGTATCATCTGTTGGGAATTATAAAATAAAAAAATTTGAGATGTATGGAATGAATAGTTACGGAGAACAAAAATGAAAACCGTTGTCATTATCCCCGCACGTTTGGCTTCTACTAGGTTGCCCAATAAAGTCTTGCTTGATTTGCACGGGAAGAGTGTGATACGAAGAGTGTATGAACAAGCTCTAAAAGCCAAAAAGATTGATGGAGTTTATATTGCAACCGATTCGATTGAGGTGCATCAACATTGTCAAAGTTTTACCCAAAATGTCATTATGACCAAAGCGACGCATGAATCGGGAACAGATAGAATAGCTCAGACGATGGAGCAGCTAGAAGCCGATATTGTTATCAATGTGCAAGGCGATGAGCCTTTTATTGAGCCGCAACTGATTGATGATTTGGTAGAGGCGTTGGGTGAAAATGAGGTAATGGTGAGTGCAATGCACCGTTTGCACAGTGTGGAGGAGCTTAAAAATCCCAACGTTGTTAAGGTCACTGTTGATAAAAATTATCACGCTTTGTACTTTTCTCGTTCTATTATTCCCCATCATCGTGACGATTGGGAGTCGCTTTTGCATCATCATAGCACCATACCTTGGGCTTTGAAGTTCTATCGCCATTTGGGGATTTACGGTTACCGCAAAGAGTTTTTGTTGCACTATACGCAAATGGACTCCTCTTATCTTGAACGGCTAGAGAAGTTGGAGCAGTTGCGGGTGCTTGAAAATGGATACAAGATTAAAATGGTCGAGACATCCTATCAATCGATTGGTATCGATACGCCAGAGGATTACCAAAAGGCGTTGCGTTGGTTGCAAGGTTGAGGGCGTTTAGACCTCTTGTAGCTGCGCAATCGTCTCCAAAAGGGCGTTGAGTTTGTTTTTGACCTCTAGGTACTCCAGCTCGGGTTTGCTATCGGCTACGACACCCGCCCCCGCTTGAAGGGTGATAGAGTTGGGGCCAATCAAGGCGGTACGGATAGTAATGGCACTATCCATATCTCCCGTAAATGAAAAATAAGCAACACTTCCGCTGTAAAAGCCTCGTTTGAGTCCCTCGAAGTGGCTAATAAGCTCCATTGCTTTGATTTTGGGTGCACCCGTCATTGTTCCAGCCGTAAAGGTGGCACGGAATAGGTCAAACATATCTTTGCCCTCTTGAATTTGGGCTTGAATATCGCTTACCATGTGCATAACGTGCGAGTAGCGTTCAACACGCATCATTTGGGTTACTTTGACACTGCCTACTTTGGCTACACGCCCCACGTCGTTGCGTCCCAAATCGACAAGCATAAGGTGTTCAGCACACTCTTTGGGGTCGCGCAACATCTCCTCTTCAAGCTCTTTATCACGGTGGTGCGTTTTGCCTCGTTTTCGAGTCCCTGCGATGGGGCGTAGCAAAATATCACCATCATCAAGCTTGACCATCACTTCAGGCGATGAACCGCAAATGGAAAAATGCTCAAAATCAAGCAAAAAGAGATAGGGAGAGGGATTTTTGGCACGTAAGGCTCGATAGAATGTCAAAGGGTCAATTGAGCCGTGTTGGGTGTAGCGATTGGAGATAAGGATTTGAAAAACATCCCCTGCTTTGATGCTCTCTTTGGACTCCTCAATAATCGCCTTAAAACGCTCCTCATCAATCGCAAAAGAGCCATCTTGTTCGAGTTTGATAGGTTTGAGCGGTCGTGGAGTGTAGGGTTGGCTTAGGCTCTCTTTAAATCTTGCGAGTTTGTCGTGCAACGAGGGGTGGTTTTCGATAATGGTGAGTTTGGCACTCTTGTGGGAGTAGGCGATAATAATCTTGGGTCGTATCAAATCCATATCGGGCGTATGGAGAGTATCTTCCAAAACATCCATGTGGGGTTTAAGGGTAGGTTCAAAAACCTTGACCATATCGTAACCAATAAAGCCAATAAAGCCATCTACAAAACCAAATCCATGCTCCAATGCTTTGGTCTTATAGAGTTTAGGGTCAAGTTTGGCGTAGTAAGATTGCAAAAACTCAAAAGGATTTTGCTCTATGGTTTGTTGAGTATCATCCAAAGTATAGAGCGTTTGGTTGTCGATGTATTGCAATCGCTCTTGCGTACCAATCGTAATAAAGCTGAAGTTTCCCTCATTGCTATTGACGACACTCTCAAAGAGCATCGTGATTTCACCTGTAAAAATCTCTTTGATTTTGGCGTAGAGGGCGACGGGGGTAAGCTCATCAAATAGTAAATGTTTCATTATGGTCATCTTGTAATAAAGGCGTTTTTATTGATTTTATCTTTAATCTCAATCAATGCTTTCGCTGCTTGGTTTTTGCTCTCGTAGCCACCAATAAGGAGTTTTTTGCTACCCCCTTGCTCTTTGATAATGTATCGGTATCCATTGGATTTGATAATGTTTAAAAAGCGTTCCCCTGGTTTTTCAACAAAAGAGCCTACTTGAATGTAGTAGCTACCTTCAGGTGTAGTGGGTACGGCGTTGGTTTTGGGCTTTGGTTCTTCTGTTGGCAACGGATCTCTCTCTTTGCTGGGTGGAGCGTCGTTGGTGTTTGCTTCGGTGCTGCTTGTTTTATTCTCTTCATTTGCCTCATCGTTGCTTTTTTCTATATCCATAATGGATGTTGCCTCTTCATTGTCAATACCATCAATAGACCCATCCTCATAGGAAGCAATATCGTAAATGGATTTGGTTTCAGGCTTAAGCGTCTCATTTTCCTCTTGTTTCTTCGTCTCATCGACGATTAAATCGGGGTCACGAATGCTATCGGGATCTTGGAGGATATTTTCATCTTTTAGAGAGTCATCAAGTATAATCTTCGTTGCAATAATGGTGGACATCAATACAATAATAAACAAAGCCACAATGGTGAGTATCGTATGGGTTCGATTTTTGGGCGGTTTTAAATCATTAGCAATGAGATTCTCTACATACTCGCTTGGTTCTGGGTTATTATTGAACTCTTTGGTATCCATACATGCCTCCTCGTGGTTTGTGTTTAGTAGATAGGTCTATCGTAGATGATAAAATCTTGAGCCAATTGTTTCATCTCATCTTTGATTTGAAGATGCAAAGCCTCATCGTGGATATTGTCGAGTACATCGGCAATTTTATTGGCAATGATTTCAAACTCTCTCTCTTTCATTCCTCTGCTTGTCAATGCAGGTGAGCCAATGCGTACACCGCTTGTGACAAAAGGACTTCGTGTTTCGCCTGGGACGGTGTTTTTATTGACCGTAATACCCGCTCTTCCTAATGCTGCATCGGCATCTTTTCCGCTAAAATCTTTATTTAAAAACGATACCAAAACCAAATGGTTATCTGTACCACCGCTTACGACATCGTAGCCTCTTTGGATAAGTACATCGGCTAAGACTTTGGCATTGATTTTGACTTGCTTGGCGTACTCTTTCCACTGCGGTGATAGGTTGTGTTTAAATCCTACTGCTTTGGCAGCAATAACGTGAACGAGTGGTCCTCCTTGCAATCCAGGGAAGATAGCCGAATTGACCTTTTTGGCAATCTCTTCATCATTGGTAAGAATTATTCCTCCCCTAGGACCTGCTAAGGTTTTGTGTGTCGTAGAGGTAACCACATCGGCATAAGGGAATGGGCTAGGGTGTTCACCTGCGACCACAAGTCCTGCAATATGGGCAATATCGGCAAAGAGCAACGCCCCTACTTCATCGGCTATTGCTTTGAAGCGTTTGAAATCAATCTCTCGTGCATAAGCCGAAGCACCGCACACAATGATTTTGGGTTGTGTGATTTTGGCAATTTCTCGTACTTTGTCGTAGTTGATACGACCATCAAGCTCTACGCCGTATGTAAAACTGTGGTAGTTTTTACCGCTAAAGCTCACTTTTGAGCCGTGTGTAAGGTGACCTCCGTGGCTCAAATCCATACCCAATAGCTTATCACCTGCTTGGAGCAGTGCCGCATAAACCGCACCGTTGGCTTGGCTACCCGAATGGGGTTGAACGTTGGCAAACTTGCAATCAAACAGCTCACACGCTCTATCAATGGCTAGTTGTTCTACACGGTCAGCATTTTCGCAACCCCCATAGTAGCGTTTGTAGGGATACCCCTCAGCATACTTATTGGTAAGCAGACTTCCCATCGCTTCGATTACAGCGGGATGGGTAAAGTTTTCACTTGCAATCATCTCAAGGTGGTCGTTTTGCCTAGTAAGCTCATGGTTGAGCGCTTCAAAAATCTCGGGATCAAACGTTTCTATTTGGTAACTCATGACTGTTTCCTTTTTTAGTTATTTATCGGTTTGTGTACGTTGTTTACACGCTAGGGCATCGATACACAAGAATCCTTTGCCCTTTTTGGCAGGTTTTAGCTCTTCTATCGCTTCATTGCCGCACTTACTGCATTTTTGTTCATCGTTTGCAACCACGACTTTGGGTGCTTCGGGACGCATGGCGGGGAAGAGCAAAACATCTTGAATGGAGTGTTGATTGGTAAGTATCATCACCAAACGATCAATCCCAATCCCCTCTCCAGCGGTTGGTGCCATGCCGTAGCTTAGGGCATTGATGAAATCCTCATCCATCTCGTGGGCTTCATCGTCGCCTGCATCTTTGGCTTGACCTTGTTGCACAAAACGATCCCATTGATCAAGGGGGGCGTTAAGCTCACTAAAGGCATTGGCA
>DYMA01000084.1 GCA_020721815.1 Sulfurovum sp. | reverse complement strand
GCGTATAGAGATTGAAAAGGAGAGCGAAGTGCTGTATAAGCTCTTTGGACTCTATTGCAAACTCGCTTCCGTGGAGGCGATTGAGCTTGTATCGGAGTACCTTCACCACCCAGACCCTTTGGTACAAGAGGGAGCTATTATTGCCATGCTTCAATACAGTGGGGTTGATGGGATACTCAAAGCAGGGGGAGTACTCAATGACCTGTTTGCCTCAAGCAAAAAAGAGCAAAACCTTTTGGCACTCAATATTCTATCAAAAATGACCATTCCCAGCTTCTATCATCCGCTAGAGGAGGCACTCAACAGCAGCGATAGCGATCTCAAATATGTCGCTATTGCAACCGTAGGAAATCTTACTATTCAAAAGTTTATCCCCTATTTGCTCAACAATTTGGAAAATCCACCCTATCGCAATCTCTCCACTATGGCTCTTAGTAAATTTGGAGCCAAAATCTTTGAGCAACTTTCAAGCTATTTTGAACACTCTGGTGATATTGATGTACGTTTGGCACTCGTGAGGGTTTTTGCCAATATGCGTACACGCCAAGCCCATCTCTTTTTGCTCTCCTATGCCCATGAGCCGTTGCTTTTTGATGAGATTGTCAATCGTCTCTTTGATTACGATTTTGTCTGCAACGACGAAGCCAAAATTATGGAACTTTTGACGATTAGCACTCAATATGCACTCTACTGCATGATGATACTCCAGCATCTTGATAGACAAAACTACCCCAACAGTTATATTGTGGTGGAGGAGATTAAAGATCAAAAAATTGCTTCAATCTTTTTTATATTGGGATTTATCTACTCCAAAGCTCTTATGACCCGCTCAAGAGTAAACTATTTTGAGAACGATAGCGATAAAAAAGCCTACTCTGTTGAGGTGATCGATAGCGTTGTCTCCTCCCCAATCAAAGAGATTGTCTTACCCGTGCTTGAAACGCTTTGGGCTGATGCAAAACCTACACAGTTCCCCGCCTTTATAGATAAACAAGGGATTCAAGAGGAGTTTATGAGACGTGTTTTGAGCGATGAAACCATCTTTACGGTTTTAAAACTCTCCGCTGTCTATGAGATAGGCATCAACAAAGAACGCCCCTATTTGGAACATCTCCAAAAGCTTCAAACGCACAGCAATAGCGATATTGCCCAAACGGCTCAATGGAGCATTAAACAACTGCACAAAGGTTAAAGCCATGTTATTAATGATTGAAAAGGTAATTATATTAAAATCCATTGACCTCTTTTCCGAAATTTGCGAAAAAGATTTGCTCTCTTTGGCTACGCAACTTAGTGAGATAGAGTATGAAAAGGGTCGAGTGATAATGAGACAAGGAGAGATTGGGACTTCAATGTACATCATCGTACGCGGCGAAGTAGAGGTGATTATTGATGATAAGGTGGTTGCAAGATTGGGCGAAAAGAGTATTTTTGGAGAACTCGCCGCTCTTGACCCAGAACCTCGTAGTGCTGCCATTAAGACCACACAAGATACATTGGTGTTTAAAATCGAAAGCAGTGTGCTTTACAATTTAATCTCCGAATACATTGACGTAGCCAAAGGGATTATCAAAATACTGTGCCAAAGAGTACGGCAAAACAGTACACTCTAAAGGATTTTTGCCTAAAGCGTTTGTTCTTTTGGGAGACTGGAGTCGTTGGTTGTCCATACAAATACAATAGGAATAAACACCAATGTCATCAATGTACCTATGATAAGTCCTCCAATCGCCACCGCACCCAATGGTGCTAATCTCTCCAATCCTATAGCCGCTCCTTGTGCTACGGGTAGCATACCTGCCGATACCGAAAATGCCGTCATTAAGACAGGGCGGGTTCTAATTTTGATCGATTCAAGCATTGCATCGTATTTGTTGATTCCCATCTCCATGCGTTCAAGAGCAAAGTGAATAAGAAGTATGGCGTTATTGACAATCACGCCTGAGAGCAAAATAAATCCCATCATCGCAGGCATAGAGGTGTGATACCCCAATGTAAGCATCGCCCAAGAGGCCCCAATGAGTGTCAAAGGGATAGAGAAGAGTATCATGAGGGCTATTTTGATACTACCAAACATCATCACAAGGGCAAAAAATATCAAAATCACCGCAATCGCAATCGCCGATACCATACGTTTGGCTGAAGATAAAAACTGCTTGATATCTCCGATGTGTTCAAGCTCACTATCGGGATGGAGCGTTTGTTGAGCCAATTTGGCTTCAAAATCGCTCATGATATGGGAGATAGCACCCTTTTCTCGATTGCCGTATATCTCCAATGTGTAATTTAATCCCTCTCGTGTAATCACCGTAGGCTCTTTGAGCTGCTCAATCGTAGCAAGTTTTTCGAGTGGTATTTTGCCTTTTGGCGTTACAATGAGGGTACTAAGGAGATCGTGCATGGAGGCAATATCGCTTTTTTTGACCCAAATTCGCAACGTATATTCGAGGCTATTTTCTTTGGGGAAGGTGGCCAAAGGCATACCACGAAGCAACACTTGCATCTGTTTGGTAACCTCCTCTTTGTTGAGACCGTATTGGAGTGCCAACATTTCATTGATGCGTATATCGTAAATGCGTTTGTCCATATCCCATGTTTTGGAGACAGAGACTATGCCTTTTGTCGCCATAAGAGCCTCTTCTACCTTTTTGCCCTCATCGTGAAGTATCTCCAAAGAGGAGGCACTAATCATAGCATCGACATTGGCACGAATACTTGCCATAGCCGTAGCACCGTAGGGGGCTATGTCGATATATTTGATGTGGGGTATCTTCTCTACCTCTTTGCGTAGTTCTCGTGCAATGTGCCAAATATCTTGATCTCTTTTGTGTCTATCGACGTAGGTTGCAACCATTACCATCTGCTCTATACCGCTTCCGCTTCCGATACTCACAACTCCCGCTTCGCTTCCAATCATCGCAGAAGAACGCAAAAGCTTCTCTTTGGATGCAACAATCGTGTAGATTTTTTGCAATACCTCTTCGCTTTTTTCGATAGGAAGATTGCTCTCCATGGTGATTTTGATAGTAACTCCACCCGTATCCATGGGTGGCATCAACTCTTGCCCAACAGTTGGCATGACAAGCTTGACGGAGATGATAAAAAGTCCTATCAGTACCACAAAATAGGCTATACCAATCTTTTTGGACTCAAGGGCTTTGCGTGTCACCAGAGAGAAAAAGGCTACGGTGTTTTCATTGAGAAATTGAATAAGCAGATGAAAACGCTTCTCCAATTGGAGTATCCAAGAGGTTTTGATAGTCAAAATATACAAAGAGAGAAGCGGTACAGCCACGATGGAGACAACATACGATGCCAACAAAGCCAATAGCAGTGTCCCCACAAGCGGAGCAAAAACCGTTTGAGGATAGCCACCTACAAAAAGCATAGGAGCTAAAGCAATCATGGTCGTAATCGTACCGCTCAAATCGGCAAACATCACCTCTTTTGTCCCCTCAATCACGGCGTTGCGGATGGGTTTTTGAAGCTCTGTGTAGTGCCTTTCGATATTTTCCATCACCACCACCGTATCATCAAGGAGCAATCCAAGAGCCAAAATAATACCCGTGAGGGTTACGACGTTAAACTCTATTCCCACAAGCCACATCAATCCAATCGTAGAGGCATAGACAAGCGGGATAGTCCCTAACACCACAAGAATTTGTCTAAAACTTGCTAAAAAGAGAAACACGACAATGGTGGACATGACAATAGCATCACGAAGCCCCTCAAACATATTTTGGGTGCTTTGTACTATGGTATCTTTTTGGGTATCGGCGAGTGAAAATTGGAGTTTGGGGTATTGTTTTTCAAGCTTAGCTATCGTTGTTTCACACGCTTGTATCGTAGTCACCACATCGGCACTTAGGGAGCGTTGTATCGCCAAAGCAATCGCCTTTTTGCCATTGCCATAATACAACGCACTGTTGTCGTAGTGACCAAAATAGACATCGGCAATATCGGAGAGTTTGACATTGTGGGCGATGGGTATGTTTTTGAGCGACTCTACATCTTCATTTTTGCCTTTTGCAGTGAGCAAATAGCGTTCAAAAGAGGTGTTTAAAAACCCAATAGCGTAATCTTGATGGCTTGTTTGGATAGAGCCTATAGCATTTGCCAAAGAGAGATTGAGGCTATCGAGACGTTTTTTGTCGATAATAATATGCAACTCTTTTTGATACCCTCCAAATATATCGACATTGGCCACTCCTTTGGTTTTGAGCAGTTGGTGTTTTATCTCACTGTTTGCCAAATCACGCACATCTTCCATAGCCATTTCGGACGTGGCAGGAGAGAGTGCCACGACCATAACGGGTGCGGTTGCTTGAGTGATTTTGATTGTTTGGGGTTCAAGTATATCTTTGGGCAGTTTGTTTTTGATTTTTGCTAGAGCATTGGTGACATCATTGAGTGCGGTATCGACGTTTTTTTCATACTCAAACTCCGCACGAATGACCGTAACTTCATCGATGGTATTGGAGTAGGCTCTGCGTATCCCATCAAGCGAGTAGAGTTCCTCTTCTACTACTACAGCTACATTGTTGGCGATGCTTTTTGCCGAAGCTCCCTTTTGGGTAATGACAATGGCTACCTCGGGATAGTTTGAGTTTGGAAAGAGATTTTGGTGGATTTTTCCAAACCCCAAAAACCCCACAAAGACAAAAAGAGCCAAAAACGATAGAATAATGTGCGGTTTATTGAGTATTTTCTCCAGCCAAACGTATTGGTATCTACTCATTAGTCTCTCCTAAAACATAAACATCTTCAAGCGTGAGTAATTTTTGAAGTTGCGATTGACTAGCGAGAGCTATTTTGGCATGAGCGGGACACTCTTTGATAAGGGTGTGTTGGGCGTTGCGTAAGATAGGATCGATTGGATAGGCTTCAAAGGTGCGATTTTTGTAGGTTATGATATGCTCCCCTTTTTGATGATAGAGAATGGCTTGATTGGGGATAATGCACCCTTTGGATTGTTGCGTAATGACTTCAATAGTAATATGCGTTTGCAACGGAAGATTAAGCGGGGTTTTTAATTTGACCTCTGCTTGTGCCAAATCCGATAAACCCCCTAGATACAAATTCTCGATTGTACCAATCTCTTGATGATTGAGAAGGACTTTTTGACCCTTTGCGATGGCGTTGCTTTGGGCGGGGTAGCTAAAGATAAGCTTTTGTTTGTGGGTATGAATACGCATAATGCCTTTACTCGCCAAAGCCAAATCTCCTGAATGCATCTCTAGGGTTGTGACAAAACCATCAAAAGGGGCTTTGATGTGGAGATAGTTTAATTGGTTGCGGATTTGTTGGATGTTTGCAAGAGTATGGGCTAGAAGGCTTTGTTTGCCTTTGAATGCGATATGCGAAAGGTCAAGTTGCTCTTTGGATAAACCTCCCACACGGTAGAGCTTTTGGTTGCGTTCATAGATGCCCAGTGCATGATTTTTATCCTCTTTTTGATAGTCCAAAGAGGTCTTCAAAGACTCCAAAGTGCTGCGAAGTTCGCTTGAATCAATCGTCACAAGCCTATCGCCTTTTTTAATCTCTTGCGATTGAGTAACGTGAATTTTTTCGATATAGCCTGTGAGTTTAGTTGTGATAACAACGCTCTTTTGGGCTTCAACCTGAGCCAAAAAGGTTTGGGAGTGACTCAAAGTGCCATAGTGTGGAGAGAGTAGCTCAATAGCGAGTTTGGGTTTGTGAGGCATGATTGCATTTTTGTTTTCCTCTACCCTTTTGTTTAAGAGATTTTTTGCAACAACAATAGTCAAAACAACAACAAAGAACAGTATTGTAACTCTTGTTTTATTCATATTTTGCTCCTGATTCCATAATGTATTGGATAAAGTAGATACTTTTTTGATAGTCGTATTTGCTTTGGATTAATCGAGCTTGAACCAAATGTCCCTCGGCTTTGACGAGCAAAAGATCATTGATAGTAGCAACCCCTTGATGGTAGCGTATCTGCTCTATCTCTTGGGCTTTGGTGAGCAGTGTGCGTTGCGCAAGGTATTGGCGGTAGGTTTGGTGGTGAAGCTTGATAGTCTCTAGCCCCTCAATCAACAGTTTTTTGAGTTCAAGAAGGGTTTGCTCTTTTTGGTCTAGTGCATTCATTTTGGCAATTTTTGCTTTTTCTTGAGCGAGTTTGCTGCGACCAAAATCGACAATGTTCCATTTGACATTAACCCCAACTTGCCAAAGTGTTTCGCTATCCATATCGCCCAAAGCTTCATCTTCGCCGTAGTTTTTACCCGCATATCCCACGAGATTGACTTGGGGCAAGGTTGAGGCTTTGCTCTTTTTGATAGCGTGATTGGCTTTGATAATGGCGGTATCTTCGAGTTTGATTTTGGCTAGATTGGCACTATCTTGCAAGAGCGTTTGGAGATTGTAGTGAGGTTTTTTGAGTTTTATAGCTATAGGAGAGATTGTGCGAAGCTCACGAATGCCTACAAGAGAGGCTAACGATGCTTTGGTAATGGCTAGGGTCGTCTCAAAGAGTGTCTCTTTTGAGCGTGAAGATTCCAAATCCGATTGAATTTTGAGCAAATCAAGCGTTGCTTTTTTGCCCAGTTTCACCTCGTAGTCGATGCTTTGGACTAGCTTTTGCAGTGCATGGGTGTAGCGTCGTTGGGCTTGAAGCCCCTCTTGTTGGGCAAGTATGGCAAGATAGAGCGTTTTGATGTTGTAGATGAGCTGTTCTTTGTTTAATCTGGCTCTCATCAATGCAATATTTTTTGACAATTTATTGATAGCTATATCTTGCGTTTGGGCAAAACCTGTAAAAAGAGGAAGCGTATAAAGCACCCCTGCACTCAAAAGATCTTTGGTTGTCGTCACGGGAGTTTGTGAGCCAATCACGGAGGGTGTAAGTGGAGCGAGTGTTCGAGCGACGTTGTAGTGCGTCAAATCGGTGCTAAGATCCAACGACCCGTAACGCTTTGCAAGGCTCTCTTTGTACTCAATGTCGGCTAATTTGACTTGATTGTTGCTGAGCTTAAGAGTGTGGGCATTGTTTAAGCCTGTCGTGATAAGCCCTTGGAGAGTGTGAGCGTGCAACGAGGAGATAAAAAGAGTGATAAAAACGATTCGATACATACACTGTGCCTTTTGAAATAAACAAAAGTATAGCGTGAGAGTATGGACTCAATATGAACCGCTTGAAAATCTTTTTTTGATATCAAAGTAGTCCAAAAACTCCTCCGTACTGCGTAGAAGCGTGGGTTTATCGAGTGTGGAGCTTTGTTTCATGGGAAATTTCACAAAAAAGGGCGAGGGCATGATTGAGTTTTTTGGGTTAGGGTTACTAAGGTAGCTTACAATGGCTTGTTTCATGGCTTCATGCGTACTGTAGCGTAAAAGGTAGCGACGGTAGATAAGCTCACTGGGGATAGCGTGTGCTTTGTGGCAGGAGAGACAATTTTTTTCAACCATCACGCTAGGCTCTTGCCCCCAAAGCCAAAGCGTCAAAGCGACTCCCAGAGCTACTGTTTTGACCATCGTACCATCACTTTGGTGCCCTTGTGGAGCTTGGAATCGATCGAAAGTACAAATCCATAATGCACGATAATTTGCCTCACGATACTAAGACCTATCCCAAAACCCCCTTGGCTTGAAGAGAGTCTTGTGAAGCGATTAAATATCTGATCTATTTTGGTTTGCTCGATACCAATGCCACCATCTTCAACGATGAGGTGTTCGTGTGTGAGTTCAATCATTAATGCTCCTTTGGGTTTGTTGTATTTTATCGCATTGCTTATGAGATTATCCATCAACCGCATGGCATCACGTGCATCCATATCGACTCTACTATCTGGAGTAATCAAAAGAGTCACATCAATCATTTTGTCTTGTATCATAGCATCAAAATAGAGGCAACGGCTACGAAGCAACTCGGAAAGATCAACGCTTTGGATGGTGCGATAGTAGTGATGGTTGAGATTGAGATAGGTAAGATCATCGTAGAGGATACTAAGGGTTTTGGAGGCGATTTGTATGCGTTCAAACTCTTTGTGGGTGTTGCATTTGCCAAACGTCTCTAGCATCTCAATATTGGCAAGTATGACGCTAATGGGGGTGTTGAGTTCGTGCGTGGTATCTTGAATAAAATCTTTCATCGTTTTGATATACTCTCGCATAGGTGCTATAAAAAGCCTCCCCAAATAGATGCCCAAAGCGATAAAAAAAGCCCCCGCAATGAGCATAAAAAGAGTACTGTTGTATTGAAGTGTCTCTAGGGGTGAATAGTCTATGGGTTTGCGAATCACAAGATAAGCCCCACCCAAATAGTAGGGCTCAATCTTACTTACATGAAGCAAATGCTTACTATCGTGTCGCATGAAAGTCTCAAACGACACAGGCTTATCAAATGTACCCACAATGTATTGCTTCTCAAGAGTATAAATGCCCGAGTCCAAACCCTCTACGACGGGATAGATTAAAACGCTATCATAAGTTTCGTGAAGTATGCGAAGGTGCGATTTGATGTATTGAGATTTGATTTCAAGCGTTTGCATTTGGTGCGTGATGATTTGATTTTTTTGATAGTGATAAAATATCACCAGCGCTACAAAAAAGAGAACAAAGGTTGAGCCCAGATAGATAATCAAAAAGCGAATAAAGCTTTTGCGTTCACTGCTGTACAAAGGTGTAGCCTATGTTTCTAACGGTTGCAATCTTCTCTTTGCCCAGTAGCTTACGAAGCGATTTGATATAGGTACGCAGACTCTCATGGCTAGGCTCTTCGTGATACTCCCATAGGGCTTTAAAAATAGCTACATACTCCAAAAGCTCATTGGGGTGTTGCAAAAAAAGCAAAAGCAGTTTTTTCTCTTTGGTTTTGAGTCCAACGATACAACCTTTTTGGGTTAATGTGAGAGATTGTGTGTTAAATTGCAAATGTTCACTCAAATGGATGAGGCTATTGTGACTCTTGTCGTAACGATTTAAAAGCGATTCTATCCTCACAAGTAGCTCTTTGAGTGCAAAAGGTTTGCGGATATAATCATCGCACCCCATCTCAAAGCCTTTTGTGACATCTTCGACACCATTGAGCGAGGTGATGTAGATAGTGGGGGTTTGGATACCCTTATTGCGCAATCTTTTCAAAAAAGCAAAACCATCCAAAAGAGGCACACGAACATCAAGCAACATCATATCAATGGAGTGTTCATAGGCAATATCCTCTGCCCTATGCCCATCAAAGGCTCGTAGCACGTCATAATCGTGGTAGGTCAAAAATTGACAAATGGTATCGCTAAGTTGCTGGTCATCTTCAAGAAGCAAGATACTTTTTTTCATCTTTCTTTTGTTGGTTGGTTGCTTAGTGTATTATTAATCTCTTCTACCGTTAAGCCTGTCGAAAGAGCGATGATGTTTAAATCAATATTTTGCGAAAGTAGATTTTTGGCAATCTCTATTTTTGCCAATTTTTCTCCCTCTTCTCGCCCTTTCCCTATCCCAATATCAATCCCTTTCTCTATTCCTTTCTCTATTCCTTTCTCTATTCCTTTCTCTATTCCTTTCT
>DYMA01000256.1 GCA_020721815.1 Sulfurovum sp. | reverse complement strand
AAGTCTGAGAAATCCAATCTATCAAACACTGCAACTGCTAAACATCAAGAGTATTCTAAAAAGTGCAAACTTTGTGAAAAAAAGAGAAGGAGTAGCACCCTATCTTGTTGTATTACACTTTGTCTATATGCTGGTGATGAACAAAAAGATAGCGACATTTATGAACCAAAGCAATGATAGTTTTAAAAAAGACACTTACTACAGACTCTTACAGACCAGTAGCTACAACTGGAGAAAACTCCTCTCTTTGACAACACTCAAAATCTTAAAGCTTTTACACAAAGTACAAGATGCTAATGCCATCAAAGTCTTTATTGTTGATGATACCGTAGAGGGTAAAACAGGTAAATATGTTGAGGGGAGTCGTGATAAGCTTTGGAGCAACAAGGAGAAAAGAAACATCAGAGGTATCAATGTAGTCTCCTTGAACTACAGTGACGGCTACTCTAACTTTATGGTGGACTTTGCTATTGCTATGGGAAATTATGCACGAGTAAAACTTGAAGAGTTTGCTCGAGAGCTAGATACTCGTTCCACTGCCTACAAACGACGCTTAGAGATTATGGACGGAAAATCCAAGATAGCCATAGATATGGTCAAAAGAGCCGTAAACAGCGGCATCTATGCTGATTATCTCCTTGTGGATAGTTGGTACAGTAAACCGATGTTTCTTCAAGAGATGAATGAATTGGGTTTAAGAGTCATCTCACGCATTGCCAATAACAATAAGATTTGGAACTTCAGCACCAAAGAAAAAACAGTGAATGCCATCTATGAAAAACACAAAAAGCTCAAAAGTGCCAAAGAAGGAAAATATGGCAAAAAGATTCGGTTCACCTATTTCTCAGCTGTAGTCGAACACAAAAATGCAGGCAAACTCAAGATTGTTTTTATCAAAACCGCTGACAATCTTATCCCTATCGTATCAACAGACTTGGGACTTAACGATGAAGAGATTATTGAGATCTACAAACGCAGATGGGATATTGAGCAAGGCTACAAAGAGCTTCGTGAACACTTTGGGTTTGGCAAAGAAGAAAACAGAATCTATGAAGCGCTTATTGCACGAATGACACTTTCGTTCTTTGCCTATAATATTGTCAGCTACATCAATAGAATCAGCCACGAACCAAAAACGATTGGTGGATTGTTTAAAGACTTAGAGTGTGAACTCCATACCCTCTCGATTGCTATGCAAGCTTTTATAGAGATTATGGACAAAATAGCAAAAATAGAGACGATAGTCAATAGAAATGAAGATTTTATGGATATCATTGCTACACTGCGAAGTGTGACTCAGGAATTGCTGGGATTTAGGTGCGAAAGATGAGTAATACAATACTATAAAAATCAAAAATCAACCTACGCGGTAGCGTAGGTTATTGTCTGCCTCGTACACAACGCACATAGTCCTCATTGGTCTTAGTATCGTAGCATGTGCGGCCATT
>DYMA01000083.1 GCA_020721815.1 Sulfurovum sp. | reverse complement strand
GTAGAAGCGATACTGCACCTAGAAATACAAAACGACAACGACAAAACCATGCACCGCAGAATGCTACGCTACTACAACGATATAAGTTTACGCTTTGAACGACTGCCTATTTTTCAATATCTTGTCTATATCGGCAAACCTAAACTCAAAATGCAAAGCACCATAGTTGAAGATAATTTAAAATTTCGTTATACTATCATTGATATGCACACGATAGATTGCGAGAAGTTTCTAAGGATGGACAGTCCTGATGCGTTGGTGTTAGCCATATTGTGTGATTTCAAAGGAAGAGATGAAAAGGATGTCATTACCTACATTCTTACAAGGTTGCAAGAACTCACACAAGGCAATAGTCACAAATTGGGTCAATGTATGCTTACGTTAGAAGAGCTTTCAACCAATAGAGATTTACAAACCAAACTAAAGGAGGTAGAGAGTATGTTGCGAGATATGAAACTCGAAGAGTTGCCAAGTTATCAAATAGGAATGGAGAGAGGTGTTTCTCAGGGGATTTCTCAAGGAATATCTCAAGGAATAATTAGCAGTGCTATCAAAATGATAACGAAATTTAAACTCTCTATCGAAGAGGTAGCCAAAGAGCTAAATATCTCTATCGATGAGCTTAAAAAGCATTTGGATAAAAAATAACTCAATAACCAATGAAAACTCCTATCCAAACCAACAAAAGCTTAGGAGTCATAGGAAGCAACCTAAGGATTTCTTGCAGGGAACTCGGTGTTTCGCCTAAAATGAATACGGCTTCACTCTAACAATAGAAAAAAACTATTAGAGACTGGGCTTACACTATCAATCAATATAAGTTTGAGATAGCGATACAAAATTGGCTAGATAATAAGCATCGCATCGCCGTAGCTGTAAAATCGGTAGTTGTTGGCAATGGCTTCTTGATAGAGTTGAAGCGTTTTTTCTCGTCCTACAAAGGCACTCACAAGCATAATAAGGGTGCTTTTGGGTAGGTGAAAATTGGTCAGGAGATAATTGACTCTTTGGGGTTGATTGTGGGGATTGAGAAACAAATCGCACTCTCCTTGAAGCTGGTGGGTTCTCACATAGTACTCTATGGTGCGTGTGACGGTTGTGCCAATAGCGAGTATTTTGGCCTGCGTATCAAGGATTTTGGCGGAGGCGGAGGGGATATTGAAATACTCTGAGTGCATGGGATGTTCTAAAATATTTTGAGCCTCGACGGGCTTAAAGGTCCCTGCTCCCACATGAAGCGTAATGGGGCTAAGTTGGTAGCTGTTGGCGAAACGTTCAAAAAGCTCATCGCTAAAGTGCAACGAAGCCGTAGGAGCAGCAACGGCACCTGCATGGGTGGCAAATAGGGTTTGGTAATCTTTTTCATCTTGTGCATTATCTTCTCGATGTATGTAGGGTGGCAAAGGGATATGCCCGATACGTTCAAGAAAAACAATAAGCTCTTCAAAGCCCAACGGGTTGCCCTCGTGCCAAAACGTTACGGTTCGTAAGCCACTCTCATGCACATCTTCAACCTTTGCCCTCAAACCCTCTGCAAACTCTAGGATACTTCCTATCTTAACTTTGCCTTTGATATAGACTCCGTAGCGTAAATTTTCAAGGGGTTTATTAAGCAACAACTCCACTTTGCCACCACTGCTCTTGACCCCAAAGATACGCGCTTTGATTACTTTGGTGTCGTTGATAAAGACATGATGACAATCGCTTGGAATATGGTGCATTATATCTCGAAAAATAGTGTGGGCAAGCGTGTCGGTTTGGCGATTATAGACAAGAAGCCTAGAGCTATCACGAGGATAGAGGGGCGTTGTTGCGATAGACTCTTGGGGGAGATGGTAGTCGTAGCTTTGTGTAAGAAGTTCCATAGATTAGGCTTTTTTATCCTCTTCTTTCTCTTCTTCCTCTTCTTCTTCGTCACTCTCCTCTTGGGAGTCTTTGGGAGGTGCTGGATTGACCATTTTGGCTATCACAATAGAGACACCGTAGAGCAACACCATAGGTCCTGCCATTAAAAGCTGAGTAATGACATCAGGAGGCGTTAAAAGGGCGGCCAAAATGAAGATAATAACCACGGCGTATCGAAAAAACTCTTTGAGCATCTCATCATCCACAAGTCCCAATACAGCAAAAAAGAAAGTAATCACAGGCAGTTCAAAACTGATACCAAAACCTATCATAATCTTGGTAAAAAAGCCAACGTATTCACCAATTTTAGGGGTAACTACCGCAATAGTACTACCAAAGTTGATCAAAAATTCAAATCCAAAAGGGACAACCACATAGTAAGCAAAAGCAGCCCCCGTTACAAACATCATCGTTGCAGCCGCTACAAAAGGTATGACGTATTTTTTCTCATTTTCGTAGAGACCCGGGGCCACAAAGAGCCAAAATTGCCAAAAAATTACGGGCAATGACAACATAAGTCCCGAAAAAAAGGCTACTTTGATAGCGGTAAAAAAGGCTTCTGCTACACCTGTAGCGATGATTTGCGTACCTTTTGGCATAGCATCGACAAGAGGTTGCTTCATCCACTCCAAAATAGGCTCATAAAACATAAACGAAAGAGCAAAAAAGACAAAAACAGTCATCACAGAGTAAAAAATACGAACACGCAACTCAACAAGATGGGGTTTTAAATCATGAAAGATACCTTCAGACATTATTTACTCTCTCCTAATGTGGGTGTCGTTTTGGGTTCTTCTAGGATGGTAGGCTTTTTTTCAAAGGTGATATTTTCACGTTTAGGCTCAATAGGTATCGCTTTTGGCTTCTCCTCTAGTATCTCATTTAGTCCCAAATCGATATTTTTAAATCCTCGCAAATCATCCGTTGCACTCTCCAACGCCCTTTGGGAACTCATCATCTCCTCTTTGAGGTCAGCGATTTTAAGCTCCTCATCAATGACCGATTTGGCATCGTGGACACCTTTTTTGAAGCTTTTGATAAATTTGGCAATCTCTACCATGGCTTTAGGCAACTTATCGGGACCCAAAAACAAAATAGCAACAATTAAAATCAAGACAATCTCCATAAAACCCAATCCAAACATCTATAGTCCTTTACTGATAACCGTTGGTTTATCACTCATAATTTTGATTTTTTGTGCCTCTATGGCACGACCTTCACTATCGAGATCAAACACTATCATTTGCAAAATCGCACGGCATTTGTCGGGTACATCAAAATGCCCTCCAATGGCAGTCGTAAATCGCTGGATAGGTATTTTGGTATCCACCCCTAGCACATTGTCTCTACACCCCGTAAGTCCCACATCGGTGACATAGCAACACCCGTCTATAATCTCCAAATCATCCGTTCCTACATGTGTATGCGTCCCCAATATCGCCGAAACGCTCTCTTTGAGTATAAACAATAGGGTACGTTTTTCGCTTGTAGTTTCGGCGTGCATATCAATAATGATGTGTTTGTAGCCTTGCAGTTGCAACTTTCCAATCTCTTCAATAACGACATTAAAGGGATTATCCACAAGCTCCATCGTAAAGTAATAGCCCAAAAGGTTGATAATGGCTACCTTTTGATGTTTGATAGTAGTCGTAAAGATGCCTTGACCAGGTGCCAATTTGGGATAGTTGAGGGGGCGAATAAGGGGAAACTCTTCAAAGAGCGGAAAAATATCTTTTTTGTCAAAGGAGTGGTTGCCTCCGCTCATCATATCAATACCATAGCTCAACAACTCTTCGCAATTTTTGCGTGTAAGCCCAAAACCGTGACTGGCGTTTTCGTAGTTGGCAATGACATAATCAATGCCGTACTCTTGACGAAGTCCATGAAGGTGCTTACCAATCATCTCACGCCCTGGTCGCCCCACAATATCACCAATAAAAGCCACTCTCATGCGTTTATCTATTTTCCCTCAAAAGTCAAAAGTGCACTTGCCCATGTCAGTCCACCGCCAAAGGTATCAAGCAGCATCAAATCACCCGTTTTCAATCTTCCTGATTCGTAAATATCGTTGATTGCCATAGGGATAGAAGCAGCCGAAGTGTTGCCGTATTTGCTTACGGTCAAAACAATTTGTTCATCATCAAGTTTGAGCGCATCGCCTACGGCTTTGATGATACGGTAGTTGGCTTGATGGGGAACGAAGTGTTTGATTTGGTGCGATTCAATAGCGTTGTGCTTTAATATGTTTTTGACATCTTGCGTGAGGGTTTTGACGGCGAGTTTAAAGGTCTCATTGCCTTTCATCTTGACAAAATTGAGACCCTCATCAAGTACCTTTTGACTAGCAGGATAGACAGAACCTGGTGCAGGGGTGACCAAAAAATCCCCGTAGCTTCCATCGGCACTTGCATGGACATCCATAATGGCTTTGGTTTTATCGCTTGTAGCACTAATGATAGCAGCACCTGCTCCATCGCCAAACAAAATGCACGTTCCTCTATCGCTGTAATCAACAATGGAGGAGAATTTTTCACTTCCTACAATAAGGACATTTTTTTTCATTCCCGATTCAATAAAGGCTTTGGCTATAGAGAGGAGATAGACAAACCCGCTGCAAGCAGCCGAAATATCAAAAGCTTGAACATTGTGAATACCCAACTTATCGCTAATAATACACGCCGTAGAGGGCATATTAAAATAATCAGGCGTGACGGTTGCGCAAATCACCAAATCAATAGCCTCTTTGGGCAAACCAGAGCGTTCAATCGCCTTCTCACACGCCTTAGCACCCATATCGCTTGTGTACTCATTGTCCGCTGCAATATGCCTCGTTTTGATACCTGTTCGTTTTGTGATCCATTCATCACTGGTATCAACCATCTCTTCAAGCATCTTGTTGTCCAAGATTTTTTCAGGGGCATAAGCACCTATCGATACAAATGAAGCATACGTTTTTGACATAACTTTCCTTAGAAGTGAAAATAACTCTATTATATTACCATAATAAGATAAGAAACGCAGGATTATACTCTTTTTAAAATTTAAATTTGATAAGATAATGGGGCAAAAAGAGAACAACTCTTCTTGTTTTCAAAGAGACTAAACCCAACAATAGGAGCTTTTGATAGAGAGAAATTACCTCATTCTTATCATTATTAGATTATAGTTGCATTTATGGAAAAGATTTTAAATATACCCAACACTATCAATCGTTTTAAGTGTGCCTCACTTGATGGACTCAGTGCCAAAGTAATCGATGTGGAGGCTACTTTTACCAAAGGATTGCCCAGTTTTAGCGTCGTGGGACTCGCTTCAAGCGATATTCAAGAGTCCAAAGAGCGTGTCAAATCGGCGTTGCTTACCAATGGCTTCACCTTTCCACCGCTCAAAATCACCGTCAATCTCTCCCCTAGCGACATCAAAAAGAGCGGTACGCACTTCGATTTACCCCTTGCTTTGCTTGTAGCGCTCAATCAAATTGACCTTGATGAAGATGAGCTTTTTGTCTTTGGAGAGTTGGGGCTTGATGGCAAAATCAAAGCCAGTTCGATGATATTTCCCCTCATTCTCTCACTCAAAGAGCAAAAAATGATTCAAAAAGCCATTGTGCCGCTTGAAGCGTTGGAGTACCTTAGACACATCTCCGATATAGAGTTTATCGCCGTTGAGAGCATCAATCAAGCCATCGAGCTTATCTCCACCCAATCGCTTCACACGCAATCCATCTCCTACGAATACCATGCCAAACGTATCCAAATCAACCAAAAAGAGTATTTTTACACCGCTGCTTACTCCAACGACTTTTACGATATCAAAGGACAAACCATTGCCAAACGAGCCTCACTTATCGCAGCGTGTGGGATGCACAACTTTTTGATGCAAGGCTCTCCAGGGTGCGGCAAATCGATGATATCCAAACGCCTTAATGATATTTTGCCCCCACTAAGCAAAGATGAGATACTCAGCATCGCCAAACACCAATTTTTGGATGGTACTACACCCGATTTTGACCCCAAACGCCCTTTGCGTTCGCCCCATCACACCGCCACATCCGCCTCAATCTTCGGAGGCGGTTCGACCAATGCCAAAATCGGAGAGGTAGCCCTTGCCAATCACGGTATTTTGTTTTTTGATGAGTTGCCGCACTTTTCAAAAAATATCCTAGAAGCCCTGCGTGAACCCTTACAAGATAGGATTGTCAATATCTCGCGTGTCAATGCCAAAGTCTCCTACGATGCCGATTTGATGTTTGTTGCGGCGATGAACCCCTGCCCTTGCGGGAATTTGCTCTCCAAAGTCAATGCGTGTCGCTGCAGTGAGATGGAGATAAAACGCTACAAAAATCGCCTCTCCGATCCCTTTTTGGATCGTATTGATATTTTTGTCACGATGCAAGAGATAAGTGCCTCCGATAGCCCCGATATTAGCTCCCAAACGATGCACCAAAGCGTTTTGGAGAGCTTTGAACGCCAAATGCAACGAGGACAAAGCAGACTCAACGGAAAGCTAAGCGAAAAAGAGATAGAGCATTTTTGCACCCTTGAACCTCTCGCCCAAGAGACCCTTGAAGCGGCTATTACCCGATTTGGACTCACTCATCGCAGCATCGCAAGTATCAAAAAAGTAGCCCGTACCATCGCCGACCTCAACGCCCATACACACATTAGCAAACCCGATTTGCTTGAAGCATTGAGCTACAGAAGACGATAATTTCTTCATCAATGTTACACACCTTTATCGGAGGTGGGACTTTAGTCCCACAAAAGCCAAGATTGGGTTGTTATTACTATCAAAGCCAATAAGTGGGGCTTAAAGTCCCACCTCCGATTTTACAAATAGGGTACAGGTGCGTAAGGTCACTTATTTATGTTATAATTGTACATCCAAACAGGAGAGATATTGTGAATAGATATTTTGGATTGGCTATTATCTTCTTTGGGGTATTTTTGATGATAGCTTTTGTACTCAAAGAACGCTCCCAAGAGTTTGCTATTTATGAAAGCAACCAAAGACTCAACCATATCCTCACCAATCACCAAGCCCTTCACGTTTATGTGGAAAATATACAAAAACCCGTCATCTATCAACTCAAAAGTGAAAAAAAACTCTACGAAGATTTTTTTGACCCCAAAGTTCTCTCTTTTACCTATATGGCAAGAAATATTCACACTATCGAAAATGAGATTTTAAAAAAGAACAATGAATCACTCAAATACTACAAACTAGCCTCGCTCAATCCAAGAAATCAACTCAACAGAGCCAATGAATTTGAAAAAACGCTCATAGAAAAATTCAATTCCAAAGAACTCAAAGAGGATTATAAAGAGATTATAGAAGAAGATGGTGCCAAATATCTCCTCTTCATTAAACCCGTCACCGCCAATCAGCCCAGCTGTATGAAGTGCCACGGCGACCCAAAGGATGCCCCAAAAGAACTCATAGCACAATACGGTGACAAAAATGGATTTTATGAAAAGCTCCATTTCATTAGGGCAATTATCTCTATCAAGATACCGCTCCAAAAAGAGCTTGATGTAGCAAAAAGGTATTATAATATCGTCTTATTGATTGTTTTTCTTGCTTTGTTGCTCATCTATCTTATCATCTACGTTTTTATGCAAAAAATCGACAAAAAAATGAGACGTTGGAGAGACTTGCCAATATCGACCAGCTTACGGGGTGTTACAATCGTCGATCTTTCCACAAAGACCTAACGCAAAGCATCAAAATGTGCGAAGATGGAGGGCTTCATGCTCTCTCTTTGGCTACCTTTGATATTGACCACTTCAAAAGCTTTAATGACCGATACGGACACCCAACGGGCGACAAAATACTTGAAGATATAGTTGCATTAGTCAAAAAGATACAAAGCCCTCGTGAGCGTCTCTATCGTGTGGGCGGTGAGGAGTTTATGGTTATTTATCACAATACTACCCTTGAAAAGGCTATTGGTTCATGTCAAGAGATTCAAAAATCTCTCAAAGAGTATCAAATCCATGGAGAAAATATAACCCTAAGCTTTGGAGTGTGTCAATATCAACCACAAGATGATTATGGTTTGCTCTACAAAAAAGTTGATGATGCACTCTATCTAGCCAAAGAGATAGGAAGAGATAGAATCGAAAAATGCAATCTATAAATAGCTTTGCGTTGGAGTATCACGCCCTTCGTCTCGATGGAAACATAGAAACGAGGGGGCAATTTTGGGGTTCTTTCTTGGCTTATTTCATCGCTGCAAGTTTGGCTCTGTACGCCTCGTGGTCGTAGTTTGCGATACGTGCTACGCCCTCTTCTACGGCTGCTTTGGCTACGGCTGAAGCTACCCATACCAACGCATCACGATTAAAGGGTGTAGGGATGATATGCTCTTTGCCAAAAGTCATATTGGGATCATTGTAGGCTATTTTGACCGCTTCGCTTACGGGTTCTTTGGCTAGATTTGCTAATGCGTACGCAGCTGCCATCTTCATCCCCTCCGTTACTTTTTTGGCTTGTACATCCAACGCTCCACGGAAAATAAAAGGAAATCCTAGGACATTATTGACTTGATTGGGGAAGTCGCTGCGTCCCGTTGCGATAATGGCATCCTCACGCACCGCTCTTACTTCATCGGGTAGTATTTCGGGTACAGGATTGGCAAGTGCAAAAATAATGGGATTAGCCGCCATTTTTGCTACCATTTCAGGCTTTAAAGCCCCCGCACTGCTAAGCCCCAAAAACATATCGGCTCCCTCAATAGCATCATTGAGATCAATCGCATCGGTATCAATTGCAAACTCTTGTTTGTAGCTATTTAAATCGTGGCGACTAGTCGAGATGACCCCTTGAGAGTCGCACATTACGATATGCTTTACTCCCAATGCTTTGTACATCTTGGCACACGAGATACCCGCTGCCCCCGCACCGTTGATGACGATTTTGATCGCTTCTATCTTTTTGCCTGTGAGTTCAAGTGCGTTGAGAAGTCCTGCGGAGGTAATGATAGCTGTACCGTGTTGGTCGTCGTGGAAGACGGGAATATCGACAAGTTCTTGCAGACGGGTTTCAATCTCAAAACACTTAGGGGCTTTAATATCTTCGAGGTTAATACCCCCAAACGTAGGCGACAAAGCACGGCAAATATCGATAATCTTATCGGTATCTTTTTCATCGAGTTCTATATCAAAAGCATCAACCCCTGCAAACTTTTTAAACAGTACCGCTTTGCCCTCCATGACAGGTTTACCCGCAATAGCACCAATATCGCCCAGTCCTAGCACGGCGGTACCATCGGTAATGACGGCTACCAAATTGCCTTTGTTGGTGTAGTTGTACGCCAAATGGGTATTGGCTTGAATCTCAAGGCATGGCAAGGCAACGCCTGGAGTGTATGCCATGGAAAGCTCACGTTGCGTGTTGCAAGGTTTTTTTACGTCGATGGAGATTTTGCCCCCATCGTGATACGCTAATATCTCTTCTTTGGTTGGTTTAGTCATTTTATAACCTTTATAATGTGTAGTAATATCACTATTTTATCAAATATCTACTAAATTAAGACTTTTTTTAGAATTATTTTGATATTATAACCTTCTCAAAAAATATTGAGCCTGCGTGGTGAAATCGGTAGACACGCTGGATTCAAAATCCAGTGACCTTGGTCGTGGCGGTTCGAGTCCGCCC
>DYMA01000082.1 GCA_020721815.1 Sulfurovum sp. | reverse complement strand
GCTCTGAGCTTGTCGAAGAGTCGAAGGGTTTATTATTTCACACTCTTAGGAGAGGTGGAACGAGAAAGAAAATAATCAACGAGTGGAACAAGAAAAACCGAAACCATTTTAGTCTTTAGTTTTTGTAAATTGTCTAAAAATAATTCACTTTAATCATTTCTGTGTTATAATATCAAAAAATATGAAGGAGATAGTATGACAAAGAAAAGCTCCATATTAATTATATTAATTGCATCCTCAACCCTTATGGCAGATGATTCAATCGGTTTCAATATCAATGGTGATAGCATAGAGGTTGAGTCGCATACCGATGTCACGGGGTATATCCAAACCGATGAAGATACCACCAAATACAAAATCGAAACCAACTACCTCAATACTCCCTACAGTTATCTTGTGGGTGCAGGATTTACTGCCAATGGAGACGTAGAGGCCATAGAGGGTTTGAAGTTTGCTGTAGGGGCGAAGCTGATGATGAGCGATAACAAACAAGATAGCTTCTTTGCTCTCCCTCTACTAGCCAAAGCGATTTATAAACTTCCTCTTGAAGATATTCCACCCGCTTTTGTAAGTGCTCACTTGCTCTATGCACCTGGGTCGCTAAGCTTTTCCAATGCCGACTCCTATACGGAATTTAGAGTACAAACCGATGTGGATGTCATTGATAACGTCTCCGTCTATTCGGGCTATCGAAGCATTGATACCGATTATGAAAAGTACGACAAAACCCTAGACCAATCCATCTACGGGGGGCTTAAGCTCTCGTTTTAGTGTTGCTTGACACAAACTTTAAGGGATTGAGCCTAAAAGCTCACCCTACGCAACCCATGATATGAATGAAATGATTTTTTTAAGTGCGTAAGGTTAATCAATGAAACAAAAAGAGCGTGGTAAATACGATCAAAACTTTGATCCCTTGATAGATAAATTCAAAACCAAAATTTACGGGGACTTGAAGGGCGAGTGGCGATTGAAATTGCTTCAAGAGGATTTGGCTACTCTCTACACTCAAGAGCCTTTGGATATTTGGGATGCGGGGTGTGGGATGGGGCAGTTGGCTCTTTGGTTTGCTAGGGCGGGGCATCATCTTGTCTGCTGTGACATCTCCTACAAAATGCTTAGCGAAGCCCAAAATGCCTTTGAAAAAGCCAATATTAAAGCCACCTTTTTTAAAGCCCCTGTCCAAAAAGTAGCACTGGAGTTGCCAATACAAGATGTTGTTTTGTTTCATGCCGTACTGGAGTGGTTGGCGACTCCTATGGAGACTCTTGAGATTGTATCGAGCAAAGTCAAAAGAGGCGGTTATCTCTCTTTGCTCTTTTTTAACTACCACAGTTTTATCTATCGCAACGCCTTGCAGGGGGGATGGAAAATCCCTTTTGTGCTTGATACCTCCGCATGGTACGGCAAAGGCAAAAAACTCACCCCACCCTACCCTCAAAAGCCCGAAATGATAACGGCGTGGCTTGAATCTAGCGGATACTCTATCCAAGCCCATACAGGCATTAGAGTCTTTCACGACTATATGAGCCATGAAGCCCTAACCCAAACCAACATCGACGAGCTTATGGAGCTAGAGTACCGCTATTGCCGAAACGATGGGTACAAAAATATGGGCAGATACATTCATATTTTGGCAAAGAAACTTTTGTAAGACTAAGGCTTTTGCAAAGTCTCTTCCCAATTGGCTTGTTCGTAGATATTGGGGAAGCCATCAAGGCGTTGTTGGGGATTGAAGCCCTCTTTGTAAGCAAAGGCCTTGCATCCATCGACCCAGTAGCCTAGATAAATCCATTGCAAATCAAGCTTTTTTGCCAATTCAATTTGATAGAGCAAAGAGTAAACACCCAATGAAAGACGTGCATAATCCAAATCGTAATAGAAGTAGATAGCCGAAATGCCATCGTCTAAAATATCGATCAAATCAACGCCTACCAAATTGCCATGATGCACATAGAGTACCTCTTTGCCAAACTCAAACGCTCCATCGACGAAATTTTCATAATACTCTCTTTGGGAGATGTGTTTGTGGCTCCAGCCATCTTTTTGGTGTTTTTGATGGTGGTATTTGTTGTAGAGTCCCAAGTGGGCTTGACTAAGGGTAGGCTTTTGGAGAATGATTTTGGTATCGTTGTTGCGTTTGTAGGCTTTGCGTTGCGATTTGGTAGGCTTAAAATCATTGACATTGATGCGGATACTCTTACAAGCACTGCAGCCCTCACAAATAGGATGAAAAAAGTACTTGCCAAAGCGTCTCCAACCTCGATGAATGACGGCAGTTACAAATGAGCTGTTGGCACGATGAACGTACTTGTAATTCATGCGTGTCATTTTGCCTGGTATATAAGAACACTCGTAATCAAGCATCGAAAAATCAATCGATTGGGGTTCTAAAATGTTAATGGTGTCGTTTGTGCTATGTTTCATAATTGGGATTTTACCAAAATTGGATAAAATTTGATAAAAATTTGGAATTTTTATGCTTATTTATCAACCAACTCACGGTTATCGTTACAATAGTGACTCTATTTTTTTGTATCAATTTATCGCTTCGTTCAATCCCAAAGGCACATTGCTTGATGTAGGATGCGGTGTGGGCGTGATTTCGCTGTTGCTGAGTCGAGATTTTAGACTTGAGACTACCATTATTGACAAACAACAAAAAATGATTGATTACGCACGGCAAAACTTTGCCATACATTCAACAAATGTCGATATAATACGAAATGATTTTGTAGAGCATGATTTTGATAGAGCGTTTGATTTTATTGTATCCAATCCACCATTTTATCACAGCAGTGTAACGCAGACAAATATTGAGCCTATCAACACGGCACGATACGCTCACCATTTGCCACTCGAAGCCTTTATTTTTAAAGCCAAAGCGTTACTAAAGCCCAAGGGGTGGTTTATCTTTTGTTACGATGCCAAACAGATTGATACGGTTTTGTTTTATCTCAAACAAGCCAAAATCAATCCCGTTGAGATAGAGTTTGTCCACTCCAAGATAGATAGAGAATCCAAACTCGTACTCATTGCCGCACGTCTCAACAGTGCATCCATGACAAAAATACGACCACCCTTGATTGTTTTTGATGATGAGAGCAACTATCTGCCTCGTGCCAAAAAGGCATTTGAGAGGGCCAATACCCATACCATAAGGGGTGATTTTGAATGATTTAATCTTTAAAGAGGGATTTGAATTTGGTTTTGATGCCAATGAGTGTGCCAAATGCAATGGCTTTTGTTGTCGGGGAGAGAGCGGTTATATTTGGATTCATTTCAACGAAATCCAAAGATTAAGTGAGTATTTGCAATTAAGTGTCGATGAAGTAGCATTGAGATACCTCAAAAAGGTTAAACATCGCTACTCGTTTATCGAAAAAAAGCTAAGTGAGGGCGACTATGCTTGTATCTTTTTTGATGAAAATCTCAAACGATGCGGTATCTATGAAGTACGCCCCCTTCAGTGTCGAACATTTCCCTTTTGGGAGCAATTTAAAAACCAAACAGATGAGGTAAAACAAGAGTGTCCTGGTATAAGATAGTGCTTCTTTTTGTAGTGTTTACGTCTCTTCAAGCATTGGAGATTACCCAAGAGGAGAAGTATGCTTTGGATAAGATGAGTGAAGATTCGCTTATTATCTCTGCGCTCTTTTTTCAAGACAAAGAGGAGTATTTCCGCTCTCAAAAGTACTTCGCCTATCTCTATGCCAAAACGCTCAATCGTGAGTATCTCTACAAAGAGGTGGGTAGTTCTATCTTTAGCAATATCGATACAGCCACCAACATCACCAAAATGGAGGAGTTTAAAAAGCTCTATCCCGATGACCTCGAACCCAAGCGTTTGCTCATTTCACTCTATATCAATACTCAAGAGTACCCAAAATCCAAACGGGTCGCTACAGAACTCATCGAGTACTCTCAAACCCAAAGCGATTTGGAGTTTGCTGCCAATCCCTATATCTATCTCCAAGAGTATCGAGAAGCCATCAAGCTCCTTGATAGAGCCTATGCGATAGAGTTTGATGAGACAGTACTCTTTCGTATCGTAGCGATTTTAATTGTCAATGAACAAAATCACCAAGAGGCGATTAAGCGACTAGAGGCACACAAAAGCATGGTCGAAAGCTCTGGGGAGGTACTCAAATATCTCATTAATCTCTACGCCTCTATTGATGATTCCAAAAATCTCTTGCGTGTCTATACCGAGTACTATTTACAAAATGGTCTCAAAGAGCATCGAGATAATATTGTCGAGATTTACATTGCCGTACCCGATTATCAAGGGGCTATTGAGTTTTTGGAAAAGTACGCCGACGATGCTAAGAGCTATGAAACGCTCTTTAATCTCTACAAAGAGAACCAAAAATACCCCAAAGCGATGCAAATCGCCCAAAAGCTCTACAATGAGTATCAAGACCCCAAGTGGTATGCCGAAATGGGCATTGTGACGTTTGAAGAGGCAAAAGACAAAAAGAGCAAACCCATGCTCCAAAAAGTTGCCGATTACTTTGAAAAAGCCATTGGATTAGGACTCAATGAGAGTATCTATCTCAACTATTACGGCTTTACGCTTATCGATGAGGAGCTTAATATCGAACGAGGCATTGAACTCATCGAAAAAGCTCTCAAAAACGAACCCACAAACGCCTACTATCTTGACTCTTTGGCGTGGGGATACTACAAGAAAAAAGAGTGCAACAAAGCCTACGAAATTATCAAAAAATTGATTGATGATTACGGTGAGTTTGAAGATGAGATTAAGGTTCATTTTGATCAAATAAAAAATTGCAAAACAAAGGTTAAACGTGATACTTGATGAAATTATCAAAAAAACCAAAGAGGATTTAAAAAAGCAAAAAATAGAGTATCCTCTTGAGTGGCTAGGGCGTTCGCTCTCTTTTAATCCCTTTATGCCCAAAGATGTAAAGAGTGCTTTGGCTTCCACCCCAGACAATCCCTATCGAATCATAGCCGAAGTCAAAAAAGCCAGTCCAAGCAAAGGTGTCATACGAGAGGATTTTGACCCCCTAACGATTGCCAAAGCTTATGAACTAGGAGGAGCCGATGCGCTCTCTATCCTCACCGAACCGCACTTTTTTCAAGGCAACAAAGAGTATTTGGGCATGATACGACGCTACGTGCCTATGCCCTTGCTGCGCAAAGATTTTATCGTCGATAAATACCAACTCGTCGAAGCGCTTGCTTTTGGAGCTGATTTTGTCTTGCTTATTGCTATGGCACTGAGTCGAAAAGAGCTTAAAGAGTTGCTTGACTACACCCGTCATTTGGGCATGGAAGCTTTGGTGGAGATTCACGATAAATCCGACCTTACCAAAGCGATTTTTGCAGGGGCGGACATCATCGGTATCAATCACCGAAATTTAGAGACCTTTGAGATGGATATGAGCCTAAGCCAAAAGCTTATCCCTCTTATCCCCAATGGTAAAATCATCGTAGCCGAAAGCGGTATCAATGACCACGAAACGGTTGTAGAACTTAGCCGTGTGGGGGCTGATGCCTTTTTGGTAGGTGAACACTTTATGCGTCAAGAGGATATTAGTGGAGCGTTACAAAAGCTAAAGTACGGGAAGTAAATACTGCCCCCCCTCCCTACCCACAAAATGCAAACCAATATGTGATTCTCTTGAGAGAATATAACCACTTCAGTTGGAATTGCCAAAGCCCCAATAATCCAAAATCAACATTAATCAAAATTGGATACAATGCCTCAAATATTTCGCAAAAGGTAACACAATGATACAAAAAACCGTCAATAAAACCGCTCAAGGTGTCGATATTCACTTCACAGGAAGCGTCGATAAAGCAAAAATTTTTACTATGGTTGAAAACTGTTCACACGGCAAGTGCGATTGCATGAAAGAGGATACCAAACGCAAAATCAAAGAGATGCACGTAGAGGATTTGGGCGATGGAGAGATCAAAATCGTACTTACAGGCGATATCGAAAAGCAAGAGATAAACGAGGCGATACAACGCTCCAAAGTCCTCTAAGATGTTGGCTAAATTTCTACTTTGGACGCTCTGTTTGGGTTTGCTTTATGGGGAGTATCTTCTAAAGCCCAGTTATCGTGAGCGTAGCGACATCGATAGATTGCCCAAAAACTCCGTAGCCGATATGGATACCATCCCACAAGACCCCGCCTATTACGCCAATCAAATCTCGCCTATGAGTTCGAGTGAGCAACTTCGCTACGATAGGGAGTACAACCGCCACTATTTTCGCCCGTGGGAGCTTAACGCACTTGATATTCCATCAACCGATTTTGGTTGGGAGGTACGATTTTTGGAGCGTAAACCCATTTATACTCGCTATGGCACAATGATTTCTCCTACGACATGGAGAGGATGGATTGACAACGCCAACTACACCGCTCTTGATACCCAAAAGCTCTACGCCATTACCACCACCCATACCAATCTTCACGCTTTGCCTACACCAAACGATTTCTATCGCAACCCCGCTATTGAGGGGGAGGGATTTCCTTTTGATTACAACCAAAATTCAGCCTATTACCTCAATACACCGCTCTTTGTGTCGCACTTTTCCAAAGACAAAGCGTGGGCATTTGTACAAGGAAGCTACGCTTTTGGTTGGGTAAGGATGGAGGATATTGCTTTGGTCGATAGAGCCTTTGTGGAGGCATTTAAAAGAGGCTCTTACGCTATGACTACCAAAGACAACCTAAGACTCTTTGACAACGCCAAAGACCTCATGCTTGTCAAACTCGGTACACTCTTTCCTTTTGACCGTAACGGCTACCTCTTTGCGACAAGACAAAGCAACGGATACGCCCAAATAGAGCGTTTCAAAGTAAGTGATAGCTCCATTATCGCCACCAAACCCCTCGCCTTTACACCGCACAATGTAGCCCGTATCGCCAAAGAGTTTTACAACGAACCCTACGGTTGGGGAGGGAACTATCAGTGCAGAGATTGTTCGGCAACGGTGCGTGATTTTATGGGAGTCTTTGGGATATTTTTGCGACGCAACTCAAGCCAACAAGCCCAAGATGGGCAGATGATTGCTATCAAACACATTCCTACTATTGAGCAAAAAAAGGCTACCATTATCGCTCACGCCAAACCCTTTAGGTCGCTTTTGTTTGTGCCTGGGCATATTGTGCTTTATATTGGAGCCTATCGAAACGAACCCATTATCCTCCATACCTATTGGGGCATTCGCAAAACCGATTTGACCAAACTCGTAACGGCTCGTACTATCATTACCACTACCGAACCTGGACTGGAACGCAGCGACATACGCCACCAAAACGAACTCATCTATACGCTTCAATACATTGTGAATTTTTAGATATAATATCTTAAAATATTAAAGGAAGAGTATGCCAACCATTACACTCCAAGTAAACGACAATGTATATGAAAAGTTTCAATGGTTGCTAAGTCATTTTCATAAAGATGAAATAGATATAATGCACCCCAACAAGGAAAACATTGCAAAAAAAACAACGAGAAAAAACAAAAAACCTCCCCATGAGTAAAAAACTGCTCAAAACCATTGGCAAAACCAATGCACAATTTAGGCTTATTGGCGAGGGAGATAGAGTGCTAGTAGGGCTTAGCGGAGGCAAAGATTCATTGGCATTGATACACGCACTCAAACATATCCAGCAACACGCCCCTTTTGATTTTGAGTTTGAGGCGTGTACGATTAACTACGGTATGCCCAACGAACACTACACTGCCCTAGAGGCTCATACAGCACAGTATGGCATCAAACACACGGTATTTCAAACCAATATCTACACCGTATCCAACGATACCATACGGGAAAACTCCTCTTTTTGCAGCTACTTTTCACGTATGCGAAGAGGGGCGTTGTACAGCTATGCACAAGAACATGGGTTCAATAAAATCGCACTGGGTCACCACTTTGATGATGCGGTGGAGAGCTTTTTTATGAATATGTTTTACAATGGCTCGATGCGTTCTATGGCACCTATTTATAAAACCCAGCGTGGTTTTCATCTCATTCGCCCCCTTATTGGCGTACGAGAATCGCAACTAAGAGCCTTCGCAAGTGATAATCAACTCTCAACCATTGGCGATGAGGCGTGTCCTGCGATGCTCAAAAATGTCAAAATGCCCTACGCTAGAGCCAACACCAAAGCGTGGCTTTTGGGCATGGAGAGCCAAAACAAAAACCTCTACAAAATGCTCGAAGCCTCCTTTAAACACATCCACGACGATACCTTTTTGGATTCTACAAGGTGGAATAGGGATGATATTTAAACTTAACCGTTTTGTTATTTGCACCTTCCAAAGAGATAAAAACGATGAAGAGCAAGACGCAAACACTACACTCTCAAAGCCAAGGTATATACTTTTATACTTGACAATGGGGATAAAAATGAGAGAGATATTCAAGCGATTTATGTCCATATATCATGCAAAATACGCTCTTTAGCCTCCCAATATACCGCAACTCTATCAAGCAAGAGAATCGAAACCCCAAAAAGATATACGCCATCGATAATGGCTTTAAGAAGATTTATGATTATGCTATCAGTGAAGATATGAGTAAACTTTATGAGAATATTGTCTTTTTGCATCTTCGTCGTCAAAGCCAAGATATATACTACTACAAAATCAAACAAGAGGTTGATTTCTATGCTCGTATTGAGGGGCAAGAGTATCTTGTCAATGTCAGCTATCAAATACACGATGAACGCACCCAAAAAAGAGAGATAGAGGGACTCATCGAAGCGATGGAGTATTTCAATCTCCATGAGGCATACCTTGTCACCCACTCAGAGGATAGCAAAGTAGAGGTTAATGGTAAGATTATCCATATCCAACCGCTTTATAAGTTTTTGTTGAGTGGGTTTAAATCATAAACTTACTCCACGACAAAGCAAAAAAATATCGTATCCGTTCGCCCTGAGTTCCGAGCTTGTCGAAGAGTCGAAGGGTTTTGGATTTGATGTACTTCGACAAGCTCAGTACGAACGATAAATTAAATATGTCGTAGAGTGAGAAATCATAATACTCGGTACTTTGTTGCTATAATACCCCCAAAAGTTAAAAACAATAAACTCATGCTATAATATTTTAATAAAATAATAGGAGGGATTATGGCTACACAGCAATTCTAACCCAACCTCCAATCTCCAAATAAAAATAGGATAAAATAAGAAAAAAGGAGTTGGTTATGACTACCTTGGAGCAGATTATCCAAATCATAAGAGAAGAGGCGAAAAAGTTACCTGATAAAAGAGGGAGTAAAGGTACAACCTACAGCATGGAAGATATACTACTCTCAGCCTTTGCGGTGTTTTACTTCCAAAGTGGCTCATGGTTGAACTTTCAGCGAAATATGCAAAACCAAGCAGGTAAAAACAATGCAAACTCGCTCTTTGGAGTAGAACAGATACCCAGTGATAATCATATTAAGGAGCAAAGATACTTTCAATATGTATTTGCTATTTGTATTTTTTATGAAATGGATTGACTTTTTAGATTCTTGGGGATTTCATCGGATTTGCCTACAGGACGAAGATATATAGCAAAAGTAAAAGGGAACCAAGAGGGATTAAGAGATAA
>DYMA01000255.1 GCA_020721815.1 Sulfurovum sp. | reverse complement strand
TGCATATCGATTATATTATAACGAAATTTTAGATTATCTTCAACTATGTTGCTTTGCATTTTGAGCTTGGGTTTGCCGATATAGACAAGATATTGAAAGATAGGCAGTCGTTCAAAGCGTAAACTTATATCGTTGTAGTATCTTAGCATTCTACGGTGCATGGTTTTGTCGTTGTCGTTTTGTATCTCTAAGTGCAAAATAGCTTCGATACCGTTTACTTTGCAAAGGGCTACAATATCGGCTTCTCTTCTTTCTATGCGTTTAAGTTCTTGTTCGACAAACTCAATTTCGGTAACTTCTATCTCCAAAATATATTTGGCTATATCTTGGGTGATGGTTTTGATGGTTTCTTTGGTGGTGATGTCTTTTTTCATGGGGAGGATTATAGCACAAAAAAGATAAGTTCAGCTAAAGCCGAACCTACGCATTATAAGATTTTATTATCTTAGCAAAGCTCCGTGGCTCTCAATGACTCGCTCAAAAATGAAATACTGAAGTGCGTAACATCAGCTATAATCTTCTTGCCCATTTGAAAAAGAGTCGATTGGGGTCAATGCGTTCGTCTATGGTTTTGCCCTCAAGGATAAATTGCATCAGTTTATGAGCCATTAGCGGTGCCAATACAAATCCCCTCCCCCCCAATCCATTGATGACAAAGAGATTTTCGATGCTTTTTAATGGAGCTTTCGCACCTTTTTGGATTTGGGGATAGTTTTGGAGCATATAGGCACTATCGACTACGCCCCCTACCAATGGAGCATAATCCTTCGAGCCCGAACGAACCCCACAAAAAACCTCCACAAGCTCCAATTGCGTCGTATCAATGAGTCCCGAAGCCTTGTGCATAAGCGTTTCAAGAGGATTGAGCAAAAGAGGGTGCAAAGCGTGACGTGAGTGGGTTGCACCGATTTTGATAATACCCCCCATGTTTTGAGAGATAGAGAGGTCTTGGTGGATTGATGCACCAACATTGAGCGAACTTTTAAAATCCCCTCGACACCCCCAAACACCGCTAATACCCATGTATTCGATATCGATAAGTTCATTTTGATATCCCGTTGCCAAAATAAGGTAGCGACATTCAATCACACCATTGAGTCGCCAATCGCTTCCTTTTTGTTCTATTTCGCAAATCTCAATCGACTCAAACTTAACTCCCTCAATCAACGCTACGCACATCTCTTTGGCATCCACCACTCCACCCTCTTCAAACAAAAAACCATCGTAGGGGCTTTGAAAACCCAAAGATTGGATGGTATGAGCTTTTATATCTTTGAAGTGGGGATAGTTAAACGCACGATAGAGGGCAAAGTTTTGATTGTCACCGTCATCTTTGGGAATGCGTATTACGCCTGTTTGATGAAAGTATTGAGGAAAATGGGTTTGGTAAAATTCAACAGCAAAAGCAAAAGCTTCATTGGTAAGAGAGTGCAAAGAGGAGGATTTGACGATTTTGGGCGA
>DYMA01000254.1 GCA_020721815.1 Sulfurovum sp. | reverse complement strand
AAAAAACTTGGAAGAGATGTATCAAATGTAGGAACTTGGGGCAATGGGGATACTGAAGTAATATTAAACTCTATAGATGAAATTCCATATATCATAGGCTTAGTAAGACAAGCTTTTGAAAAACAATTTGAGTAAGTTGGAGGTGATTTAAATGTCAAAAAAAGAACTCTCAGAAAGAGATATTTGTACCAAATATCTCACTCCACGACACATCTAATCCTTATCTTCTGAAAAGAGCACCTAAGCAGCTTTAACAACACAGTAAACTCCCTCTTTTTGAGCCTTGAATTGACCAATACGTTCTTGAGCCACTCTAAACCATACTTGAAAAGGCTCTTGATGGGGTAGGTTTTGTGATTGGGTCTTTTTTTTAAAGCCAATAGGACTTTGTTTCTGTCGGTATTCCCCTGCTAAAATGCTCCATACAAAGCTTATCGAGAGTAGTGCCATTAGCTTTTCAACTTTATGTTCCTCGCTGATTTTACTCTCTTCAAAGTTAAAACCCCTAGACTTCAGGGCACCAAACATCGTTTCAATCTCCCAGCGTCTGTGATAGAGAGCAATGGTCTCTTTATCCATGGGTCGGTTAGAGACAAGAACCAGTGCCTCATCGGATTTGCTAGAGTGGATACCGCCTAGATGAAGCGTTTGGTTAAAAAGCGTTGTCTCGCCAAAGGCACAAAACTCATTCTTACGTACATGGGCAAAAAGTTCTTCTATTGTTCTAGTACCCAGTTGATCTTGGTCTAAGAGGAGGTTATTACGAATACGGATAACAAACGGTATCTCATTTTGCATCAACCATTCAAACCACTCTTTACCGATAAACTCACGATCGGCTGTTAAAGCTTTGATACGTTCGACACCAAAAAGAGAAATGAATTGCTCCATTAGGCTCTGACGCTCCTTAAAGTCGCTATTGCCCCGCTTACCCACAGTCAATCCCTCTTCATCTTCTTTGGTAAGAAACTTCCAAAGTAGCGGTATTGCCATCCCTTCATGCGCTACGGCTAACACCAGCACATTCACATTAGCATCCCCAAGCTTCCAGTTGGTACGATCCATTGCCAGCACCCATGGTTCATCGGGCAGTACGGTACTGAGCAATCTAGCAGTCATCGCATAATCGAACGTCTGCTTTTGAAACAACCTCTGTATCCGACGGTAGTTGGATTGGGTCATTGCAGCACCTTCAATATTCTCTGCTACTTTTTGCATATTAACACTTCTGCTTCTGATGATTGCACTAAGAAGAGTGCCAAAAAAAGGTAGTCGTCTTGGATCCCAATCGTAGTATTCACCTAACACCTCTGTCATTTGTTTAATATGTTGCAATGGTAGCCTCCAGTGTTTTTTAGACACTCAAGCCATTTTCGTTCCATTTGTGTCGTGGAGTGAGAGATGCTTTAAAAGATTGATCGTTATATTTTGGGAATAGCTTAACCGAGTAGCTATTTTTTTAGGCAATACTT
>DYMA01000253.1 GCA_020721815.1 Sulfurovum sp. | reverse complement strand
TTTGCTGTTTTTATTTTAAGGTTTTTGGGGTAGAGGGGGGTGAGTGGTTACTTTTATCCTATTGCCAAAAAGATTGACAAAAATATTTCCAAATGTTATACTTCATTGCAAGTAGGTGACCATCAAACGTAACAATACAATAACCTTAAATCGGTTCACCAAAAATCAGGAAATACAAAATGACGAAGACGACTCAAAGCACAATCAACAATGTAGTATGGAAAGCGTGTGATACTTTCAGGGGGACAATGGATGGGAGTGATTACAAGGATTTCGTTTTGACCATGCTCTTTGTGAAGTATCTCTCTGATTTTTACAAAGAAAAACTAGAGCTTTTGAAAGCAGAGTATGGCGACAAAACCGATAGGATAGAAGCAAAGCTAAAAAGAGAAAAATTTAGACTCGATGAGAGTTGTACATTTGACTATCTCATAAAACACAAAGAGGCTACAAATCTTGGTGAGATAATGAACAAAGTGTTGATGCAAATCGAAGAGGACAATAGAGACAAACTAGAAGGAATATTCCGAAGTATAGACTTCAACAATAGAAATAAATTAGGCGATACAAAAGAGAGAAACACGATACTCAAAAATCTCATTGAAGACTTTAGCGATAGCAGACTAGATTTAAGACCCTCACAGCTTGTGGGAAATGATGTGATCGGGGATGCTTATGAGTATCTTATTTCAAAATTTGCAAGTGATGCAGGGAAAAAAGGCGGGGAGTTTTATACCCCTAGTGAGGTATCGACGCTTTTGGCAAAATTGGTCGAACCCAAAGAGGGGGATATGATCTATGACCCTACTTGCGGTTCGGGTTCACTGCTCATCAAAGCATCCAAAGAGATAGGAAACAAAAACTTCCGACTCTATGGGCAAGAGAAAAACGGACAAACGCATGCACTTTGTAAGATGAATATGTTTTTGCACGAGATAAACGATGCAGTGATAGAGTGGGGCGATACGATAAGAAACCCGCTTCACTTGCAAGACAATCTCCTCAAAACCTTTGATGTCGTCGTAGCCAACCCACCCTTTAGCCTCGATAAATGGGGTGAAGAGGTAGCCAATGATGATAGCTTTGGGAGGTTTCGATACGGGACACCACCCAAAAGCAAAGGGGATTTCGCTTTTGTACTGCACATGATAAGCTCTCTCAATGCTCACGGGAAAATGGGGGTAATATTGCCTCATGGAGTACTTTTTAGAGGTGCGAGTGAGGGGAAAATCAGACAAAAACTCATCGAACAAAACTTACTCGATGCGGTGATTGGGCTTCCGTCAAATCTCTTTTTTGGGACTTCCATCCCTGCTTGTATCTTGATATTCAAAAAAAATAGAGTGGGCAATGAGATACTTTTCATCGATGCGAGTCGTGAGTACGACAAAGCCAAAAATCAAAACAACCTCACCGATAATCATATAACAAAGTGTCAAGTTTCACCACGTTGTACCATCCCCTTTAAAGCAATAGCATAAAA
>DYMA01000081.1 GCA_020721815.1 Sulfurovum sp. | reverse complement strand
TAAGCATTCCCCATAGAAAGGGCTTTTGATGGGTAATTTGACGGGAAGATTCGATCAAAATCGATGATGAACTCAAAAGAACATTTTACGAAGTTGAAACCATCAAAGGTAATTGGAGTGTGCGAGAGCTAAAAAGACAAGTAGAATCACTACTTTTTGAAAGAGTGGGTCTCTCTAGCGATAAAAAAAGTTTACTCCAATCCCTAGAGAATAAAAAAGAGGTATTCAATCCAGCTTCAATTATCAAAGAGCCTTATATTTTGGAGTTTACAGGGCTTGAGAGCAAACAACGCTACAGTGAAAGTGACCTAGAAAGTGCCTTATTAAATCATATAGAAGCATTTTTGCTAGAGCTTGGCAGTGGATTTTGTTTTGAGGCACGACAAAAAAGAATATCAATAGAAAATGAACACGACCGAATAGATTTAGTCTTTTATCATCGGGTGCTTCAATGTCATGTGCTTGTAGATTTGAAAGTGAGAGCTTTTAGTTATGCCGATGTAGGGCAGATGAACTTTTATCTCAACTACTACAAAAATGAGATTTCAACACCTACGGATAATCCGCCAATAGGTATCATACTTTGTACAGAGAAAAATAATATCAAAGTAGAATATGCCACCGCAGGGCTTGATGAAAATCTTTTTGTATCAAAGTACAAAGTAGTACTCCCAACAATAAAAGAGCTTGAAAAGTTGGTAAAAGATGATTTGGAGGAGCTGGAGTGATTTCGTTGCTACCTTTATCACAACAAATTGAAACCCAAAAAGTCCTAAAAAAGCCATTTCTGCAAACCGTGCTTTGGCGAACTTGCAAGGAAACCTAAAATAACCCTATCAACACTCCTATCAAATATCGAAACAGCACACACTTTTGAAGTTTCATTGAGGTCGTGAAGTCCAATAGAGCGTACGGTAGGAGTAAAAAACGACCAAATATTCGCATAAATTCCCATTTAAAATAACAAAAGATACTAAAATAGGCAAAAAAACAAACTCTAAACCAATATTTAGCTAGAATATTATACAAGTTAAAAAAGATGTATAGAGAGTTAGTATGAATATTAAAGATTATACTATAGAACAATTAGAGAAACTTTCCAAGGAGATTCGAGATAAAATTTTGGATACCGTGAGTCAAAACGGGGGGCATTTGAGCTCTACTTTGGGGGCTACCGATTTGATTGTGGCGATGCACTATGTTTTTGATTGCACGCAAGACCCTTTCATTTTTGATGTCTCGCACCAATCCTATGCCCACAAACTGCTCACCGATAGATGGGAGAGTTTTGATACTTTGCGGCAATTTGGAGGCATTAGCGGTTATACCAAACCCAAAGAGTCGCCTTACGATTACTACGTTGCGGGGCATAGTTCCACTTCGATTTCACTAGCTGTAGGTGCCGCCAAAGCGATTGCTCTCAAAAATGAAAGCGATAGCAGAGTCCCCGTGGTGCTTATCGGAGATGGTTCGATGAGTGCGGGGATGGTTTATGAAGCACTCAATGAACTGGGTGATAGAAAATACCCCACCGTTATTATCCTCAACGACAATGAGATGAGCATTGCCAAGCCCATTGGGGCTATTAGTCGCTACCTATCACAGCACATGGCATCGCCCTTTTACCAAAAGCTTAAACGCAAAACCGAAAAGCTCCTAGAGCATCTCCCCGAGGGGGCTACCTATATGGCAAAACGCTTTGAGGAGTCTTTCAAGCTCATTACACCAGGTATTTTGTTTGAGGAGTTGGGGATTGAGTATATTGGTCCTATCGACGGACACGATTTTGAAGCGCTTATCAAGGCTCTAAAGATCGCCAAAAATCTCAAAAAACCCGTCATTGTCCACACCCAAACCACCAAAGGCAAAGGGTACGAGATAGCCCAAGGGCAAAAAGAGCATTGGCACGGGGTGAGTCCTTTTGATAGAGCCAGCGGCAAAAGCAATACAAGCTCCTCCAAACCCTCCGCAACCTCTATCTTTGGCAACAAACTCCTAGAACTTGCCAAAAGCAACGAGAAGATTGTAGGCGTGACGGCTGCTATGCCTAGCGGGACGGGCATGAATATCCCCATGGAGGTCTTTCCGCAGCGTTTTTGGGATGTTGCTATCGCCGAACAACACGCCGTTACCTCGGTGGGTGCATTGGCAAAAGAGGGATTTAAACCCTTTTGCGCTATCTATTCTACTTTTTTGCAAAGAGGCTTTGATCAAATCATTCACGATGTCTGCTTGATGGATTTGCCCGTTGTTTTTGCGATTGATAGAGCTGGGATTGTCGGTGAGGATGGCGAAACCCATCAGGGGGCTTTTGATATCTCCTATTTGCGTCCCATTCCCAATATGACGCTGTTGGCTCCCTATAACCCCACGACGTTTGCATTGGCTTTGGAGTTTGCGGCTATCTACCAACACCCTTGTGCTATTCGCTACCCAAGAGGAGCTTTTATGGGAAGTGATGCACCCTCAATCCCGTATGCGTTAGGCGTAGGGCAGATACTGTATGAGGGCAATGGTGAGGTGGCTCTTATAGGCTATGGCAACGGCGTAGGACGGGCGATGAATACCGCTGGGTATTTGAATTTTGAACCTGCTATTGTCGATTTGCGGTTTGTGAAGCCTTTGGATGTTGCACTGCTCAAAGTACTTAGCCAACGATACACAAAGTGGTTTATCTTTAGCGACAGTGCCAAAATAGGCGGAGTGGGCGCTGCGATTGTAGAAGCTATCCATCAACACGCTATCAAGGGGGTTGAAGTGGTAAGCTTTGAGTACGAAGATAGCTTTGTCACCCATGGAAACACTACTTTGGTAGAGGAGTCAATGGGGCTACTCCCTAGCCAACTAGCCCGTACTATTGAGAAGAGATTGGACAAAATCAAAAAGCCTTAGAGGGTTTACACAAGGAGTATCTAGGATGAATAAAATAGCCTTATGGATAGTGGGTTTGGGGGTAGTTCTCCATGCGCACTTTTTGACCCTTTTGCCAAGCCGTGACAGCGTGTGGGATAAAAATGAGACAACGATTGCGTTTGATATTGCCTTTATGCACCCATTTGAACAGAGTGCCATGGATATGGAAGCACCCAAGATATACCTCAACAACCGCAAAACACCCCTACCTCTAACGCAAACCATCAAGCTTGACCGCAAAGCATGGAGAAGCAGCTACACCATCAAAACCCCTAGCGTCTATAGGTTTTTTGTAGAGCCGCAACCCTATTTTGAATCCGCTGAAGAGAAATTTATCGTACATATTCCCAAGGTGATAATCGGTGCTTTTGGTATGCAAGAGGGGTGGGATGAGCCTATTGGATTGAAATATGAGATTGTTCCTCTCACCAAACCCTTTGGACTCTACGTTGGAAATCAATTTCGTGCCAAAGTCCTACACGATGGAAAACCCGCCCCCGATGTCGAAGTAGAGGTAGAACTCTACAATGTATTTGGACTCCAAGCACCCACAGAGGCACACATTACTCAAATCGTCAAAACCGATGCAAACGGTATCTTCTCGTTTACCATGAACCATAAGGGCTGGTGGGGCTTTGCTGCGTTGATTGAGGAGGGCAGTTTGGAGCATGAGGGGAGAAGTTATCCCGTAGAAAACGGTGCTTTGATGTGGATAAAAGCCTACTGATATGCATATTTCCGATGGGGTATTGACATTTGAAGCCACTATTGTAGTCTCCGTAGTGGCTTTGTTGGGTTTAATCAAAGCACTCAAAGAGCTTGACAATGAAGCTATCTCACTCACCTCCGTAGCAAGTGCCCTCTTTTTTGTCGCCTCTTTTATCCATATTCCTTTTGGTGTGGCGCAAATACATCTTATTCTTTTGGGAGTCATTGGGATACTTTTGGGATGGAGCAGTTTTGTGGCTATTTTTGTGGCTTTGTTGCTTCAAGCTTTGCTTTTGGGATACGGCGGTGTTGTGAGTATCGGGGTCAATTTGTTTATCATGGCGACTCCTTCGGTGATGGTTTACTATCTCTATCGTATCCATTATGTACAACGTCTTAACGATAGACTCAAATATTTTTTGGTTGGTTTTAGCGGCACTTTTTTTGCTGTGCTCTTTTTGAGTTTGATTTTGTATTTTTCCAAAGAGGAGTATGGCTATGCCTCCTATACTCTCTTTTTGGTTAATATCGTGACGATGGTGGTCGAGGGTATTGTGAGTATGTTTTTGCTTCTTTTTCTCAAAAAAGTCTATCCAACACTTCTAAAGGAATAGCATGATACGGTATCTCTTTGCTTTTTGGCTTTTGTTGGGTAGTGCATGGGCGCACAAAATCAATCTTTTTATCACACAAGAGGGCGATAGAGTGGAGATTTACTCCTACTTTGCCAACGGCAACCCTTGCAAAAAGTGCCAACTTCTTATCAAAAACCACGATAAAGTTCTCTTGGAGGGAGCATTAAACGATGAGGGAAGATACCAATACCTTGCGGCACACAAAAACCTAGAGATTATCATCCATGCAGAGGGCGGACACAGTGCCAAAGAGGTGATAGAGGCACAAAACCTACACCCCCAAAATCTAAAGAGTCATCTTCAAGGTGAGCAAAACAAGGAGCAGATAAATGCCCTATTGGGACTTTTGCTTATATTTGTGATATTTTTTCTCCTCAAAAAAATCAAACAATGAACAAAGAGTCCTTGAGGCTTATCAACGCCTTTTTCTACTCCTTTGTCGTATCCTTTTCACCCATTGAGACGCTATTTGTACTCCCTATCGTGATAGTACTGTTGCACGAAAAAGAGTTTGTATGGGGTATCTTCAAAAAACTTATCGTGCTTAATTTTTTCATTATTGTATTGGTAGTGTTTGTACTCTTTCAAGACCCCTTACAAGCCATGGAGTTGTTTATGCGTACCAATTTGATACTGCTTTTTAATATTGCACTCTTCTATCAATCCCAAGGATACGATATCGCAAGGGGGCTTGATAGGCTAGGATTTGCTCCAAAGATAGTGAGCGTTACCTACTTCGCCATCTCGCTTATCGATGCTTTGATGAGGGATTTCAAAGAGACCCAAAAGAGTCTCAAAGCAAGAGGATTTAGAGCCAATACCTCGCTCTTTTCCTATCAAACTTATGGTAATATCTTTGGTATGATATGTATCAAAGCGATCAAAAAATCACACGATAGGGAGCTAACCATGCAAGCAAGAGGATTTGAAGATAGAATATTTTTTCTAACCTCAAACCAACTGGACTCTTTTGAGAAGATTTTGTTCCTAAGTATCGTGGCTGTTTTGGGAAAGGTTATCTATGAGTTGTTGGGTTAATCTTAGGGATATTGCTTATGCAAATGATAAAGTTCAACTTTTAAAAAACATCAATCTTGATTTGGGACACAAAGAGAAGATAGCCATTATCGGCTCAAACGGTAGTGGCAAGAGTACTTTGCTTAAGATTATCGCAGGTCTTGTTGCACCCACGAGTGGCTACGTTGAGATATTTCACGACAAAATGAACACTCTCAAAGCGTTTAAAAAATACCGCAACGCCATAGCCTATCTCCCCCAAGATGTGACCAACCATTTTTTGTCTCCAACGGTCATAGAAGATGTGATTTTTTCGCTACGAGCAAGAGGAGAGACGCAAGAGGAGGCTTTGCAAAAAGCCGATAAGATACTCAAAGCGTTGCACATAGAACATCTCAAACAACGCATTGTTTTTGATTTGAGCGGAGGCGAACAGAAGATAGTTGCATTGGCGGGATTGTTGATACTCCAACCCAAAATATTGCTGCTCGATGAACCTACCAATGCCCTCGATGAAGAGTCGCAACAAAAGATAGTAGAGATACTCAACGCAATTGACAAATCAATGATTATCGTATCGCACCACAAAAGCTTCATAGAACAACTAGCCCCCACCATTTACCGACTGCACAATGGCGAGATTTCTAGAGCTACTTGACTCTAAAATAGATAAGCAGTGTATCTTGATAGAAGTTGTCACCATCGTCGCTCACCATGAGGTAGCGATTGGGGGCTACTTTGGTAAGTCCCTCGAAGTTGTCAATACTCCACCCTTTGGAGTTGTCCAATACCGCCAAAACTTCATCTTTGCAGAGTCTCTTTTGGTGGCATTGGCGATTGATATAGACCTTTTTGAGCGTGACAACAAAAGGGGCAAAGAGACCGTTGTAGGCTCGTTCCAGTACCAAAATATTCCCATCATCCATCACTTCAATGGCACTTACAGCGGAGTTTTGTACATTGGAAGCTTTAAATTTCCATTCATAGCCGTTGCTAGAGTAGAGCGTTTGGATTTTTTTATTGTCTCTTTTGATAGGATACTCTGTCGCAAATATCAAGCCGTACGTTGGATGATAGGCAAGGGCTTCGAGTCCTTTGTTTTTGTGGCGAAGAAATTGCGTTTGCGAGAGTTTGTAGGGGATTTTGTAGGTCGTTTGCTCTTTGCCATCCTCTCCAAACCGTGCGATTTTTGGTTGCCCCTCAAAGGAGAGAATGAGGCGATTGCGACTATCAAGCGTCGCCCCTTCGGTATCTCTTTGGTAATTTCTAAACGCTTTGCCGTTACTTTTGAGCAGTTTTATCGCTTTTTGAGGGGTCAATTGGGTAATTTTGTCACCAAAAGTAGCCCCAAAAACAAACACCACCCCCTCATCGCTTACCATATAGAGTATTTTTTTCTCTCTATGATACGCCAAATCGGAAATTTCGCTAAAACCGTAGCCCCCAATAGATCCAAAATTGAGCTTTTTTTGATCGAGTATCTCAATGCCCATGTAATCGCTTTTGATTCCCATCGGGGTTATATCGGTGCTACTAACAGAGCCAAAAAGCAACGAAAAGCTTATCAAAAAGGATAGAATTTTCATTTGTCTCTCTTCTCTTTTCGCTCTTGCAAATAGGAGACAAGCAAAATCCAAACAATAGCAATATCAATCATGACATCGGCGTAATTAAAAACCGCAAAATCAAATCCGCAGTGCCACGCCACATAATCGACCACGCCCACATGATGAAAACGATCGTAAATATTGCCCACAGCTCCTCCTACAAGCAACCCCAATGCAAAGGGAAACTTTCGGATATACCCCTCATAAAAGACAAAAATCACCACAAACGTTACGAGTGAAATTTGCAACCATTTGACATACTCACCTAGCTGTGCCAACATCGAAAAGGCTACCCCTTTGTTGTAGTGAAGCTCCAACGAGATGCACTTAGAGTCCCAATAGTAGCCATTGACAAAAAGATCTTTGATGGCTTGATCAATAACAAACGTCCCCAAAACTACCAAAAAAAAGATAACCAAATAACGCATTACTCTAATACCCGCTTGAAAAACTCACGGCACTCTTGCATGGTAGCTTCAAGCTGGGCTTTGCTTTTGCCCTCCAACAAGAGACGTATTTTGTTTTCGGTGCCTGAGTATCGAAAGAGATAACGCATACCTTTGGACTCTATGCTTTGTGTAAGCTGGGAGTATCCTTCGATATGTTCAAACTCTTTTTTGTTTTCGATGGCTAGATTGACCAAAAGTTGCGGATAGGATTCGTAGGGATTAAAAGCTTTGGAGGCTTTAACGCCCGATTGTACCAAATAGGCAAGGGCTTGAAGTGCCGAACTAAGCCCATCGCCTGTTTTGGCATAATCGCTAAAGACAATGTGACCGCTCTGCTCACCGCCAAAATTAAGGTCATGCTTTTGCATAAGCTCTACGACGTTTTTATCCCCTACAGCACTGCGATAGAGTTTGATACGGTGTTTGCTCAAAAACTCCTCCAATCCTTGATTGCTCATCACAGTGGCCACCATAGCATCGTTTTTGAGGGTGTGTTGATTTTTCAAATAGAGTGCCAATACCGCCATGAGCTTATCGCCATCGACAATATTGCCCTTCTCATCAATAAGTACCAACCTATCGGCATCGCCATCAAGAGCAATTCCCACATCAGCACGATAGGTATGGACAGCTTTGGCGACATATTCGGGGTGCATTGCTCCGCATCCTTCGTTGATATTGTAGCCGTTGGGTTTATCGGCAATAGTAATGACATCAGCTCCTAGCTCTTCAAAAATAGTAGGAGCTACTTTGTATCCTGCTCCATTGGCACAATCTACGACAATGCGAAGCCCCATCAAAGAGAGTTCTTTGGGAAAAGAGCTTTTGATATGGACAATGTAGCGACCAATCACATCATCAATGCGTTTGGATTTGCCTATGGCTCTATCGCTCACTTGGGCGTTTTGAAGTGCTTCATCGTCGTTAAAAATCGCTTCAATGGCATTTTCGGTTGCACTATCGAGTTTGTTGCCTTGTGCATCAAAAAACTTAATGCCGTTGTCGTAATAGGGGTTGTGCGAAGCACTAATCATAATCCCCGCATCGCATCGCATTGATTGCGTCAAAAACGCTACAGCAGGAGTGGGCATGGGGCCTATTTGAATCACATCAAAGCCTACCGCTGTAAGTCCCGAAACAATCGCACTTTCGACCATATAGCCACTGGTTCGGGTATCTTTGCCCACTAAAATCTTGTTGGTTTTGGCAAATTTTCTAAAATATATGCCCGTTGCCATGGCGAGTTTCATAGAGGTTAGAGCGCAGACTTTTTCACCTGCTTTGCCCCGCACCCCATCGGTTCCAAAGAGTTTCATAGAGGGTAGTTCCTTTGTAAAATTAAAAATAATTCCCGTATTTTAGCATATTAAAATTACAGTAACGTATTGGCTAAGTTGATTGACATAGACTAAACTTTTTTGATATAATTTCATTAAAAACTGACCTTACGCACCCAAAGTTCGTAAAACCTTGCTACTCTCCCGCTGTGCGTGTAGCTTTAGAGGGTTGCGTAACATCAGTTAAAAAAGAAAATATTATTAAATAGAGAGAAAAAAATGGCAAAGAGTTTGTATGCAACCTTAGAAATCAGTGAAAACGCCAGTGCAGACGAGATCAAAAAGGCGTATCGAAAACTTGCACGTAAATATCATCCCGACATCAACAAAGAACCCGAGGCCTCAGAGAAGTTCAAAGAGATCAATGCAGCCTATGAGGTGCTAAGCGATAAAGAGAAAAAAGCTCAATACGATCAGTTTGGTGATAGTATGTTTGGAGGACAAAACTTCCATGATTTTGCCAGAGGACAGGGTTCGGGTGTCGATATTAACGATATTTTGCGTGAGATGTTTGGTGCGGGTGGAGGCTTTGGGAGTCGAGGTGGATTTGGCGGAGGTTTTGGGATGAATCTTGATATTCAAGCCCAAATCACCATCCCCTTTATGACCTCAATTTTGGGCGGAACACACCAAGTTAGTACGGGTGGCGAAGCCTTTGATATCCGCATACCCGCAGGAATCAAAGAGGGTGGAACGCTTAGAGTACGAGGCAAGGGGCGAACGCATAATGGGCAAATGGGTGATTTGTTGCTTCAAATCAACATTGCTCCCTCCCAAGAGTACAAAAGAGAGAACGATGATCTCTACAAAACCATTGATGTTCCCTTAAAAGAGGCGTGGTTTGGTGGCAAGATTGAGGTCGAAACGCCCCACAAAAGTGTCTCGCTCAAAGTCCCCAAAAATACCAAAAACGGACAAAAATTTCGCATTCAAGGCGGTGGAGTCCCCAATCCCAAAACCGCCCTCAAAGGGGATTTGTATCTTGTCGCCAACGTGATACTCCCCGATGTCGATAAGATGGATAAGGCACTACGCCAAATGTGCGAGGAGAAGCTCTAGGACGGTAGAGGGATTATGAAAAAAGACATAACCACCAAAGAGACCATTGTAAGAGTTTATCGTAGGTTCGGCTTTAGCCGAACATTTGGAGTTATTGGAAGCCCAAAACTCGGCTAAAGCCGAGGCTACAAAAAATAGCATAGTTGAAGATAATCTAAAATTTCGTTATACTATCATTGATATGCACACGATAGATTGTGAAAAGTTTCTAAAGATGGACAGTCCTGATGCGTTGGTATTAGCTATATTGTGTGATTTTAAGGGCAGAGATGAAAAAGATGTTGTTACCTATATCATTACACGATTAAGAGAACTTACCCAAGACGATAATCATAGGTTGGGCAAATACATGCTTATCCTTGATGAGCTTTCAACCAATAG
>DYMA01000080.1 GCA_020721815.1 Sulfurovum sp. | reverse complement strand
TTTTATGCTATTGCTTTAAAGGGGATGGTACAACGTGGTGAAACTTGACATTTAATTATTTTAATTAGAAACTTTTATAGCTTCGTGCAACAACGTTATCACTATATGCAAATGAAATCCTATAACCACATTGAGATTTTTTACAACCATCTTTTGTACGATTATCGGCTCTTTTATGATCGTATATTGCGTGACATCAAAGAGTCCGATGTTTTTATGGAAGCATTGGCTACGCGAGACCGTCAAAGACTCTACAAACTCACGCTCCCAGTATGGGAACGCCTCAAAGAAGATGAGGCTCGTTCCAACGTTATCCACTACCATCTACCCAACGGCAACTCCTTTTTGCGTATGCATCATCCCGACCAATACGATGATAATATCTCAGCCCTAAGAGAGACATTGCGTCATATTCATCACCACCAAAAGCCTCTTGTGGGATTTGAAAAGGGGGTTTACAATTTGGCTTATCGCTCCTTTGCTCCTCTTTTTTATCACAATGCTTACATTGGTGCTGTTGAGTTTGGCGCACGACCCGACTATATTTTGGATCGTTTCAAAAAGTCGTACAATCTAAAAGGTATGATTTTTGTCAAAAAAGATGCACTTAATCTCCACCGTGATGCACCCATAATCAAACAACTCTCTATTGGAGAGTATGCCCTACAATACAGCAATATGGGCGGTCAAAATTGTTTGGCTCAAAAACTTCAAAGAGAAGACTACCTTTTCAATAATCTCTACGGTGTAAACTTTGGAGATAAAATATACAATCTCTACAGCTTTGATATGAAAAATTTTCAAAATGTTACCATCGCCAAAATCATTATTGCAGAAGATGTAACAGTCGTCTATCATACCGTTGTTAGACATCTTTGGGTGATGTATGGTGTTATTGCTCTTTTGACGCTTTTGATTTTGTTGATTATCTATAGAGGCTTTAGGAGCTTTATTGGCAGACTTGATAGACAAAATGAGGAGCTAAGACGACACGAAGAAGAGCTAGAAGAGATGGTAGCCCAGCAAATCCAAATCATTCGCAAAAATGAGTCCATTATCCGCCAACAATCCAAAATGGCAGAGATGGGCAATATGATTGGTGCTATTACCCATCAGTGGAAGCAACCTCTTCATGTCATCTCCACGCTTATAGCCGACCTCACTATCCAATCGATGATGCAAACGCCCAAACCCAATGATTGCAAAGAGTGTTTTGGTCAAAAAGATGCTTTGGTGCAGGAGTATCTTGAACATATTGGTCTTGAGGTGCAGTATATGAATCAAACGGTTGAGGATTTTAAAAACTTCCTTAAACCCTCCAAAGAAAAAGTAGCCTACTCCATCACGACACAAATTCAAAGCGTTCAACGCATCCTCAGTGCCGTACTCCACAAAAACAGTATCGCTCTTGCTATCTTCAAAGAGGCTCAAGAAGATACCGTTTACGGCTATCCGACTGAATTTGCTCAAGTCATTCTCAATCTCATCAACAACGCAAAAGATGCTATTGTCGCCAATAGTCCCGATAATCGAAACATCGATATAACCATCTCACAAGAGAATCAAACGATAGAAATCGCCGTGCAAGACTATGCAGGAGGAGTTGCCTCAAAGGATATGGAGAGCATTTTTATAGACTACTACACCACCAAAGGGGAGCAGGGTACGGGCATAGGATTGAGTATCGTCAAAGAGATTGTGACCAATATGAATGGCGAAATTGAAGCCAAAAATATCAACGGGGGAGCTTGTTTTACCATTCGCATGAAAAAAAATCAAAATTGAGAAGTTAAGTATTTTTTAGGTAAAATCTTATCTTTAATAGAGAGGGAGTTTGTATGTTTGATACCTTAACGGATAGTTTTAAAAACGCCATAAGTAAAATTCGTTTTCAAGATGATGAAAAAGCCTTGAAAAAGGCTCTAGGAGAGCTCAAAAAATCGTTGCTCAAAGCCGATGTGCATCATAAAATCGTCAAAGATTTGCTCAGTGTTGTAGAGATTGAAACCAAAAAAGTGGGGATTGGCAAAGATCAATTCCTCAAAGCACTTCACGATGAGCTAGTCGATATTCTCACCGTGCATGGCAATCAAGGATTTGTTTTTGCTCCTCAACCTCCAACGGTTGTTTTGATGATTGGTTTGCAAGGGAGTGGAAAGACGACCACTACGGGAAAACTTGCCTACTTTCTCAAAGAGCAAAAGAAAAAAAAGGTACTCGTTGTCGCCGCCGACCTTCAAAGGCTCGCAGCTGTTGAGCAGTTGCGTCAAATCACCGCTCAAATTGATGTCGCACTCGTAGCCGATGAAGCCAAAAAGCCCCAAGAACTTATCAAAGAGGCACTCCAAAAAGCCCAAAAAGAGCTTTACGATGTCGTACTTATTGATACCGCAGGACGTTTGGCAATCGATGATGCCCTTATGCGTGAACTAGCCTCCATCAAGGCAATTGCTTCCCCCGACGAGCTCTTTTACGTCGCCGATGCCATGACGGGGCAAGATGCTATTCGTACCGCTACGAGCTTCAAAGAGCAAATTGGTATTACAGGAGTAGTGCTTAGTAAGTTTGATGGCGATAGCAAAGGGGGCGTGGCTCTAGGACTTGCCAAACAAGTGGGTGTACCGTTACGTTTTATTGGTTCGGGCGAAAAGATGCCCGATTTGGATCAGTTTCTCCCCGATAGAATCGTCAAGCGACTCATGGGTGCGGGAGATATTGAATCACTTGCCGAAAAGACCGTTGCGATTATCGACGAAAAAGAGGCGAAGAAGATTACCGCAAAGATCAAAAAAGGGGAGTTTAACTTCAATGACTTCCTCAATCAAATGGAGCAGATGAAAAAGATAGGCTCTATGAAATCGATGCTTAGCATGATACCAGGCATGAGCGGTATAGCCAAACAGCTAGGCGATATGGATTTTGACAGCTCCTCCGAAGTCAAATCTATCAAAGCGATGATATCCTCCATGACCCCCAAAGAGCGTGAAAATCCCGATTTGCTCAACAACTCTCGCAAACGCCGTATCGCCACGGGAGCAGGATTGGGGCAAGTACAAGTCAATCGCATTATGAAACAGTTTAAAAACGCTTCCAAAATGGCAAAAAAACTCTCAGGTAAAAACGGTATGCGACAAATGCAAGATATTATGGCTCAAATGCAAGGCGGTAGATTTCCACGCTAAGCATTGATGGGGTTGGTTCTATTGAGCGTTGCTTTACCTTTTTTGTTTTGTTTGATTTTTTGGTAAATGCTTATATTTTGGTTGCGTTTACGGGCTATTTTTTGGATAATAGAGGGGTTGGTGTAGGGTTGTGTGAGCGATTGCCAGTAGATTTTTCGCTTTTTAATGATGATTTGGTGCAAATTGATACGGTTGGCTCTTCGTTGGAGTATGGCTTGATGGCTTGATTTGATTTGTGTATTGGTAAGTTTGCGAATTTTACGCTGTATTTTACGCACCAAAATAGCCAAAAGGTGCTTGATGGGTAGATGCAAAAATCGCTCCAAAACGCTCTCAAATGCCTTAAAGACCACCAAAAGAATATCGTAAATTTTGGCAAACCAACGCTTAAAAGTAGGGATTTTTTCAAGCAACTCAATAAGCCACGAGAAGATAAGGATTTCTATCAAGGGAGCAATAAAGCTATTCCATAGATAGTCGTTAAAAAAGTACGCCGTAGTCGCCCCGATTTTGAGAAACACCGCCAACAAAAAGCTCCACATTCGTGCCAATAGTACCTTAAACGCCAAAAAAAGACCCATAAATTTGGTCACAACACTAAGCGAAGCGATAAAGGCAAAGAGGGCAATGACCTTTTGCATGATAGGGGAGCGTTTGAAAAGATGGATAAAATAGGTTTTGATGATGGCCATTTCATCTTTGAGATGACGCAAAAAGTGTTTTTTGAAATTGTAAATAATAATCTTTTCAGTCACATAGCGTTTGCCTAGCCCCACCGTGGTAAGTAGGGCAATTTTTTTCATAAATGCCAATACAATAAACTTGCCGTTGATAAGAAAAAAAGAGACGACAAACGAAACAATGTGTTTTTTGACAAAGAAAAAGGAGCGTACCACCAAAGCAACCACAAACGTACGGCTTTGCTCAAAAAGCAGAGGAATAGCAAAGAGTACCGCTACCCCCAAGGCGATATAGAGAGCTTTGTTACTCTTTGGTTTGAGTCGGGTTCGTCTCATGGTCGCTCTTTGGTTGGGATTTGTTTAGACTGTTTTTGATAGCACGATAGAGGTGCTTAAATCGCTCCATAAAACCGCTCTTTTGGGAAAAAAAACGCTCCTTGAAGGCTTTGAACGCTTTTTTGAGCCACTCTTTGGTTTTTTTGAGTGTTTCGATAAGCTCTTGATAGGTTTGAAGCGATTTGAGCCACTTCATAAAAGCGGTGATACGTTTGTACGCCCCCGCCATAAAACCAAATGAGAGCATCTTAAATTTGGTCACTTTAAATATCCAAAAGGTAAAAGCAGCGAGTGGAATTTTGGCGATGTAGAGAAATCCCCCTACAAGCAGTTGCCCATTGACAAACAAAACCCCCGAGATAATCCCCGCAGCCTCAACCACCATAAGCAACACCACAAAGATAAACAACGCCACATAAGCGTTTGCTTTGGCAAGATGACCCTCAAGGCGTTGCACGAGATTGAGCGCATGAAAATAGTTGTAGATAGGTTGCGCAATCCCTTCCCAAATAATCTCTTCAAAGATGATAAAAAGCAAAATCAAAACCAGTTGCAATACATAGAGTATTTTATTGAAAAATTGACGAACAAAGTACATGATTATCCTAATGTGTTCTATGATTGAAATTTTATCGAAAGTTATTTATAGATTGGGTGTTGAGTTGTGAGATTTTGTAATGGTTTGGAGTACTTTATGAGGTAAACCCTCATAAAGTGAAGACTATTTTCTTCGTAGCTCTTTGATTCTCGCTGCTTTACCTTTGAGATCTCGAAGATAGAAGAGTTTGGCACGTCTTACACGTCCTCTTCTAAGAACCTCGATAAATTGAATACTATCGGAGTAGATAGGAAAAATTCTCTCAACGCCTACACCGTTAGCACCTACTTTTCGTACCATAAAGGTTTTGCCTGTACCTTCGCCTCGAAGAGAGATACAAAGACCCTCAAAGTTTTGAACTCTTTGCTTATCACCCTCTTTGATCATTACACCTACTCTAAGCGTATCACCTGCTCTAAACTCTGGAATATTTTTGCTCTCCATTTGAGCGTTTTCAAAGTTTTCAATATATTTATTTCTCATCGTTTGCCTTTTGTTTGACTATATTGTATAGGTCAGGACGAAAATATTGCGTTTTTGCCCTAGATAGTCGATTTTTTAAGTCTGTAATTTTACTATGATTTCCCTTAGAATATTCTAAAATACTAGAGTAGTTCTCATAAATAAGAGGTTTTGTGAAGGCAGGTGCCTCCAAAAGCCCCTCTTCGTAGCTCTCAATCGCCAAAGAGTCGCTATTGCCCAATACTCCCTCGACGTTGCGACTGATAGCATCGCACAGCACCATACTCGCCAACTCTCCGCCCGTAAGAATATAATCTCCAATCGAAAATATCTCATCGGCATACTTCTCAATCACCCGCTCATCAATCCCCTCATAGCGACCGCTCACAAGTACAATATGCTCTTTTTTCGCCAAACGTTTGGCATCGTGCTGCCTAAAAGGTTTGCCAACAGGAGAGCAAAAGATAATATGGGCATGGGGAGAGAGAGATAAAATGTTGTCAAAAGTATCAAAAAGCGGCTGAGGAGCCATAAGCATCCCCGCTCCTCCCCCCACCATGCGCGCATCAACCCGATGATGTTTATCGGTAGTGACATCACGAGGATTGTAAAAATCTATCGAAATCTGCCCACCCTCAACCGCACGAGCCAAAATCGAATCACCAAAGTAGCCCTCAATAATATTTTGAAAAAGTGTTACAAAACTAAAACGCATGAGTTGAGCCTTAAAAAAATGTCTTATTATAGCGAAAATTGGCTATTGACATAGTGACCAAAGAGTTATATAATTGTACAAATAGACAAAAGGCTTATAAATGAACATTACAGCAACCCAACTCAAACAACAAACGCATATTCTTTCGCATCTAAATGAGGAGGATATTATTGTCACCAAAAGAGATAAGCCTTTTGCAGTCATTATAGCGTACGATAAATACCAAGAGATGCTAACCCAAAACCAACAACAAGCTATTGAAAAAAAAATTCAAGCCCTCCAATCAATTGAAGCTATTGATTTAGGTGGCAAAGATTATCAAAGTATCAAAAGCGAAATGGCATAACCGATGCAAAAGCTTTTTTTGGATGCCAATATTATTTTAGACCTTATTGATGCTAAAAGAGATAGGGTTGCCATCACCAAAGAGCGGCTCACCACCCATTTGGCTAACGGTGATAGGCTCTATACAAGTTGCGATATTTTTACTACGTTCTATTATGCAGCAGCTAAACACAATGAATTTAGTAAAGTCATTGCTCAACTTGAAGCTATTACAAGCTTTGTTGAGATTATCCCTATTGATGCTAATATTATCCATGAAGCTATCAGGGTTGCTAAAGCCAGTGGGCATAAAGATTTAGAAGATATACTTCAATATATCTGTGCCAAAGAGATGGTATGCGATTTGATTTTGAGCAACGACAAAGGATTTTATGCCCCTGATATTGAGCTTCAAAGAGTAGTTTGAAAAGGCATAAGGTAATAAGATAGTAGATAAGCGATGAGGTTATTCTTATCAAAAGTTCTTACTCCACGACAGAGTAAAAAATATCGTATCCGTTCACCCTGAGCTCTGAGCTTGTCGAAGGGTCGAAGGGTCGAAGGGTCTTGCGTTTGATGTACTTCGACAAGCTCAGTACGAACGATAAATTGAATATGTCGTGGAGTGAGTCAAAAGTTGATTGTGAAGCTGCTTTAACTCGCTTCTAATATATCTTTGGTATCTTTGGTCACTATTTTTTTTGCATCTTTATCGACACTAAGAATATAACGATCGATATAGGGAATTAGGAAACTTTTGGCTAAGCCTTTTTCTATCAAAGTTGAGTCGGTATGAATTTGAAGATAGTCTGTAGCAAGTATGCGTTGTATATCCTCAACTACTCCCAATGCTTCCTCACCATCATAGAGTGTAGCACCGATAATATCAAACCAAAAGTACTGCCCCTCTTGAAGGTCACAGCTCTTTTGGGTCTCTTCAAGCGAGGTGTAAATCTTGGTGTTGGTAAGGCGTTTGGCACTGTCAATATCGCCGTATCCTACAAAACTAACCAATCCCTTTTCCAAATCAATACGAGCCACTTGAAGTTTGCCCCTATCGCTCTCGAAGGATTTACCTATTTGAAATTGCTCTGGGAAGTCGGTATGAAAGTGGATTTTGAGATCACCCCATAGTCCGTGTGTTTTGCCTATTTGGGCGATAAAAAATTGATGGCTTGCTGCTGAAAGCATCTAAAGAGGCTTCACATTAATGCAGTAGTTTTTGCCACCTTTTGCTTTGCATCCTGAGATAAAGGTTTTGATAGAATTTATCATTCGCCCCTCTTTGCCAATAAGCTTACCAATATCTTCACTTGATGCGTAAATGGTAATCTCATCAAGAGCATTATCGATATTTTCGACATCTACACGGATGCTTTGAGGGTTACTGACGAGTAACCTTGCATAGGAGGCGATAAACTCTTCTACCATAAGGACTCTTATTTACTAGCTAGTCGTGAAACGGTTGGACTCATCTTTGCACCTACACCCGTCCAGTATGTTAGTCTCTCTCTATCGATGACAAGATCTTTTTGGGCTGAAATAGGGTTGTAGTATCCAATGGATTCAATCCAACCGCTATCGCGTCTCTTTCGACTATCGGTTACGACGATTCTGTAAAAGGGCTTCTTTTTGCGTCCCATTCGGGTTAATCTAATGACTGTCATTGTTTTTCCTTTGTTTAAATATGCTAAAGTATTCACAACTCATTTCATCCCTCAAAGGGAGTTGTCAATACTTTAGGGAAGGGAATTATAGCAAAATAATATTAAATTAACCTGAAGGATGTCTTTTAGTAGTTACTTTTGTGCATAAAATCTGCATTGAAAAATCTCCTTACTCCACGACAGAGTAAAAAATATCGTATCCGTTCACTCTGAGCTTGTCGAAGAGTCGAAGGGTCTTGGGTTTGATGTACTTCGACTCTTCGACAAGCTCAGAGCTCAGTACGAACGATAAATTGAATATGTCGTGGAGTGAGAAAAATCTCATACATTAATACACCTCTTTTCTATGTGCTATTCTAATCAGTGTGATAAGCAAGAGACTATTTTCTTTGAGATAAATAATCCTATAATCTCCAGCTCTTTTGCGGAATTTTCCTTTATGTTTCCCTTTGAGTGATTTATCGGTTGCAAAATTTCCATTTTTCAAATCCAAAATTTTTGTAGCAATTAAATTTTGTGCTTGAGTATCTAGCTTTAAAAACTCTTTTTGTGCTTCGGGGTCGAAAGCTACATTAAACATTGAGTCCAACCGATTTAAAAACCTCTTCAAGCGATACAGCTTTGGTCTTGCCACTTTTGAGGTCGTCAATCCTTTTGTCAGCAATCATCTCATCTAGCTTATCAAAGTACAATTCGATAGCTTTTTCAATTAAATGTGTCCTTGTTTTATTGAGTTCCAAAGCATATTCATCAAGGTTTTGAACAATCTCCTTTTCAAGTCGTATATTGATAGCTTGTTTCATTTTTGACCCTATTTATTTTATTTTGTAGATACAATTGTAGTGCAAAATAGGTTCTTTGTCAAATGTATAAATTTCCATTATATAAACAAATAGCCAATTGTTTGATTTTGGGATGCAATAACACTATGAAATAAGCATCAAAAAGTTATAATATACCATACAATAGAGTTAAGGTTTGATGGTGAATAGGAAGTTTTATTTTTTGGCACTGATAGTGTCAATTGTGTTTGTGTTTTTTATTATCTATTTGTACACCAGCACCCACAAAACTATCCAAAAAGAGAGAGCTTCTTTGGTGGATAACGCCAATGTGCACTTTATCAATATCAAAAATGCTCGAATGTGGAACGCAAAATACGGCAATATCTACAGCGATAATCCCAATCTCACTCCCAATCCTTATCTAATCGACAATACATTAAAAGATATTCACAATCAAAGATTGGTCAAAATCAATCCCGCATGGATGACAAGACAACTCTCGGAGCTTCTTGAGTCCAAGACGATGCGTTTTGCAATCGTGAGCAATCTTCCCATCAATCCTGACAATCAAGCCGAAGGATTTTTTAAAGAGGGGCTTGAGTATTTGGAAAAACAAAAACAAGAGGAGTTTGCCTACAAGTTCTTTGAGGGTCAAAAAAAGTTGCGTTTTGTTGGCGGATTGCGTGTAGCACAGGCGTGTTTAAAGTGTCACGCTCACCAAGGCTACCAAGTGGGCGATTTGCGTGGGGGTATTGCCATTACTCTTGATGCTTCGCACTACTTTGATGTGCTAAGCGACTCCAAAAAGAGTCTCTACGGTATGACGTTTTTGGCTTTGATTTTTTGGTCACTCTTTATAATAGTCCTTTACAAATGGCTTAAAAAACACGAAGAGGTAACCAAAATAAACCAACTTCTTGATAAAAAAATCAAAGCCCAAACGCAAAAGCTAGATCACCTCAACGGTGAACTCCAACGCTACAACAAAAAGCTCTCCAATGTCATTGATGGCTCCAATGTAGGCTATTGGGATTGGGAGCTTACGACCGATAAGTATTACGTCAATGAGCGTTGGCTAGAGATGTTGAAACTCCAACGAGGCAGCGCTACCAATACCATCAAAGATTTGCTCAATCGTCTCCATCCTATCGACAAATCACACATTATGCCCAAAATCACAAAAGCAATTGACGAGGATGTGCATTTTAACGTAGAGTATCGTTTGATGGACAAAAATGGAGAGTATGTTTGGGTTGAGGCATCGGGTGCGGTGGTTGAGAGGGACAAAGAGGGGGTTGCCTTGCGTCTATCGGGAACGCATCAAGATATTAGCAAACGAAAAAGCTTAGAGCGTATTCGCAACAAAAACAGGGAGTATCTCAATATTCTCTTTGATAACAATCCCAATATTATCGTAGTGAGCAACGCCCATGAGATATTAAGCACAAATCATCAATT
>DYMA01000079.1 GCA_020721815.1 Sulfurovum sp. | reverse complement strand
CATATTGACCCAGAAGTTGAAAAGTATATCCTTCGTCTGGTTCGAGCCACAAGAGAACCCAACGAGAATATTAGCTACGGAGCCTCGCCTAGAGCCTCAATCGACCTCTACAAAGCCTCCAAAGCCAAAGCCTTTTTTAACCGTCAAGATTTCGTCTCTCCCCTAGAGGTAGCCCAAATGGCATACCCCGTATTGCGTCACCGCATTGGACTAAGCTATCATGCTTTGGCATCCAAAGTAAGCACGGATAATTTGATTGGAGAGATTATCAAAACAAGCACAGTCCCCTAAACCCAACAGGCTATTTTTTCTCCCCTCCCCTCCCCTCTCCTCTCAAAACAAGAGGAAATCGGCGGTTTTTGAGCAGGGAATGCGTGAATTGTCTATTTTTTATACATACAAATGGTATAAAAAACAACAATAGCCCATTATAATACCCATTATGGCAAATATAAACATTAACCTTAAACAAAAACAAACCTTAAAACTGTCGCTTAAGCTTTGGTTGCCTATTTTACAAGCACCCATTCAAGAACTCGATACCCTCTTCAAAGAGTACAGCTACTCCAATCCTTTTGTGGAGTGTCAATCACACTTTGAATCAAGCGGTAGTTGGGGAGGTGAAGAGGATAACAAACGTGCTTTTATTGAAAATAGCTCCATCTATCAAGAGTCACTCTACGACAAAATCGAACGAGAGATTGATAGCGAACTTTTCCCTACGACAAAATCGCAACAAGTAGCACATGAGATACTCTTTTTTATCTTCAATGAGGGCTATTTTGAGGGCGATGTAGAGAAAATTGCCATTCAATGCAACACCACCAAAGAGTTTGTAGAAAACATCCGCCAACGTTTTGCCTACATCGAACCCTATGGCGTGGGGGCAAAAGATATGGTGGAGTCCTTTTTGTTTCAACTCAATTCCATGAATATCGATAGCCAACTCGATAGCTTTATGCGTGTGATGATTAAAAATATCAAAACTATTGACAAATACCACACCCACCATCTCTTTGGAGAGGCAAAAGAGCTACTCAAACGTTTCAACTCGCCTCCAGCGGTCAATTACCTAGGCGATATGCCCTATGTCATCCCCGATTTTTTTGTGGATATAGAAGAGGATATCAAAATCCGTATCAACAACGACTACTGCCCCGATATTATCGTAGCTCAACCCTTCCAAAACGGCAACATGGAGGTCAAAGAGAAGATAAAAGAGGCAAAAGATTTGGTCAATCTACTCGAACTACGCAAAGCGACACTCTACAAACTTGTCCTTACTATTGTCGAAAAGCAGTTGAATTTTTTTCTAGGTTCAGAGCTTAAACCGCTCACCATGGCACAAGTAGCGCATGAGCTTGGGTTTGAAGAATCGACTATTAGCCGTGCGGTATCCAACAAATACATCAAATGCGAACGTGGGACATTTGCGTTGCGTTCTTTTTTCACCAATGCCGTCTCCAAAGACCTCTCCTCTTCGGAAATCAAAAACTACATCACCTCATTGATAGAAAACGAAAACCACGCTCAGCCCCTCACCGATCAAGAGCTAGTCGATAAAGTCATGCAACGCTACGGCATGAACATGGTACGTCGAACCATCACCAAATACCGCAAACTCCTCGACATCCCCTCCTCCAAAGAACGCACAAGGATTTACAAAATGCAAGACGGTTGATGCGAGTATTAACACAATTTTCAATATAAATATGCTAAGATATACGCAAATCAATGACACAAAGTGAAGAGATGATAGAAAGCATACACATTCAAAACTTTAAATCTATTTATGACTATTATTTGTGATTTAGCAAAAAAATACGATAAGCAAATATTCCTAACGACGCATAATCCTGCTATTTTGGATAGGATTGATTTGAATGATGAGGAGCAGAAATTGTTTGTGGTATCAAGAAATAAATCGGGGCATACTCGTATGAAAAATATCACAGTCAAAGATAAACCAACTTCATTTTGACTCTTGAATACTTTGTAAATATCAATGTTTAGTAGAGATATTTTGCTATAAAATCGCTACTTGATAAAGTTTAACAAATATTTTCATTTGCTAATTGCCCTATATCTTTCATCTTGGGTTGCAAAATTATTATCAAGTATTCCAATGAATTGATTAAAAGTTCCTACTTCTAAATCCTCTTTTTGTGTAGTTTGTTGTATGAGTTTTTCATACTCTTCATAAGGCAAAATAACGGCTTTTTTTAGATGTGCTTTTTTATCTACTATGCAAACTCTCTGATTTAATATCTTTGTAAATTGTGCTTGTGCTTGGGAAATGCCCAATTCCATCATAATAAACTCCTTCTTTTGGCTATCTGTATAGTAGTATATAGATACTTATTTTTGGGTTAATGATGGCTTAATCAACTTTGACAATTTGCGCTTCAAGTGTTTTGGTGTTTTTGTGGGCGATTTGTCGATTGCGTAGCCAATATCCGCCTATGGCTCCTCCGCCACTGCTTAGCATCATAAGTCCTACAGTAAACATCTGGGCTACAAAAAAGAGTCCGCCCACGGCTATCACACCCGCAAACGCCATACCGAGTTTGAAGTTGGCTTTGGCATGGGTTATTTTGGCTTCACGGGCGATATCTTGTTGGGCTTGTTTGATGATTTTGGTTTGGGACTTTTGGGCGTTTACTTTGAGATTTTCACGCTCTTTCAAAAACTTCTCTTTGATCTTCTCCTGAGCCTCTTTGGAGCTATAAGCACAAAGCCAACGAAACCAAAAGGCAACAAGCAAAGCAACAAAAAGCAACGGCATAGCCAAACGAAGCGTATCGTTTTGAGCCAAATCATCACCGTAAAGCAATACAAAAATAATCGTAGCAATCTCAACCACCACAATACCCAATAAAAAATTAAGCCATTGCATCAAATCGCACAACCCAAACTTAGTGGCTTTTGAAGCGAATCTTCATCGAGATAGAGACCTTTTGGGCTTCCCTCTACGGCGATACCAAACATATCCACAAGTTCTCTTTGCGAAATCGTGGCACTGGGGATAATGGAGGCGATAGAGGGGATAGTCTCATCTTCGTGTACGAGAGTATAAAAAAGGGTTGTCTCGTCTTTGTCGTAGCGTGTAAATATCCATTGAACCTCCACACACTGTGCATCCATGCCCACTCCATTGAGCGTCAAAAAATGGTGGGTTTTGGGATCGTAAAAAGCTTGTATATCCTCCACGACTTGCGTGAGTGTGGTGTGAATTTTGTTCATGGTGTATCCTTTTTAGACTCTTTTTGCACTTTTGCAGTTGATAAACGAGGGAAAGTATAACAATTGTTGCATTAAAAGCTACCAATAAACCCCTGCGATTTGATGATGCTATCGGTAAAGCTCTTATTGTGGGTGAGTTCGCTTCCCTCTCATTCCAGGTGAAATGCCTATCAGAGGAGGAGATCTACCCGTAGATGTGACCGTGTCACACACCACCATGCCCAAATTGTACCATTTTTCCAATTCCAAAACATTTTGTGCGACATGGTCGCACCTACAGCTTCACAACATCTCTTGCATCCGTCGGTGTGACCGTGTCACACTATCGCTTCTCAATCCTCTCTATCCACTTCAAAAGTTGTTGAGCTAGATAAACATCTCGATAGTGCTTTTGAGTGACAATCTTTTTGGCTTCTTCTAATCCTTTTTTATCTTGCTTTAAATCATCAACCCCAATGATTAAAATCTTTGCATAATAAAGCTCATACGCCCTTGGATTAGTTTGGGCTAGGTCTCTACGGATATTTAGTGCCTCTTGGTAGGCTTGGAGGGCTTCTTTGTTTTGGTTTTGGGCTTTGTAGAGAACGGCTAGGTTGTTGAGAGTTCTTGCAACATAAGGATTATAAACCGAGGGGTTGGCTTGGGCTAGGTCTCTATAGAGCGTTAGTGCCTCTTGGTAGGCTTGGAGGGCTTTTTGGTTTTGGTTTTGGACTTGGTAGAGATTGGCTAGGTTGTTGAGGATATTAGCAACATAAGGATTATAAACCGAGGGGTTGGCTTGGGCTAGGTCTCTACGGATACTAAGTGCCTCTTGGTAGGCTTTGAGGGCTTCTTGGTGTTGGTTTTGGGCTTTGTAGAGAACGGCTAGGTTGTTGAGGGTCATAGCTCTATCTTTTTGACTAAGCTCTAAATCGAGTAGATTTTCATACCCTTTGATTGCTTCTCTAAAGTGGTTTTGTTTTTGTAAAAAGAGTGCGTATTCAAAGAGTGCATCAAAGCTTCTATCGTATTGGGTCATCTGCCTATATGCCTCTTTGGCTTCATCGTAGCGGTTTTTGGTAATCAGTAGCTCGGCTTGGAGTTTGTATTTTTGGGCAAACTCCTGCATACTTTTATCCAATATCTTTTTTTGATTGCTTTCATCTATCTTTTGCAGATACTCTATGGCTTTATTAATTCCCTCTTTTTTATATACTTCATTGGCTTTTTTGGTGATAGCAAACGATAAGCTCTCCAGTGTCTTTTGGGCTTTGGCAATCTCTTCTTGTTTGATTTGATAATCTTGTTCGAGTTTTGCCAACTCTTGGGCAATCTTGGCTTTGGATTGAGAGGAATTTGCACTTTTTAGAGCAGTTTTAAGCTCTTTTATCTGTGTACGATAATCGGTCAAAATAGAATCAAATGTATCTTTATCAATCCCTTTATTGTTTATGATGGTAATATTACTATCGCTGATATTATTAAAGCTTCTATTGATACCACTATTGGATACCGACAGCGTTATACCCACCACAACCAAAAGCCCAACCCCTACAATCGTAAGATTACTGGCTTTTAAAAAGTACTTCTTATTAATATGGTTGGTTTGTTGGATGGTGTTGTTATCCCCACTATTAGCTATACCGCTATTATCTTTGCCAATATCTATCTTTTTATCCACCATAGATTGCCCCTTAAAAAGTTGGAGTATTATAGCCAAATATATTTAAGGGCGTTGGTAGCCTCGGCTTTAGCCGAGTTTTAAGCATTCAAGCCTCCAAATGTTCGGCTACAGCCGAACCTACAACTAAAAAAGTATTACAATGGGGTATTTTTAAGTGCATAAGGTCAATTATTTGCAAAGCTACCTACCAATAAAGCCCCTGCGATTTGATGATGCCATCAGTAAAGGTCTTATTATGGGTGAGTTCATTTCTCAATCTTGTATCGATTTTGAGGATATTGAGAATCCCTAATGGCGTGGAGGGGTTGGAGGCTAGGGCTTTGTGGAGTTCAAAATCCTCACGGTAGAGTGCTTGGAGTATCTCTATAGGTGTGCTTGGATTGGCGGCGAGAGCGAGTGTAACTGCATAAATATCACGCTCATAGAGGGCTTGAAGAGTCTCGATGGGGGTATTGGGATGTCGGGCGATAGCGGGGTATAAATCGGGGTTGTTCGTGCGATAGAGTCGCTCGATGAAGCTTTGGTTGAGTCTAGGATTGAGCAACAAAACAGGCATAAGCGTCGCCTGAGCATTTGCAAAAAGCTCTTCTATTACGGCATCATCTAAGGCGTGATTGGTAGCGATAAGGGCATGGGCATGGGGCAACGTTTGAGCCATGGCGTAACGCTTCATGGTTATGGGTTGATATTGGAGCAGTATGGCATACTCATCGAGGAGTTTTTCAAACAGCTCATCATCGATAGCACGATTGGAGGCGAGTGCTTGGTTGATGCTTTTGGATTTACCGTAGAGGGTTTTGAGAATATCAAGCTCCACGGTTTCATTGGAAGCGATAAAAAACTCCGTTGCATCATCTCTCAAACTTAGGAGTTTTTTGGTCATTTTGCGGTTGATGTGAGGGCTTTGGGCTAGGGCTTCTTGGAGAGTGATACGGGTTTTGTTTTTTTGCAAAAAGCTTACATCGGGGAAATCTATCATAGCCAAAAGTAGCTCTATATTATCGCTCTCTTTGGCAAGTTTGAGAAGCGAAAGCGGTGAGAAATAGAGGTCGGTTTCGTTGAAATTGAGATTTAAAAAGCGTTTGAGTGTCGCCATAAGCACATCCCTATCGTTGGAACTATCGCCAAAGCTCTCCTCCTCCCATTGATAGAGATTGAGCAATTTAAGATAGAGTTCATCGCTTAAGTGTTCATTGAGCAACATACGTCTTAGGCGTTCATTGTCATGGCTTAGTTTGATGCTCATTAGAAGAGCGTTGGTATCAAGCATACCGCTCATGGCTTTTTCAAACGCCTCCATGGTATAAAAAGTCGCTCCCATTTCATAGGCTCTATGGGATATATCCTCCTCAAGAGGGTTGATGGTGCGATGGGCTACAATATGCTTTTGCCCCTCATAGCTACGACTAAAAGCGATACCCTTGGGAGTCAAAAAGGTGATAATCTCTTTGTCGCTAAATAGCTCACTTTTACCCAAAAACAAAAGGGTTTGGTTTGTAAATTGTTCTATCTTCATGGCTTAACCTGCTTTTTAATCTATTGTTTCTAATCATATTGGAATTTCTCTTAAAATTTGACTCTTTGATTTATGGTATAATGTTTGTATATTCTTACAAGGAGCAAAAAATGTGTCAAGATTGCGGATGCAGCCTAACCCCTCACGAGGAGAATCACCACCACCATGAGGATGAGAGATTGCACAATCTCCACGCCAACCCTCAACTCAATGATAAAAAGACGCTCAATGTCATTGAAAAGATACTCAAACAAAACGACCACGAAGCAGGACACAATCGAGCGCATTTTGACAAACACGGCGTATTGGCTATCAATCTTATGTCAAGCCCTGGAAGCGGAAAAACGGCGTTGCTTGAAAAGTTTGCCAACAAGGTATCGTTTAGATTTGGAGTGATTGAGGGGGATTTGGAGACGAGTCGTGATGCCGATAGACTCAAAGCCCACGGAATACCCGCCTATCAAATCCAAACGGGCAGTGCCTGTCACCTTGATGCTTTTATGGTACACAAAGGATTACACGCCATGCCTTTGGAGCAACTTGATGTCTGTTTTGTCGAAAATGTGGGCAATTTGGTCTGCCCTGCCTCCTACGACGTGGGGACGCATCTCAATATCGTACTCGTAAGTGTCCCCGAGGGCAACGACAAAATAGCCAAATACCCCGTAATGTTTCGTCAAGCCGACTTGATACTTATTACCAAAACCGACCTTTTGCCCTATTTTGACTACGATATGGAGACCCAAAAACAAGAGGCTCGCAAACTCAAACCCAATGTCGATATCTTAGAACTCAACATTCACGACGAAACCACTATCGCCAAAGTCGCCCAATGGATAGAGTTCAAAAGAGCCATGCGTTAATATCTTAAGAAAACCTCTCAAAACTCTATTTTAGATTGCTTCACAATGTTGCCAATGACGGTCATTGCGAGGCACGAAGCAATCCATAGTATTTGCGATTACAAACAATCAAAGGAGATGCAATGTACTGGCACCAACTCACCGTAGATGAAGTTTTGGCACAACTCAACGTGGACGCTAAACAAGGTTTGGATGCAAAAGAGGTTCAAAATCGCCAACAAGAGTACGGCAAGAATGAAATTGTATTTAGCAAAACACCCGCATGGGTTCGCTTTCTTGAGCAGTTCAAAGACCCAATGGTGATAATTTTGCTCCTAACCGCATCGGTTACAGGGACGCTGACGCTATTTGGAAGTCCTATGCTACCCGATACCATTGTGATAGTTTCGGTTGTCATACTCAACGCCGTTTTGGGATTTGTCCAAGAGGGAAAAGCACAAGGTGCACTTGAAGCCCTACGCAATATGATGGTATCGGAGTGCATGGTAATACGCAACGGCAATATCGAACGCATACCCTCATCCAATCTAGTACCTGGGGATATTGTGGTACTTGAAAGCGGCGATAAGATTCCTGCTGATATTCGCTTCATTGAGCTAAGCAATGCCCATGTGGATGAGTCCTCATTGACGGGAGAGTCGGTACCTGTAGAAAAAACTTTAGGGGTTATCAACACCGACCATGCGGTATCTGGCGATCAATACAATATGGGTTTTTCGGGTACTTATCTCACAAGCGGTACGGCACACGGCGTAGTGGTGGAGAGTGGCGGTCGTACCGCATTTGGACGCATTGCCAATATGGTACAAACCGCAGACTCTGGGACTACACCGCTGCAACGCAAAATGACTCAATTTATCCACACACTCATCAAAGCAATTGTAGTTGTGGGACTCTTCAACTTCCTTTATGGTATCTATATAGGATACGAAATGAGCTACAGCTTTTTGGGTGCAGTATCGCTGGTAGTAGCTGCCATACCCGAGATGCTTCCTGCACTTATCACAGCTATTCTTGCCGTTTCGGGAACGATGATGGCATCACGCAAGGCTCTCATTCGTCATTTGAGCGCTGCTGAGACTTTGGGTGCGGTGAGTGTGATTTGTTCAGACAAGACAGGCACACTCACACAAAACCGCATGACCGTCACGCATGCCTATGCAGCACGAGAGAGTTTTAATGTTTCGGGGGTTGGGTATGATACTGCGGGGGAGTTCTCTATAGATGGGAGAGTCGTTTCCCCCAAAGCCACTCCCGCACTCTACCGTATGCTTGAGATTGGTTTTCACTGCAACAACTCGCATATCAATGCGCAAGGCGGTATTGTCGGTGACCCCACCGAAGCAGCACTCAAAGTCTCAGCCTACAAAGCAGGTATCGCCAAAGAGGATGCTCATCGCCTCCTAGAGATTCCCTTTGATAGCGCAACAAAATTTATGGCGGTATTGGTACGACTCAATGGCGAAAGATATATTTTTGTCAAAGGTGCACCCGAAGTGGTATTGGGAATGTGCAAGTATGCGTACGACGCACAGGGCAAAAACGCCCCACTGGACAAAGAGATGGTATTGACCCAAGCAGGCTCTTTTGCCGCAGAGGCGTTGCGAACACTCGGATTTGCTTTTAAGCGAGTAGGCAGTGATTGCTCAAACCTTACCCATGAGGATATTGAGGGACTTACATTTGTTGGGCTTCAAGGCATGATAGATCCTCCAAAACCTGCAGCTATCAAAGCGGTCGAACAGTGCAAAAGAGCGGGTATTCGCACCATCATGGTCACAGGCGATCATCCCGATACAGCCAAAGCCGTAGCCCAAAAATTGGGCATAGAAGCGCAACGTTCCATTACAGGTTCGCAACTCGATACGATTGATAGCGACACCTTAGAGCGACTGGTTGAAGAGGTTTGCGTCTTTGCAAGGGTTGCACCCCAACACAAACGTGACATTGCGCAAGCGTTGCAAAAAAATGGACATATTGTAGCAATGACGGGCGATGGAGTCAATGACGCTCCCGCCCTCAAACAAGCCGATATTGGTATCTCAATGGGCATTACGGGTACGGAGGTAGCACGAGAGTCTTCCGATATGGTGTTAGCTGATGATAATTTCTCTACAATAGTCGATGCCGTCGAAGAGGGACGACACGTTTGGACAAACCTACAAAAAGCGATTCTCTACACACTCCCCACCAATGCCGCACAAGCGTTGCTTATTATGGGTGCGATTGTGTTGGCGGCGTTTATCCCATTGTTTGGTGTGCGTTTTGTGCTTGAACCCGTACAGATTCTTTGGATTAATCTACTCGATTCGGTTTTGCTCACTTTGCCTTTGATGATGGAACAAAAAGAGAAAAGGTTACTTGATAATCCTCCACGCAAAGCCGATACGCCTATCATTGATCGACTCTTTATTGAGCGTGTTGTGATTATGGGATTTGCTATCTCGCTTCCTGGGTTTTTTATCTATTACCACTTTGGTTCACCAGCAGTTGTCAATGGAGAGCTTGTCGATACACTTCTTATCACACAAGCACAGACTGCTGCTTTTTGGGCTATCTTGTTGGCGCATTTTGGTTATGTCATTTCGGCTCGTTCGATTCATGATTCTGTTTTTTCGTTTAGTTTTTTTAGCAACAAGTGGCTTTTGGGAGGCATTATGTTAAGTGTTTTGATTCGTCTCATTCCCACCTTTATTCCTCAAGCAAACGAACTTTTCCGCAGCGCCCCTTTCCCAATAGAGTGGTGGCCTTTGATTTTGCTATGCTTCTTCCCAAGTTTTATTGCCATTGAAGTCGATAAGTTGATAAGAAAAAAAACCACCACCCCAAAGCACTAGAAGCGGTACTTTAATTAAAAAACAAGCAGGGTTCTCACCCAAGCTTTATTGCCTCCACGACATATTCAACGAATCTTCCCGTCAAATTACCCATCAAAAGCCCTTTCTATGGGGAA
>DYMA01000252.1 GCA_020721815.1 Sulfurovum sp. | reverse complement strand
CTTGTCGAAGAGTCGAAGCACTTTTTTAGCAGTTATTTCACACTCTCGGGAGAGGCGGAACGAGAAAATACAAGCTGCATTTTATTTATTTAGATATATACTACAAGTATAAACTTAATAAGGAAGTACCATGATTGTAACAGCAAAAGATTTACGATTTAATGTCAATATGCTTTTTGATATGTTGGGTAAAGGTGAAGATATTACCATCACTTACAGGGGTAAACCAAAAGCAAAACTCATCTCTACGGATAAAAATAGCACTAACAACAAAAAAGATGATTCACTGTTTGGATTATGGAAAGATAGAGATCTATCTGTAGATGATACGGTTCGAGATATGAGAAGAGGAAGAGATTTTGATATATGATTATTTGGTAGATACCGATGTGCTTATTTGGTATCTAAGGGGTAATGAGAATGCTTATAAGCTCATTCATTCTTTGGGAGATTTTTGTATCTCTTCTATAACCTATATGGAGCTAGTACAAGGGATGAGAAACAAAGATGAACTACGAGCTTTACAAAAGACACTTAGGCAGTGGAATGTCAAAACTCTATTTGTAAGTGAAGAGATTTCAGCTAAAGCACTTTTTTATGTGGAAGAATATTTCCTAAGTCACTCTATGGAATTAGCCGATAGTTTGATAGCTTCTACAGCTACACAATACGGAATGCAACTTATCACTGCAAATGATAAACACTATCGGAGAGTAAAAGAGTTAGATTTAAAGGTTTTTAGACCGTAATTTTTCTACTCGTTATCCATCATCTCTTTAAACTCCTCGAAGCGATACCGCTCTTGCATTTGCTCTTTGGCGTGATTGAAGCTCTCCAACGCTTTGCCCTCGAACGTTGAGCCGTTGCTTTGGAGTTTGGCATAGATAGCATCAAGATGGTGGGAGGCAATACCCTCCAAGAAAGGGTGGTGCATTTGATAGGGAATATCCTCTAAATTTTGAGGCATAGGAAAATCGCTGTAGTACTGCCCGATGCTATTAACACCCCAAAAATCAACGCCGAGTTTCATGTAAAAACGAATGGAACTAGAGACCGCAAAGAGCTTAACACGCTCAATCGTCAAAGGTTTCAACTCCTCAAATACAATCGTAAGCATCGCTTTGGCATAGCCGTGGTAACGATGAGGGTAGGGGGTAAATAGGTTGTGAATGGTCAAATACTCTTGATGTTTGGAGATATGATAGAAGAGATAACAAACCGCCTCTTTTCCCTCATAGAGTACCACACACGGCTCTCTCTCCCAATCGTAATAGCTATCCCACCACTCCAAAGCCTCTTTGGCAAATCGCAAGGTAGCCAAGTGATTCATCTGCGTAACGCTCTCTAAATAAGCTTGACGATTGAGCCTTTGGGTAAACATCGGTTTCCTTAAAAAATCTTTTGATAGCATTGATTGTAGTGCAATAACCATCAAAAAATCGCAAAAAGGTGTATAAAATTTACGCAACTCCATCATTGGAACACTAAATGCATTGTTAATCATTAAAAGTTATAAAAAGGAGGTAACCACTCACCCCCCTCTACCCCAAAAA
>DYMA01000078.1 GCA_020721815.1 Sulfurovum sp. | reverse complement strand
TTGCCAACGACAAATATTCAAACTCCTAGTGGTTCAAACGACCAAACCGATAAAAACGACCAAACCCTTATCAATGAGCAACCCAAAGCCCCAACGACTCCACGGGCTTATGCCTCACTCTACGAGACGTTGCTAAGCTGGGAGCCCTCAATCGATAGTGATGGTTTAATCCAAAGCTACGATGTATCTTACAAAATAGCAGGAACATCGCAGTGGAGTGAGCCTCAAAGAGTCTATGAACCAACCGTGACCATTCAAGACCTTAAACCCAATAGCACTTATGAATTTCGCATTCAAGCTACCGACGACAAAGGCTCTACAAGTCCCTATCTCTACACCAATACTCTAGCTACGCAACCCACCAAAGAGGGCAAAGCGATTGTCTTGATACAAGGGCTTAATGAGAGTTTGGATGATTGGAGTGCTATGGCAACCGCACTCTCCAAAGAGATGGGGGATAGCAATGGAAGCTATGTGGAGATTGGCATGGAGATTGCTATTGACCCCAATGCGAAGTGTTGGAATGTGAATGTTTTGGATTACCAGATGCCTTGTTCAAAGCTTACCGATGTGCAATACACTAGCCCTTTTAGAAGTGAAAGCTATTTTCTCTACGCCCAAGATCGTATCTTTGGACTCGATAAGGGGCAATTTGATGTGGTGTCGATTGATTGGAGAAAGCATGGCAATAGCACATTTACCAACAACGCTATTGAAAAAAACTACAACTTTGGCAACAGTCGTGTTTTTGTCATCAATTTCACCAACAACGACCAGCTAAGCTTCGATGCCCAAGGGGTTCAACTCAAAGCGGCTATGGATGATATTGCGAAAGTGACGGGAATTGGTGAGTATGTTTTGATAGGACACTACACGGGTGGATTAGCCGCAAGAGCCTATATCCAAAACGAAAAAACGCAAAAAGTAACCAAACTTATCACCCTCAATACCCCTCACCAAGGAGCAAAAGATTTGGCAGTTTTGGTAGCCGAACTCTACACCTACTACACCTCTGCAATAAGTTGGTGGGATTCAATTAAAAACACTATCGCCTCTATCTACGATGCTACGACACTCGATGGGCTTATCGATGCCATTTCAAGCAAGGGCGATGTGCACAATGCTCCACCCACCCACAATACAGGCAATGAAACTCTTGATCAAATCTTAAATATTCAAGACCAAATCAAGCTAGGCGGGATTGAGCAATACGCTGCTATTGCAGGAGGAATCTATCGTGGCGTTTCTCAAAATGCAGGAGTCAATGCGGCGAGTGGAAGTTTGGCAATGGCTAGACTCAATGATAGAGAGCTTCTTGCCAACAAATACGACGCTATTGAGGTGCATCTACTAGGCTACAGCGATGAGAAGTGGAGTTTGGTGGATAGCTATGTGGATGGGGATGGGAAATCCTATATCGGTAGCCAGTTGGGATTGGATGTATTTAACGACTATCGTGTCATTTTCACGCCTGAGTTTGGCGAAGATGCACGCTACACACAAGATATAACAAGCTTAACGCAAACCAATTATGCCGATAAAGTCGTCTATACCACAAACTACAACACCCTCTTTGCCTTTGATGATAAAGATGCTAATGCCCAAATAGTGCAAGATAAAATGTATATTGATTATGTGACACAAGCCATTAATCATTCAGGAGAAGAGATTGTGTCGCATTTTGGTATCGTGCAGCTTTACAACAACACCGACTATACCCTCTCACAACTCTATATCAAAAAGAGTTCCAGTAGCCTTTGGGGTGATGATTATTTGACCTATTTTGACAATATTGATTCCAATGAATACAGTGAGCTTATCGGTGTAGAGACGTGCGATAACTACTACGATATCAAAGCCTTAGAGTATCAATTAACAGGCAATCTTATCGAAGATCGCATGGAGTTTGTCAATAGTGCAGTCCATTTGCCATGCGAAACCAAAACAACCATCAAAGCCGCAAAAGTCGCAACCCTCTCTATCTATAACGCAACCGATTTTTGGGTTTCAAGAGATGGTATCTATCAGCTTTATGTCAAAGAGAGCGGCAGTAGCGATTGGGGAAGCGATTTGATAGAGGGTGAATTGATAGGAGATGAGGAGTTTTCAATAAGCTCCAAATCTTCAAGAAGTGTCAAAGTGTACACCTGCAATACGACGGTGGATATCAAAGCTACAGGTTTTGGAGGTAGCCCTGTATGGACAACACAACAATACATCTCTTGCGATACGACGCAAAACATTACCGTATTGTTTCCCGATTAAGCGTAAGGGTAGCCCCCTTGCCGATAGATTTAATCAGTATCTTCAAACCTCCCTCTTAGTACTTTTTGGATAAAATCTACTACAAATTGAAAAAATCAAAACAATGAGGTTATTTTGAAAGCTTTAGAAGAGAAGATTATAGATGCTTCTAGCCTTGAAGCCCTTGAAAAGGTACGGGTAGAAGTTTTTGGCAAAAAGGGGATATTAACCCAAGAGTTTGCAAAGCTCAAAGATGTCCCACCCGCAGAGAAAAAAGATTTTGCACAAAATCTCAATACGCTCAAAGAACAACTCCAAGCCCTCTTTGATACGCACTACGCCACAATCAAAAAGCTTGAGATAGAACAGATGCTAGAGTCGCAAAAAATTGACGTTTCGCTCTACTCCAACATCTCCAACAAAGGCTCACTTCATCCGCTTGTTGAAACGATGGATAAGATTATTGACTATTTTGTAGCGTTGAACTTCTCCGTGGAGGTAGGCCCTATGGTCGAGGATGATTTTCACAACTTTGAAGCCCTCAATCTACCCAAAAATCACCCCGCTCGTGATATGCAAGATACCTTCTTCTTTGCCGATGGAAAGTTGCTACGTACCCACACTTCACCCGTACAAATCCACACGATGAAAAAACAACAGCCTCCTATTCGTATGATTGCCCCTGGTTGTGTCTTTCGGCGAGATTATGACATCACCCATACGCCTATGTTTAACCAAATCGAAGGATTGGTAGTGGATCAAAAAGGAGTGGTAAGCTTTGCCAATCTCAAATCGATTCTTACCGATTTTTTGAAGTATATGTTTGGCGATGTTGATGTGCGTTTTCGTCCTAGCTTCTTTCCTTTTACCGAACCCAGTGCCGAAGTCGATATTTCGTGTATCTTTTGCAAAGGCGAGGGGTGTAGGGTCTGTTCGCAAACGGGTTGGCTTGAGGTTTTGGGATGCGGCATTGTTGATTCCAATGTCTTTGAGGCGGTTGGCTATAAAGATGTGAGCGGTTATGCTTTTGGTTTGGGGATTGAACGCTTTGCGATGCTATTGCACCAAATCCCAGATTTACGCTCTTTGTATGAAGGGGATATGCGTTTGTTGGAGCAATTTAGATGATTATTACAAGAAGTTGGTTAAGTGAATTTGTTGATTTGGATAGAATAAGCGATGAGGATATTTACAAAACGCTCAACGCTATTGGTTTGGAAGTCGATAGTATGCGTCGCTACCTTGTGCCTAAGGGTGTAGTGGTAGGCGAGATTCAATCGTGTAGCAAACACCCCAATGCCGATAAGCTCAATGTTTGTACTATTGATATTGGAACCAAGCAACCCGTACAGATTGTGTGTGGAGCGGCCAATGTGGTCAATGCCAAATTTGTAGCGGTAGCGACTATTGGGACAAAAATGGGCGATGATTTTGAAATCAAACCCGCTGTGTTGCGTGAGGTTGAGAGCTTTGGTATGGTCTGTTCGGCAAGTGAATTGGGATTGCCAGAGCTTAATGAGGGAATTTTGATACTCGATGACTCTATTGGTGAGCTTGTACCTGGCAAATCCCTTAACGACTATCCTGCAATAGCCGATACTATCATTGAGCTTGAACTCACCGCCAACCGTGGGGATGCACTCAGTATCCGAGGCGTGGCGAGAGATTTAAGTGTAGCCCTTAAGCGTAAATTGATGGGTTTTGATTTCAAACCTCACGCCGTCGAGAAAGATTTGCGTATCGACGATGTTGCTACGGTGGATATGAAAGATTATTTGGATGCCGATTTGAGCTACACTTTGGCGACGTGCAAGGATGTACACAATAATCTCTTGATTCAGATACGTTTGGCTTTTGCGGGGATTGAGCCACGAGGCAAACTTGATAGTCTGCTTCAATACACCACACACTCAACGGGAGTCATTTTAAAGGGATACAAAGCCGAAGTCTTCAAAGATGCCAAAAATACGGTAGCCATAGAGCTCTCCTCACGCCAAAAAGGTATCGTAGAGGTTTTGGCAAACGATAGAGTAGTTTCAGTACTAGGGGTCAATCAAACTCCTGAGAGTATAGCCGATGATGAGACTATCAAAGTGGTGATTGAGGCGAGTTATATCCACCCCAAACTTTTGGTGGACGCTGTATCGGGCAGTGATATTGTAACCGATAATCTATACTACAACACTTCACGAGGAAGCGAACCCGAACTTGCGTTGGGGATCAATTATATTATTAAACTCCTAGAAGACAACACCTCTGTACGCTTTGTCAATGGCACATTGGATATTCGTTCTAAACAAAAGCCTATTACTTTGGAGATGAGTAGCCGTGAAATTTGCGATATTATCGGGATGGAGATACCCAAAAAAGAGATTATACGTATCTTAAAAGCATTGGAATTTACCATTGATGAGCGAAAGGGCGATAGTTTTATCTGTACTGTGCCCTTTTTCAAACAAGAAGTTACCAATATTTACGACATTACCGAAGAGATAGTGCGTATCGTGGGTATTGATAATATTCCTCCTAAGCCCCTTAATTTCACCGAAGTAGCCTATTTGAACGGTGCAACTACGCAACATCAAGCTAGAAAAATTATCCGCAATCGTTGCGTGGGAGCGACCTTTAGCGAAGTACTTACCTACGCCTTTAGCGACGCTACCAAGTTGGCACAATACGGTTTTGTCGCCATCAAAGAGGAGCTAAGACTTCTCAATCCCATCATCGATACGCTTGATACCCTTAGAACCACAATGATGATAAATTTGCTTGAAATTGTACAAAAAAATATCAATTACAATAAAAAATCATTAGCACTCTTTGAAATTGGTGCAATATTTGATGAAAATCGAAAGGAAAGAGAGGTGATTAGCTTCATCTTTAGCGGTGCGGTTGCCAAGGAGAGCATTATCAATATTGCCAAACCCGCCCCTATTGATTTTGCATCGTTTGTAAATAAACTTGCCAATGCGATAGGTAAATTTGAGCTTGTACCCACAACAACGCAAAATGGACTTATCCATCCCTACCAGAGTGCCGATATTATCATAGAAGGCAAAGTGGCGGGTTATCTAAGCAGACTTCACCCCAGCGTCCAAGAGGATTTTGACCTCTACGATACCTTTATTGCTCAAATTGACTTTGATGCTATTACGCCCAAACACATCAATGCACGCAAAATCTCCAACTACCAAGGCACCTACAAAGACCTTAGTGTCGTTGTCGATGAAAAAATTTCGCTCAAACCCCTAATGGATAGCATCGCACAACTCAATATTCTCCTGCTTCAAGACTATTACGTGATTGACATCTATCAAGACGAGGCTTTGGGAAGCAACAAAAGCGTAACGATACGATTTTTTATCCAATCCATGGAAAAAACCTTGCAAGATGGCGAGATTGAGATGTTGATGCAACAGATACTTGCCAAACTCCACGAGAGCCACGGAGCTTTGCTAAGATAATAAAATCTTATAATGCGTAGGTTCGGCTTCAGCCGAACATTTAGAGTTATTGGAAGCCCAAAACTCGGCTAAAGCCGAGGCTACAAAACCAAAAAACAACCAATCTATGCTACAATAACTCCATGAAAAAAGACATCACTACCAAAGATACCATTGTAAGCCGTTTATCGTAGGTTCGGCTTCAGCCGAACATTTAGAGGCTTGAATGCTTCAAACTCGGCTAAAGCCGAGGCTACAGAAGCCTAATGGGTAAATGATGTATATTTATGACTCTGTTTTGACTCTATAGACGACGCTGTAGAGTAAAGGGATGTAGTAGAGATTTAAAACCGTTGCCCATGCAATCCCAAATCCCAAAGAGACCGCCATGGGTTGGATAATGAGTGCTTGACCGCTTGCAAAAAACATCAGCGTAAAGAGTCCTAGGATGGTTGTAATGGAGGTGAGCAGTATGGGACGTAAACGTTGAGCGCCTTTTTCGATTACCTCTTGAGTATTTTTACTCCCTTTGATAAATTCAATCATAATGAGTCCATCATTGACCACAACTCCCGCTAGACCAATAAGCCCCATGACTCCAGGCATGGTGAGATTGATACCCACAATCTTAGCCCCCACCAAAGCTCCAAAGATAGAGAGCGGAATGGAGGATATGACAAGCAAGGGAAGCAAAAGTGAGTTAAACATCCAAACCAGTGAGATAAATATCAAAAACAGTGCAATCATAGCGGCTTGACTCATCTCTTTTTTGAGTCGTCGATTCTCTTTCTCTTCACCTTTGATAATCACCTTTACACCGCTTTTTTGAATCTCATCAAGGATAGGCTGCAACTCACTCATGACTTGTGAGGCAATGATTTTTTGGGCATCGACACGGGCAAAGACGGAACGTACTCGCTCACTGTCCTCTTTGAAAATCTTGACAAAGCTCCCTTGGTAGTAGAAATCACAAATCTCTTTGAGGCGTACGATTGTTGTCCCATCGGGTGTGGTGAGCTTAATGGTATCAAGGGTTTCAAGGCTATCTTTTTGAATATCTTGTATTTTGATACGTACAAGTCCTGTATTGTCAAACATCTTGCCATACTCTCCTTGCAAAAAGACTCCTTTGAGTGTACTTGTAATGTATGCTTCATTAAATCCTAATTGTTGTCCGTAGGCATTGACTCTTAATTTCAGCTCTTGTGTCCCCACTTGAGCGTTGTCGCTAATATCCTTAACCCCATCAAGTGAGGCGAGTTTTGCTTTGACTTTTTGCATACTTTGCACGACTTTATCGGTATCGACGTGACTAAATCCTAAATCAATGTCGTAGCCCGTAATGCCCGTTTGGGGGACGTAGATATTGAGTTCTTCAAAGAGTCGATTGCCTTGTGCATCTTTTGTATCGACAAAGGCATCAACTACTTGGTCTTTGAGTTCTTGCGAAATAGTTTGTGCCTTTTTTTGACGTATCATATCTTCATCATCGTACTCGATAGAGAGATAGGGGTTGATGTATTTGTCAAAAAAAGTTCTCAGGGGCTTTTTCATGCAAGTTGATAAAGATATGAAAGAGATTGCTGCCCGTCTCAAAAGTCTGATCGGCATTCATCATAAAGCCCGTGATGGAGGTAATAGAGCTAATCTCTTGTTTGCCTAGACGCTTGACCAGCTCTTTTTCGAGTGCAGTCACAACCTTTTGGGTATCTTTGAGGGCATTGTTGATATTGACTTTGCCGCTTAGATAGATTTGGGTAGAGTCAAACTCTGGGAAGAGTTGAAATTTGGTGACTTTTAAAATGCCAACAGTAGCGATAATAATACCAATGACAATGGAAGCTAGAGCGATACGCTTGTGCTTCAAAAGATAACCAAGCAGTGTTTTGTAGAGGCGTATATTAATATCCCAAAAGGGAGTAATCTCTTGATGATGCTCTTTGGCGTTGAAGCTGTAGAGTTCTTTGGAGTGAAGGGGCAAAAAGAAAAATGCCTCAAAGAGCGAACTAATGAGTAAAATAGAGATCATTACAGGCAAAACCTTCATAAATACCCCCATCTCACCGCTCATGATGAGTAGAGGCAAAAAAGCAAAAACCGTTGTAAGCGTAGCGGTAAGTACGGCTGGAAACATCTCTACCGCCCCCTCAATAGCCGCCTCTCGTGGCGTTTTGCCCATCTCGTAGTGTCTGTGAATATTTTCAGCTACCACAATAGCCTCATCGACAATCATCCCCAAAGCTATCAAAGCCCCCAAAAGAGTAAGCATATTGAGGCTGTAGCCTATCATATCTGCTGCAAAGAGTGTCATCATAAAACTCGCAGGAATACCCATCGCCACCACAAACGCAATGCGTGAATTGACGCTTAAAAACAACGCAATAAAGACCAAAATCAATCCAAAGAGTATATTGGCAGAGACGAGGTTGAGGCGGTTTTTGATCCAAATGGAGGTATCGGTGTAGATTTGAATATCAAGATGGGGATATTTTTTGCTGTACTCTTTCATGACGTTACGAATTTCACGACTCAACGCTATGGCATTGCCCTCTTTTGTCTTTTTGATATCGAGTGAGATATTTTTTTGGGCATTGAAGTGCGAAACGGTTTGAGAATCGCTTAGCTTGTACTCTACGGTTGCAATATCGCCCACTCTTACGCGCTTTCCTTCGATGCTAATAAGCGTATCGCTTAGAGCTTTGGCACTCTTTTCGCCGTTGATGGTAGAGAGATAGAGGTGTTTGCCCTTTTGTTCAATCGTCCCAATGGGAAAGATAGAGCTTAGCGATGAGAGGGCTTGATAGGTAGCATTTCTTGAGAATCCATAGGCTTCAAGGCGTTTATCGTCGATGGATATAAGCACCTCCTCATCGGCATCTCCTTGAATGGTAATGGAACTTAAATCTTTGTAGGAGGTAAGATGACTTTTTATATCTTGAGCGACACGCAACAACTCACGAGTATCGGCTTTGTCGCTTGATATGGCAATCAATAAGAGCGGAAAGTCATGAATAAGCATTTTGGCTACGGGTTCGTTCATGTCGGCAGGGAGGTCACGCTTGATATTGGAGATAATATCTTTGACCTCTCCTAGTACCATTTGATTGTCACTATTGGGCTTGATAGAGCTTTCGATATAAAACATCCCGTTTTGAATAGTGGTTGTGATTTCATCAATTTCGCTTACGCTTTTGAGTTCATCTTCGATGTTTTTGACTGCCATCTTATCAAGTACATCGGCACTAGCACCCACATAAGAACCCGTAATGGTCACCTTGTCCATGCTGGAGGGGGGAAATATCTCTTTGGGGATGTTTTGATAGGCAAAAATAGCCAAAAGCATCATAAAAAGAAAAAGAATATGGTTGATAATGGGTCTATCCATCGAAAAAGTAACAAAAGCTCGAATCATAGTTTACTCCTCTTTGTCATCTATATCGGTAATCATATCCACAACGAGATTTTCATATCGCAGTTGATTGATGCTGTTTTTGAGAGCCACCTCTTCCTCTTTGAGGATATTGTACTCTTTTTGAATTTTGCTAATCTCTCGACTCTCATAGTATATCTCTTTGTTGATGTAGGTTTGAATAATAGCCAAAGAGATACCCGCAGACATCACAAAAAGTATCAAGAGTACGGTGAGACCATCAACGCCTCGTGGTTTTGATTTCTCGGATTGGGTTTGCAATGTCTGCGTGGTGGCTTTTTGCATCGTTTGCATAGCCTCCACAAACCTGCTATTCCCACTCAATCGTTGCAGGAGGTTTTGAGCTAATGTCGTAAACCACACGGTTAATACCATCAATTTCATTGATAATTCTTCGACTAATATTTTCAAGTACATCATGAGGAACATGGGCAAAGGTTGCCGTCATACCATCAACGGACTCTACCATACGAACGCATACGGTATTGTCATAGGTTCGATTGTCGCCCATTACGCCCACCGATTGGACATTGAGCAGCACCGTAAAAGCTTGCCATACCTTATCGTAGTAGCCTGAGGCTTTAAGTTCTTGTTGCATAATGGCATCGGACTCTCTTATGAGATGAAGCGCATTCTCATTAACCTCGCCCATGACACGAATCGCCAATCCAGGCCCTGGAAAAGGGTGACGACCTATCATATCTCTAGGAAGTCCCAGTTCAATGCCTAAAGCTCGTACTTCATCTTTGAAAATCTCTCTTAGCGGTTCGACCAATTCAAAGCTCATCCAATCAGGCAATCCTCCTACATTGTGATGCGATTTGATGGTTTTGGAGGGTCCCTTGACGGAGATGGACTCTATGACATCGGTATAGAGCGTTCCTTGTGCCAAAAAGCTTACATCGGTATGTTTTTTGGCTTCAATATCAAAGACTTCAATAAATGTTTCACCAATAATCTTGCGTTTGGTTTCGGGGTCACTTACGCCTTCGAGTTTGGTCATAAATGCCTCTTTGGCGTTAATGGTAATAAGGTCAATATCGAGCATCGCAAACATATTTTGCACTTGAATGGCTTCATCTTTTCGCAAAAGTCCTTGATCGACAAAAACGCATATCAGTTGCTCTTTGGGCAGTGCCTCATGGAGCAAAGCGGCTACTACGGAGCTATCAACGCCACCGCTTACGCCGCACAATACTTTTTTGTCACCGACTTGTTTGCGTATGGCATCGATTTTCTCTTTGGCAAAACTTCCCATATTCCATGTGCTTTGGCAACCGCAAATATGTTTG
>DYMA01000251.1 GCA_020721815.1 Sulfurovum sp. | reverse complement strand
GGGCTGGGAGATGGTGGAGTGTGTGGGGGTTTAGGTAGCCGTAGGTTGGTGCTTTCCTATCCCACCGTTATTTACTCCACATTCATTTTGGAAAAGAGTCGTATCACCGCAATACCACCGATGATAAGCCCCATGCCTACAATGGCGGGTAGGTCGATTCGTTGATTGTAGAGGTAAGCACCAATAAGGGTAATAAAAACAATGCCCACCCCCGACCAAATCGCATAGATAATCCCAATAGGTAAGTATTTCATGACGATAGTCAAAAGATAAAACGAAAGTGCATAGCCAATGATAACGACAAGCGAGGGGTAGAGTTTGGTAAAGCTCTCGCTCATCTTAAGCGCTAAAGTCGCCACCGTCTCAAATACAATCGCCAAAAAGAGATAAAGATAAGCCATAGCCTACTCCTCGCCTACATAATTAAACTCTTCCAATCCACTCAAAAAATCAAAAAGCATCTTGTCCGAACAGGGACGATAGTTTTTATGCCCCTCTTTGCGAAAGAGTGCGTTGATTTGGCTAGGACTCAAAGTCATGTCGTTGAGTGCAAAAATCATCACCAACTCATGGGTTTTGAGATTGAGAGCTACTCGAAGCTTTTTGAGTATCAAATTATTATCCAATGCCATCTCCTCTTCGAGGCTATTGCTCATCTCGCCGCGTTTTTTGATAATGAGTCCATCCAAAAAGAGTCCCAAATCTTCATAAGTAGCCTCTTGAAACTTTTTGGAGTGTTCATCTTGCAACAAAGCCCTTATGGCATCCTTGGTTTTGGGATAGTGTGCCAACTCATAAATATGGGCTATATCATTGACATTGAGATAGAGTGCTTTGGTGATACGTTCTAAGATTTTATTGGTTCTCACAATCTCTCCTAATCAAGTGCTAAAACGCTATAAACAGGAGTCGGGAAGCTCTCTTTTGCCCCCAAAAAGCTTAGCTCCAAAATAAAACAACTCTCTACGCATTTAGCTCCTACTTGATTGATAAGCGTAGCTGCTGCTTTGGCTGTGCCTCCTGTGGCAATAAGATCGTCGATGAGCAACACCTTTGCAGGGTTTCCATGAGCAGCTATACCCTCTTCACCAAAGGCATCGATATGAATCTCCACCTCATCAAAACCGTACTCTAGCGAATACTTTTGCGATACCGTCGTGTAGGGAAGTTTGCCTTTTTTGCGTACGGGTACAAACCCTACCCCCAATCTATCGGCCAAAATTGCCCCAAAGATAAACCCACGAGCATCAATCCCAGCAATGTAATCAAGCCCATAGGAGGCATAACGCATCTGCAAATGATCCATTAAGACCTTCAAAGCCTTTGGATTGGATAAGAGTGTCGTAATATCTTTGAAAACAATCCCAGGTTTTGGAAAATCAGGAATATCTCGAATAGCGTCTAAAAGTATCTCTTGTTCGTTGAGAGTTAGCATGGTTATCTTCCTTTTTTTATCACTATTATAGTGTTTTCAATCTTTCAAACTTCAATACTCTCAAAACTTTATCCGTAACCACTCACCCCATCACCTAAGCCAAAATTAAAGTAAAAAACCTCTAAAAA
>DYMA01000077.1 GCA_020721815.1 Sulfurovum sp. | reverse complement strand
ATCTTTTTCATCTTCAATTAAACCAGCTTCTTTTAGAATCCGTAAATGCTTTGACCACTTTTTGAGCTTCAGCTTTTGAGCTAAAATTCCCATTTTTTTGTACTAACTCAACAAATTGTGCTTTTGTCATGGTTATCCTTTTTAGTTTAATAGGAGATTATAACACACTACTAGCTTATAAAAAGATAAAATTTGTTTAAAAATCACTCCAAAGCCCTATTTTAGGGCGATTAGGGCTTTTTTTGACTCTTTTTTTGCTGTTAATCTAAAAATTTTATAAAAATATGCTCCAGTAGAATCGGATTAAATAGCATTAATTTAGCAATTTATCATTCGTGCTGAGGGTGAGCGGATACGATATTTTTACTCTATCAGATTAAACAGTAAATTTATCGTTCGTGCTGAGCTTGTCGAAGTACAACCCTTCGACAAGCTCAGGGTGAACGGATACGATATTTTTACTCTGTTGTGGAGTGAGTTAATTTAGCTCATTTTCTCTGTTTTTTAAGTATCGACCTATCCCTTTGGCTATCCCTTTGGCTATCATCATTTGGTAGCTTGATTGCAACATTTTTTGCCTCTCCTGTGGGTGCGAAATGTATCCCATTTCAATCAAAACCGAAGGGGTTTGAGCGCCTACAAGTACCCAAAAGGGAGCAGGACGAACACCGCCATCACGTGTAGCAGGATGGAGACTTCGGGCATACTCTAGCATCGAGTTTTGTACGTCAATAGCGAGTTTGTTGGAGAGTATGATTTTGGGACCTGTCATAATGTCGTTGAGCAGTACGTTGCGGGTATGGTAATCTTTGGAGCTAAGTACGGCACGGTTCTCTTTTTCGGCGATGAGTCTTGCCCTTTGGCTACGTGCTTTGGAGAGGAAATAGGTCTCAATACCTTGGACGATAGAGGCGCGTGATTTATTGCCCACGGCATTGGCGTGAATGGATACAAAAAGATCGGCATCACGTTTGTTGGAAAAGCGTGTACGATTGCCCAATGTGACAAAATAATCATCGCTGCGTGTCATATAGACTTTGTAGCCTTCTCGCTCCAAAATACGTTGCAATTTTTTGGCCACACTCAAAACCAAATCTTTTTCTCTGTAGCCACCACCAACGGCTCCAGGATCATTGCCGCCATGCCCAGCATCGATAACAACACGGTAGTTTTTCGAGGGTCTATAGGCGGTATCGTCACGCTTGTTGCCCTCCAAAAGACGCTTGTACCACGGAAGCTCTTCGACCTCTATCTCCTCGTTTTTGGGCTTTGGTTTAGGTTTGGGTTTTTCGACTACTTTGGTGACCGTTTTGAGAGGATTATTGTAGGGATTTGTCTGCTTGTAGCCTATGGTATAAGGCAAGGCGATATGATAGACTTGTGCATTGAGCATGGGTGCATAGTAGCTGCATTTAAAGGCTCTATCGGACTCAATGACCAAACGTACACTGTTTTTGGTGTATTGCGAGAGTCTAAAACGGGTATTGTAAGATGCTGCAAGTTTATCAAGAAGATTGTCGTTGTGAATAACGGTATCTTTGAAGTCAAATACTCGCCTGTAGGGATTTTCTAGCACAAAGGTAGAGACATTGGATTTATAGACTTTATCTTCAAAGATAAGCCTAAGCTCACCTTTGTTTATCTTGATACTTTTAAGATGGTTAGCACCCTCCAATCCAAAAGTCAAAACCACTAAAAGTAAAAAAGCCCTTAAAAAGCTAGTTCGTTTCACCATGGGTGAGTTTTTCCATAAGTTCTTTGACACTCATAAGCCCTTCAAGACGGTATCCGTTGGCCCCTGTGAAAAAGAGTCCCGTTTGGGTATTGCCCATAAAAGCATCGCTAAGCCTATCGGCAATGCAATATCCCACTGCTTTAGCCTCTTCACCTTGATTGCAAGGAGCAACGCAATTGCTAATACACGCCACTCTAGGGGCTGTGCCTTTTTCTATCATGGTTTGCAAATTGGTTCTTACACCACGTGCAGGAAGTCCCACGGGGGATTTGAAGAGTTGAATATCCTCCTCTTTGGCTTCAATAAGTTTTTGTTTAAACAACACGTGTGCATCGCATTCAAATGTACCAATAAAGCGTGTCCCCATCTGCACACCCGCACATCCCATCGCCAAAAATCTATCAATATCGCTTTTGTCCCAAATGCCTCCCGCAGCAATCACGGGTATATTGCCCCAATGCGCCGCTTCTTCAATAACGGGAGGGACGATGTTTTCAAGCTGATACTGCTCCTCAAAACACTGCTCATAAGTAAACCCTTGATGCCCACCGCTAAGAGGTCCCTCGACAATCACCGCATCGGGGAGTCTGTTGTAGCGTTGCCATTTGCGACAAATAAGCTTCAATGCCCTTGCACTTGAGACAATCGGTACGAGTGCTACATCAGGGTAATCAACGGTAAATTTGGGCATATTGACAGGCACACCTGCCCCTGTAATGATAATGTTTACTCCGCCCTCACAAGCATCTTGGACAATGCGTCCGTAATCATTGGAGGCATAGAGTACATTGCACGCCAACGGAGCATCACCGCAAATCTTTCGAGCGTTTTGGATGATAGCTACCAATCCCTCTTTGGAGTAAAAATTCTCACTCCCATAGGGTTTATCGGATATTAATTTGTGCGCAAAGGCTTTGTTTTGATAATACCCTGTACCTACGGCACTAATAACCCCTAAGCCTCCCTCTTTGGAGACACTCCCTGCTAATTTATCCCAACTGATTCCTACACCCATCCCACCTTGAATGATGGGTTTTGGGATACTATATTTTCCTATTTTCATAGCCTACACCTTAAAAAACTATTTTACAACTATCTTGACAAAACTTTTCTTACCTTTTTGGAGGATATATTCTCCTTGTGTAATGATAAAGTGTTCATCTGTAACTTTCTCTTGATCCATTTTAACTGCACCTGCTTTTAGGTCTCTTCGTGCTTGGTTCAAAGAGGGGACAAGCTCACAATCAACCAATGCTTTAATAATACCAATATTAGCTTCAAGTTTGTACTCTTTTAGTTGTGTTGGGATATTTTTGCGAGAAAATACACGCTCAAACTCCTCTTTTGCTTTGCAACCCTCTCCCTCACCGTGAAAACGCTCCACTATTTCACTTGCCAATGCCTTTTTGATATCCATAGGGTGAAGCGTTCCCTCCTCGACACCTTTTTTGAGTGTGGCAATAGCATCAAGCGACTCCGATGAGAGCAACTCATAATAACGCCACATCAAATCATCGCTAATCGAAAGCACTTTGCCAAACATATCGTTGGCTTCATCGGTGACACCAATGTAGTTGCCCAGTGATTTGGACATCTTTTGCACACCATCAAGCCCTTCCAAAATAGGCATCATCAATACCGCTTGTTGTTTGCCTACTTCGTAAGCTTTTTGGAGTTGTCGTCCCATAAGCAAATTAAACTTTTGATCGCTTCCGCCAATCTCAATATCGCTTTTGAGTACCACACTATCATAGCCTTGAAGCAAAGGATAGGTAAATTCATGTATCGCAATATCCTCTTCGTTTTTATAACGCTTTTTAAAATCATCTCGTTCGAGCATCCTAGCAACGGTTCGCTTTGAGAGAAGTTGCAAAAACTCCATAGGTGTAAGCTTCTCTAGCCACTCATGGTTGTAAACCACTTGGGTTTTATTAGGGTCCAAAATCTTAAAAGCTTGTTGGGTGTAGCTCTCTATGTTGCGGTGTACTTCCTCTTTACTAAGTACCTTGCGTGTAGCACTTTTGCCCGTTGGGTCTCCGATGGTAGCGGTAAAACTCCCTATCAAAAATTGCACGTGACCTCCAAATTTTTGAAAGGTTGCCAATTTTTGAAGCAATACCGTATGTCCCAAATGCAAATCGGGGGCCGTGGGGTCAAATCCAGCTTTGACGGTATAGGTTTTTCCCTCTTGGTAATAGGCTTTGAGCAACTTCTCTATGGCTTCTTTGTCAATTATCTCTAGGCTACCTCGCTCAATCTCTGCTAGAGCGGTTGCTGTATGTGTTTCGATACTCATCTTTTACTCCAATTATTTAGTATAGGCATCTTTGACATTGCGAATATCAATCAATTTAAAACGTTGGCTAATCTTTTCAGATAGTACATTTTTGTCACTCTTGTGCGACTCGACTTCTATGTAGCAGTAGTCTGCATTTTCGCTGTTTTCAATTCCCAAATTGATAGATACCACATTAAGTTCCAACTTCCCTAGCCATGCCAAAAGTTCGGCCAATACTCCTTTTTGGTTTTGCAAACTAATAATAAGCAAATAGCGTGATACTTTGGTACTGCTCCACTCTATGAAAACCATGGGCTCGTGGTCTTGCATCTTTTTGTAAGCATTGATACAAAGCTTGTGATGAACCGTGATTACCGACTTAAATCTATCCCAAAAAGCAACGATTTCATCATTCATTTTGGGGTGACAACAGTAATCAAAATGAACATTGTTTATGCTTTTATTGGTATAGATTTTAAAATGCTCTATTTTTTTGACATTAGGAACTTTGTAGCCTCGCTTCATAAGCTCCCAAGAGCGTACCTTTGCAAGATTGAGATGTTTGGCAAATTGATTGATGATATTTTGAAACGTAAGCAAATCATCAGGAATACGCTCTACAAGATGTTCAAGTTCAAGTTCTCTAATCGTATTGAGTGCGGTAGCGTGAGAGATATTGAAAATTGACATCAAGATATTGTGAGCATTGAGCAAATTGGCATCTTTGAGCCGCTTTTTGCACCGTGTTCGGATACCGTTTTTGGCCTTTGAGGTCTTGACAGAATCAACCCATGAACATCGAAGTACGGGAGTCTCACTCGTAAGTATATTGACAATATCACTGTTTTTTAAAATCGTAAGCAACGAAGATTCAACGCTATTAATCATCACACCACTGGCGTTGTTACCAATATCGGAGTGTATTTCATAAGCAAAATCCAAAGCAACGCAATCACGAGGCAGAGTATATTTGTCACCCATAGGCGAAAGTACGGTAATGTCTTCGCTAAAGAGATCATTTTTTGCCAACTCATAAAACTCTTCTGGAGAATTTTTTTGGTCGCTTAAACTGTTGAGCCATGCAAGATTGATATGGCTATCTTTTGTCTTATCTCCGCCTTTGTATTTCCAGTGTGCTGCGATACCGTATTGTGCCAAATGGTGCATCTCACGGGTGCGAATTTGGGCTTCGATGATGGTATTGTTGTGAAAAAGCGTGGTGTGTATCGTTTGATAGCCGTTGTCTTTGGGCAGTGCGATGTAATCTTTGAAACGGGCAATAAGCGGTGTAAAGTGAAGATGCAACAATCCTAAAATCTTATAGCACTCAATCTCATCTTTGACGATAATGCGAATCGCCAAAAGATCAAGCACCTCTTCAATCGATACCCCTTTGCGTTGCATTTTGAGATGAATGGAGTAGTAGTGCTTGACACGGTACTCAATGTCAAACTCTTTTCGATGCATACCGCTTTTGTTGATGACATCTCGCACCTCTTCAATGAAGCGATTGAGTTTAAGTTGCAAATTTTGCTTATTGACCTTAATGTATTTATCAATAGCATGAAACTCATTGGGATAGAGATAGAAAAAGCTTAAATCCTCCAATAGGTTTTTAAGCTTAGAGATACCCAAACGGTGCGCAATAGGAGCATAAACCAAAAGTGTCTCTTCAGAGATGCGTGTTTGAGCCTGTGGAGATAGAGCATCAAGCGTAATCATGTTGTGCAATCTATCGCACAATTTGATAAATAAAACTTTGGGGTTTTGTACGGAGGTGATAAGCATTTTTCTAAATGTAAGTGCCGAGGAGATGAGCCGTTCATTGTCTTTTGTGACATTGACTTCATCATCAAGTTCCGATATTTTGGTCAATCCATCGACAAGATGCGCCACCTCCATACCAAAATCTCTCTCCACCTCTTCAAGCGTGATATGCGTATCCTCTACCACATCGTGCAAAAGCGCTGCAATAGCCATTGATTCATCGGCGTTGCCATTAAAAGCCGTTATAGCAGCTACCAATATAGGGTGTACAATATAGGGAATACCGCTTTTGCGTCTTTGGTCTTCGTGAGCGTTTAAAGCAACATCAACCGCCATACGAATCTTTTGTGTTGGTTCGATGGCACTGTAGAGTATCGATAATGCCTCATCGGCAGTGCTAATCGTTTTAAGCTCATCAATAAATTTATCCAACGATACTAACTCTCTACGTTTACTACTAATTTGCCCTCAGCAATCTCTACGAGAGCAATATCTGCAAATTTATACTTTTTTTTATCCAAATTTACGAGTGGCTTAGCACCATCAATAAGCTCTTTGACTCTTTTGCCTACTGCTATAGAGAGTAAATATTTATCATCATTGAGTCTCACCAATGCTTTGGCGGTGATTTGTTCTGTTCTCATTGTGTTTTCCTTTTATTTGACAATTGAGCATATACTCAAATCGCCGTTGATTATTTTGAGCAAATTGCCTGCTTCAAACATATTGCATACTATTATAGGAAGCTTGTTGTCTTTTGCAAGCGCAATAGAGGTATCGTCCATTACTTTGATATGATCTTTGAGTGCATCATCATACGTAATTGTATTGAGTTTGACTGCATCATCGTATTTGGCGGGGTCTTTGTCGTAAATACCATCGACTTTGGTGGCTTTGATGATCATATCGGCCTCAATCTCACTAGCCCTCAATGTGGCTGCCGTATCGGTTGTGAAGTAGGGGTTTCCTGTCCCTCCCGCAAAGACAACCACACGCCCTTTTTCAAGATGCCTTTTGGCTCGTCTTACAATAAAGGATTCACCAATCTCTTTCATCTCAATAGCACTAAGCAATCGTGTTTCTATCTGAAGATGTTCCAATGCCTCTTGCAAAGCTACACCATTGATAACGGTAGCCAACATTCCCATATAGTCTCCACTGGTTCGCTTAATAATGCCATCAGCTGCTGCACTCACACCTCGTATAATGTTTCCACCACCCACAACTACGCCAATCTCAATGTTGTTGTCGTAAAGCTCTTTTATCTCTTGAGCGATGTAATTTAGAATCTTGGTATCAATACCAAAACCATCCTCACCCGCTAGGGCTTCACCCGAAAATTTTACCAAAACTCTTTTTGCCATTTACAAGTGCCTTTTAGGCTCTATTTCAAAGCCGTTAATTTTGCGGATTATACCCAAAAGTGGGTTAGAAGCCCATTAGACTTTGATGCTTTGAGCATTGAGACGATGAGTATCTCCTCTTTTTACACTCGCAATAGACAAACGGGAGAATAAAAGCCTTAAGATAGTTGTATCATAAGTGCCGTTGCCAACACCGCTATTGAGAGATAAAAAGCATTTTTGCTTTGCTGGGCTACTGTTGCATCCGTTCTCTCCTCTTCGTTGGTGGCTTGATTGTAACGGTGGCGTTGGATGGCAAAATAGAGTCCTTGCGTCAAAACCAAAAGCAAAAGAGCGTAAGAGGCGTAAGGGTGAAGCAGTGCCAACCCTGCACCGCTTAAAAAAGTCAATACCGATACCGCATATCCATAATATTGCACCAAACGACTCTCTTTTTTGTTGCTTAAAGCATCAAGAATGGTATCCATAAGCCGCACTTGCAACGCTTTTTTGAAAGCAAACACGCCACCAACCATCCAGAATACTCCAAAAATCCGCAACACCCACTCTACTGCTTCCATCTCACACTCCTTTTTTGATTATTGGCTATAAGAATAGCTTATTATTTCTCAATTTTAACTTACGCATCAACGATAGGATTTTTGCAAATTGATGCAACGCACCAAACGTCATTTGAAATCTTAATCGGTTTAAAAAAAGGATTGTGAAGTATAGGGAAATTGTACCCCAAAGGGTACGGGAGGGGTGTTACTGAGCAGGTACTACCGAAACTCTTTTTTGTCTTACTGTGTGGTTTTCAAACTTTACCACGCCTTCAATCATTGCAAAGATAGTATGGTCTTTGCCCATTCCGACACCGTTACCAGGCTTGACTTTTGTGCCTCTTTGTCGAATGATGATGTTTCCAGGGATTACCGCTTCCCCACCAAATTTTTTGACACCTAACCGCTGACCTATTGAGTCACGGTTGTTTTGGGTTGAACCCTGACCTTTTTTGTGAGCCATCTCTTCTCCTTAAATATTGTTGATTATGCTACAGAAGTAATTCTTACTCTTGTGAAATCTCTTCTAAAACCTCTTTTGAGTTTAGAGTCTTTTCTTCGTCTTTTTTTGTAGATGATGACTTTTTTATCTCTACCTTCGTTGATTACTTCACCTTTGACTACAGCACCCTCTACAAACGGCGTACCGATAGTCATTTCACCCTCTTTGTCAAGCATAAGGACTTCTTTGAACTCTACTTGACTTTTTGGTTCTAAATCCATATTGTCAAAGCAAACGATATCACCCTCTTTGACCTTGAATTGCTGACCACTTGCTTTTATGATTGCGTACATCTGCAAACCCTTTATGTCGTTAATTTTTTAAAAAGTTTTGGATTATACCCAAAAGGAGATTAAGATATTATTAAATATTCAAGTTTCTCTCTCAACCTAAAGGATTTGCGTTAGATATTGCTAAAAGTGCGCGTTGGTTCGCATCAAAGCAATGCACTCAATCTCTACCAAAGCATCTTTGGGCAGTCGTGCAACCTCTACCGTACTGCGTGCAGGTTTGTGCATTTGAAAATGGTGCGAATAGATGTTGTTTACTTTGTCAAAATCGCTCATATTTTTAAGATAAATAGTGGTTTTGATAACATCATTGAAGTGACAACCCGCCTCTCTAAGGATATAAAAGAGATTTTTCATCACTTGCGTGGTTTGGTGTTCGATATCTTCACCGATTAAAACACCCCGTTCATCAAGAGCTATTTGTCCTGATGTGTAAACAAATCCATTGGCGTAAATAGCTTGTGAATAGGGTCCTATAGCCTTTGGGGCTTCGTCTGTAGAGATTATTTTCATGTATGTCCTTGATTATTTATTTTCAAAAAAGATATAGCTTGTAGAGTAGTCCGAAAACTCAAAATAGACTTTATCCTTCTCGTTGTCCTCTATCGTACCGTTTAGGTTTTTGTCATTGACTCCGTACCCGTATCGATAGGGGCGTAGCTCCCCACCATCGGTCCCGTAAGCCGTAGAGATTTTATCGATTTTCATAAAGCGTTTGACGAGTACATTGCCCGCATAAACCTCCAATATCCCATCCGTACCTGTCCAGTTTTGCAACGAACGGCTGATTTTGTTTTGCGTCTCTTGCGTACACGACACCATAAGCAATCCTATGATTGTAAGCATTAGTGCGATTTTTTTCATTGTTTGACTCCAATATAGTTTGGATGAAATTTTAACACAAATTTATAAATAGTAAACGATTTGTTTCTAAATAATAATTTTTATTATTGACAATATTGTCCATTTTGCACTATAATAATAACATCTAAATAAATAAGGACAAATTATGAAAAAAATTACCATTGCTTCTATCGTTGTTGCAACGCTTTTGAGTTCTACGCTCAATGCTGAGGATTTAATCAAAAAAGCTACCGATGCAGGACTTAAGCCAATCCCAGCCAAACAAGAGGAGCTGTTAAAAATTACAGACCCCAAAGGCGAATTGACACCGCAAAAGATTGAATTGGGTAAAAAACTCTATTTTGATCCAAGACTTTCAAAAAGCAACCTTATCTCTTGTAATACCTGCCACAATTTGGCATTGGGTGGTGTTGATATAGTGCCCGCTGCTATTGGTCACAAATGGACAGCAAACCCCCATCACCTCAACTCACCAACCGTTTACAATGCGGTATTTAACAAAGCGCAATTTTGGGATGGACGAAGCCCACACTTAGCCGACCAAGCACAAGGTCCTATTCAAGCGGGTCCCGAGATGGCAGCACCCAAAGAGTTGGTAGTTGCACGTATTACATCTATTCCTGCTTATGTAGAGGAGTTCAAAACCGCTTACGGTCAAGATGTCAATATCTCGTTTGAAAAAATTGCCAACACCATTGCATTGTTTGAAAATACATTGGTCACACCTTCACGATTTGATGATTTCCTAAACGGCAAAGCCGATGCACTCAATGATGATGAGAAAGCAGGATTGAAACTCTTTATTGACAAAGGGTGTGTTTCATGCCACAATGATATTGCTTTGGGTGGTTCAATGCAACCTTTCCAAGTGGTCAAAAAGTATCAATTTGCCAACGTAGGTGATTTCAAAGGCGATGCCAAAGGTATGGTAAGAACACCCACACTTAGAAACATTGCCCAAACCGCTCCCTACTTCCACAACGGTCAAATCTGGACACTCGAAGAGGCAGTCAAAGAGATGGGAAGCGTACAGTTAGGTATTGAGATTAACGACACAGAGGCTACCTCAATTGCCACATTCCTCAAAGTCCTTACAGGTGAAAAACCACAAATTATTTACCCAATGCTCCCCGATAGTACCCAAGAGACTCCCAAACCAGACGCTCAATAAAAAAGCGGATATATCTACATTTTTTGTAGATATACCATCAATTTTTC
>DYMA01000076.1 GCA_020721815.1 Sulfurovum sp. | reverse complement strand
TTTTAGAGGTTTTTTACTTTAATTTTGGCTTAGGTGATGGGGTGAGTGGTTACCTCGCATCTAAGCTTTTGTTGCCACTTTACAGGGTCTTTGATTTTGTTTTTCAAAATCCCAAAGGCTTGATTTTTGCTAGAGGCATGAGGTTTATCTTTGATAAGCTCAATATTTTCAAGAGGAAACTCTTTGATTATACTCATAATTTGATCGATGTAGATATGGTCTGCTTTGATTATCAATGTCTCACTCATTTTAGCCTCCTTTAAGATGAATATATTATACCATAATCACGGATTATACTTTTTGATGATCTTATCATACTTGGCTTTTTTAGCTTCCCACTCTTTTTTACGCACACCCATTTGTGCGATATGATCGCACCTACAAAAACCAAAACCGATACCCGTTCACGGGCAACCCCAACCGATTGCCCCTACAACTCCGCCTTAATCGTCGCCAAACCTTCTTTTGAACCTATTAAATACGGATGATTAGCAGGTAAAACCTTCTCTCTAATATCCACCGCTTTTTGCATATACCTAGCCGACTCTGGGTAGTTTTGTATCTTGTAGTACAAAATAGCGATATTATTGTAGCTTTGTGCGGTATCGGGATGCTCTAAGCCTAGTACCTTTTCACTTATGGCTAAAGCTAAATGAAAGTATCGTAGTGCCTCGTTATACTCCCCTTGGGCTTGATAAACCGCTCCGATATTATTGTAGCTTGTGGCGGTAGAGGGGTGTTCTAAGCCTAGTACCTTTTCGCTTATAGCTAAATCTTTTTGATAGTATCGTAGTGCCTCGTTATACTCCCCTTTGGAGTCATAAACCAATCCGATATTATTGTAGCTTTGTGCGGTATCGGGATGCTCTAAGCCTAGTACCTTTTCTCTTATAGCTAAAGCTTTTTGATGGTATCCTAGTGCCTCGTTATACTCCCCAATGGAGCGATAAACCTCTCCAATATTATTGTAGCTTGTGGCGGTATCGGGATGCTCTAAGCCTAGTGCCTTTTCTCTTATAGCTAAAGCTTTTTGATAGTATCGTAGTGCCTCGCTATACTCCCCTTGGGCTTGATAAACCGCTCCGATATTATTGTAGCTTGTAGCGGTATCGGGATGCTCTAAGCCTAAGACTTTTTCTCTTATAGCTAAAGATTGCTCTAGCCATAAGAGGGCTTTGGAGTATTCGCCCAAAGACCTATAAATATTTCCCAATCTTTCATCCAAATTGGCTACTGTTTCATTTGCTATTCTCAATCTCTCCATACTTATCGCTACACTTTCAAAGTAGCTCAAATCCTCTCGCACATCGATAGCGGTTTGGATATTGGCACTCTTGGCAATACGGGCGGTGAAATGCTCTACCATCGTTTGCAGTGTGGGGTAGGTGGGGGTGTGATTTGCTAAAAGATACTCTTTGATGATTTGATGGAGTTTGTAGCTCTTTGTTCCCTCTATCAGCCATCCACGAACGACCAAAAAGTTTAGTTTGCCTCTTTTGGTCTCTACCATCTCTATTAGACGCTCTTCATCTATCTCTATAGAGGGCAAAACGGCTATCTTTTGGAGTAGCTCGATATACCCCCCCCCTTGGAGTCCTTGGAGATTGAAGAGTTTGGTGAGGTTATGGTTAATGGTCTTCTCATCCCCCTCCATCTCATCGATATACTCAATCTTAGCAAGTTCCCCACTCTCAAACTGAGCGATAATCTCATCCAAACTATAGCCATTACTCCCAATCGTCTTGGCAAAGAGTTCGATAAATAGCGTATGGTTATCAAGATAAACCAATATCTTATCGACTTTGTCCAATTCATCGGTTTCAAAGTGTTGGGTAAATAGCTCCCTTGCATCTTTTTGATTCATAATATCAAGGCGGTATTGTGGGATAGTCTCAATCTTTTGGCGTGAGGTAAAGAGAAGCGTAAAGCCGTTATCGCTAAGCGAGTTAATCGTCCTAATGGCTTTTTGATTGTCGTTTGTGGCTTGAATGTTGTCTATTACCAAAAGTTTTTTGCCCTCTAAATTGCGAAGTTTGACAATGGTTTCATTAAACCGCTTATCGATAGTGCTATCTTGACTAAGCAAAAGCGAATCATCAAAAGCTTTGCTAAAATCATCTTTGATATCTTGGTCTATCTCAATAAGTCCGTAGTAATCAAAATTCTCTTTTTGAGTCGAGAGGTAATAAGAAGCCAAAGTACTTTTGCCAATACCGCCAATACCATTGAGCAACAACAGCGAACTAGCACTGTGAAGCCTTTGGCTAATCTCTGCTATCTCCTTAACACGACCAATAAACCCCTCTTTGTTCCCTGCTTTGGGGGTGAGGATTTTGGGGACTTGATATTGAGGATTGGAGAAGATATTGAAAGTAGAGTTGGTATTGTTATTTCCAACATTTTCCATTACAAAATCTTTATCTTGCTTCTTTCGTTTCCGTTTCCCGAATCAATTATGCTACCATTATCACCCAGTGCCATTTCCATCTCTGTATCTTTGTTGTTATTGAGAGAGTTGGTAATATTTTTACCCTCCATTAGCCCTGCAAGTTGCTTCAATAGTGCTTCATTGCTCAATAGAAGTTTTAAATTATCATTAAATGATTGCTCATCGTTGCTATGTCGTTTCTCATCAAGTATCCCAAAATAAGAACCCAAAGCACCTTTAACCCCCTGATAAGCATCACTTGCCATATCCGCACCTAAAGTATCCCATACAAACTTTGCAACTGTTTCAATCATTTTTAACTCCTCATATAAATATTCCCTAATTTTACAGATATTTTGTTAATGGGTTGGTGATTTTTTTCGTTCCACCTCGGGAGAGAGTGAGGAGATAAATCTCTAAAAGGCGTAACTTAGATGCACATTAAAAGCACTAGGATATTCAATATCGTTGATGGCTATGGAGGCTTTGAAGTCGTAGAGTTCAATGCCAAGCATCAAAGCACCAAATCGCCCCTCATAGCCCAATGTGTAGTCGATGTTGGCGTTTGAGTGATAGGTTAGCGACGCAAAAGGTAAGAGAAAGTTTTGATAATACCCAATGCCTAGCGTGGTATCGAATCTATCGTCATGCTTATAGTTGTAGGTGAGTTGATACTTTGCTTCAAGCTTTTGGGTATGCTCTTCGTAGCGTTCAAATCCGCTAAGAGAGGGTTTGTATTTGACGTAACCATCTTTGTCGTACTCTTTTGTGTTGGATAGAATCGAAACCTCTGAGTAGGGAAGCTCATGCCAATAGATAGCTGAAGCAAAATCTTCGATGAGTAGCGTAAAGGTGTGTTGTGCGTGTTGATACTCCAAACCCATTTTGAGTGAATACCCGTATCCCAAAGGCTTCTCAACGTCTAACGAGTAGAGTAGATTTTTGTGGTAGTAGTACTCACTATGACCCTCAAAATCATAGGTTTTGGTATCGACAATATTGGCATAAGCATCGACAAATCCCTCTTGCATTCCAAAGGCTTGAAGCAACGCTACCCCTCCAAAGGCTCTGAAGTTTGGGTTAATCACAAAAGATTTGGAGAGTACGAGATTGTGCGAAGCCAAACCGTAAACTTTAAGCAAAGCATCGTAACGCTCTCCGAGTGGCAAATCGCTTTTGGTATTGACAAGTTGCAAAATATCGGTGGTTTGCTTATCGGTTTGGACAAACATCTCATAACGCAACGCATAGCCCAAATACCAATCCTCAATCCCCATACCTATATCGGCTCGATGGCTAATAATGGCGATATTGCTACCCTCTTTGGGTGAGTAGCCTTTGGCGTTCCATGTGTATTGGGCTTCATCTTTGAGGGCTATGGCATCGTTGGCGTTGCGATATTGAAGTGAGAAGTTGTAATGCTTTTTGTCAAAGTGATTAAAGAGTGAAAGAGGTTGTGCAAAAGCCAAGAGTGGCAACCAAACCACCCCCCAAAGGATAGGGGGCTTTTTAGTAGAGCGATTCAAATGAACCGTCGGTATATTTGACTATCAACACACCTTCTCGATAATCAACAACGCCTATAAGTGTGCCATCTTTGGTCACGATACTGCCGTTGCCGCCCAGATCACCTGCGATGACCAATCCATTGTGAAGGTTAAAGCTTCCTTTGATACCCAAATTGTTGGTCACTACTATAGTGCCGTTGTCTTGTTCTTGCGAGGTGAAGCTTAGCGTTGCGTTGGCTACCATTCCATCGCCTGTATAGTAGATTTTTGCTTTTTGCGAACCATCTGTGAAGTTTTCAAACTCAAAATTGACAATACTTTCTGCTTGATTGGCTATTTTGATAGTGCCGTTGATGTTGAGTTTGAGCAATGGGTCATAGTTCTCATCGTCAATAGTAGCTTGTGTCACCAGTTTGACATCTTTCCAATTAGCAATGATTTGTGCATCGATTTTGGTTTGATTTTGGGTATTGAGAATGTATCCATTGAAGACGATTTGCTCGGGCATATAGCCACCGTTTTCTACGATATTGCTATTGATAGCATAGCTAGGAATATCGATACGGGCATCGACTTGATAGTGCTTGATGGTACCGTTAAAGACTACCTCCTCTAGCTTGGCATACTTCCCACCTGAAAGCGTGTTGCTTTGGGTGACCATTTTGGTAACATTGAGTATTTGATTATCCTTTTGGAGTACTCCGTTGGTAAGTATGGTTTTGATTAATCCGCTACTATTAATGACGCTTAAATCCCCTTTGAGCGATTGTATGCCAATATCATTTATCTCTTTGCTATTGACCACGTCGCTGTATCGATAGGCAGGTAGTGTGCCATCAAATTTGAAGCTCAATTGAGTATAGAGATTGCTCTCTAGGTAGTTTTGAGGCATATCGGTGGGTACGGTTACGCTCCCTTTGTAGAGATTGTCTTTGCCAAATTGGTAGTTCCATGTAGTAGCCGATGTTTTGGTGACTTTGATATTCATACCCGCTCCATCGCCGATAATGTCAAAGTTTTCAATTTTGCCCAACTCAATAGCATCGAAAATGACGTTAAGCACCGCACTTTTGTAGATAGCTGCACTGTCAAATGTGACACCAAATTCATTGACTACTTCGCCAAATCCAGCTAGTTCTACATCTACTGTACCGCTTTTTTGGGCTGTTTCATAATCAACAAGTGCCAAAGTAGAAGTTCGCAAATCTTTGAACATTCCTTTTGCGTAGCTAATCGCCTCATCTTCATCAATCGTCCCATCGTTGTTGTTATCGGTTGTATCGTCTCCTGTAGAGGGAGTGTAGCTTCCGTCATTTTCGGTTAGGTTGTTGGAGACATTGTTATCTTTGATAGCATCAGAGAGGTCTTTGGTGGTGTTGCTATCGCCCGCACTTCCATCGCTTACATCTTGGGCGACTTCATCGACAATCTCTTGTACGGTTTTGTTTTGTTCATCGGCTACATCCACAATAGCATTAACGATAGCACTGTAGATACCTTTGGCGGGATCGTCATTGATGGGATCTACGCCAAATATTTCACCTATTTGAGCACGTGCTAGTTCAAAGGTTGCTTGTGTCATAGCACCTAGATTGCCGCTAAGTTCTAAGGCACGTTGATAGACCATTTCAGTAAGGGGCGAGATGTTTGCAACCACAGGTGTCGTACGACCCGATGTCACCCCAAATGAACGCAATCTGGTATTGAGCGGACACACTTTTTGTGTTCCATCAAGAGCCGACATCATAGAGTCTTTGTCGCAAGTGACTTCGACAACAACCAATCCCATGTAATCTTTGATAACCAAGTGATAGCTACCGTTTTGATCGCTTCGTGTCGCTGCAAGTTTTGCATTGACGTTGGTGTAGCCTGTGATGATACCATTGACTATCAAATCATCAACAGCAACTCCTTCCATTGTCGAAGTAATCTCTTCAACTACTCTAGCACTACCGCTTCCACCGCCGCACGAGCTTAACAGCGAGATAGCAAAGAGTGAAACGAGTAAAAGTTTAAAATTTTTCATATCCCTAACTCCTAATTTTAATATCTATTAATAGTATACAACAAAAAACTAAATAAATGGTAGAGTTTTTAAGCAAAAGTAGCACAAGAGATTAAAAACTATATTTCAATTTACATTAATACAAAAGAGCGAAGCCTATGATTGAGCCAACTCTTTGAGCTTTGTTTTCACCGCTTCGACGTGTCCTTTGACTTTGACACTACGCCACAACGCCGCAATTTTTCCATCGGGTGAAATGATAAAGGTGCTTCGTACTACCCCCATGGACTCTTTGCCCATAAATTTTTTGAGTTGCCATACGCCGTAATCTTGACACAGCGACTTGTCTTCATCTGCCAAAAGGGTAATCGTGAGAGCTTTTTGGGCGATAAAGTTGCGATGTTTTTGGGGACTATCGGGACTTACACCCAAAACAATAGCATCGAGTGCTTCAAAGGCTTCGAGTTCATGGCTAAAATCACACGCCTCCGTGGTGCATCCTGGGGTATTGTCTCGTGGGTAGAAATACAAAACTATCCATTTGCCACTAAGGTCTCTTAGGCAAATCTCCTCGTGGTCTTGATTGGGTCTGCAAAAAGCGGGGGCATTATCATCAATATGTAACATCATGGTATCCTGTTTTTAATTTTTTTTGTAGTATAACAAAATGAGCTTATAAAAAAAAGGATATAATGTGAGCCAAAACTGCAATAATAGAGATAACAGCATGAGAATGAGCGTAGAAGAGGCGATTGACCTCATCGAAAACGGTGACCTAAAAGAGCTAGGAGCGATGGCATTAGCCAAAAAACGAGAGCTTCATCCCCAAAAAATCACAACCTTTGTCGTCGATAGAAATATCAACTATACCAATATCTGTTGGGTTGATTGCAAATTTTGTGCCTTTTATCGTCATGAAAAAGATAACGATGCGTATGTATTAAGCTTTGAGGAGATTGATACCAAAATTGATGAGCTTTTGGCTATTGGCGGTACGCAAATCCTCTTTCAGGGGGGCGTTCATCCCAAACTTCGCATCGAGTGGTACGAAGATTTGGTAGCCCATATCCATACCAAATATCCCCAAATCACCATTCACGGCTTTTCCGCCATTGAGATTGACTACATCGCCCGTATCTCCAAAATCTCGGTCGAAGAGGTACTTACACGGCTTCATCACAAGGGCTTAGCCTCGATACCTGGAGCGGGAGCGGAGATACTCAACGATAGAGTACGAGACATTATTGCCCCTCGCAAGATTGACAAAGATATTTGGCTTGATGTTCACCGCAAAGCCCACAAACTAGGCATCAAATCGACGGCTACTATGATGTACGGTACGGTTGAAACCACAGCAGAGATTGTAGGGCATTGGGATGCAATACGCCAACTTCAAGATGAGACAGGGGGTTTTAGAGCCTATATTATGTGGAGTTTTCAAAGCGACAATACACTCCTCAAACAAGAGTTCCCCGACATTATGAAACAATCCTCCAACCGCTATTTGCGACTCCTTGCGGTCTCAAGGCTCTTTTTGGATAATTTCAAAAATATTCAAAGCTCATGGGTGACACAAGGAAGCCATATCGGACAAATGGCACTGCTTTTTGGGGCTAATGATTTGGGAAGTACGATGATGGAAGAGAATGTTGTCTCAGCCGCAGGAGCAAAAAACAGCATGAATCAAGAGGAGATGATACGTCTCATTCAAGATTTGAACGAAAACCCCGCCAAACGCAACACCGCATACGAAATCTTGGAGCGTTTTTGAGAAATTTGCACTATCCGTTCACCCTAAGCTCTGAGCTCTGAGCTTGTCGAAGAGTCGAAGGGTTTATTATTTCACACTCTTAGGAGAGGTGGAACGAGATAGAGCTAGAAATGGCACGATTGATAGCTAAGATGTAATCAAAAGCTACACTACGGAGCTTTTTGGGTTTGTGTGATTTTGTTTATCATAACAAGATAAATAGCACTCGATAGACCGCTGCTAGAGAGCATCATAAGCATCACCATCATTTGGTATTTGACGGCTATCATGGGGTCTGTGCCTGAGAGGATTTGTCCTGTCATCATCCCTGGGATAGAGACGACTCCTACTGCAAAAAAGATATTGATATTGGAGATGAGCGAGGCTTTGAAGGCTTTGTTGCGTGATGCGATATACTCGCCGTTGTGGGCGTATTCACTCACGAAACGCTCCCCTGCCAAAGAGAGTGCGTTCATAGAAGCCGAAAATATCATCCCCGCTAGAGGAATAATGTAGCGTGGTTCATACCAAACCTCCAAATCCAACACCCACACCACGACAATCACAAGCGTCGAGCCCGCACCCACAAAAATCGAAACGAAACTTATAAGATAGGTGCGTGGTACTTTGTGCGACAAGGGGCGTAGGGCAATGATAGAAGCGGCACTAAGCATAAGCGTCAAAATCGCTACGCTCCAATACCACGCTTGAGAGGCAAAGATAAACGTTAGCACATAGCCAATAGCAATGAGTTGCAAAAACATACGCACCATAGCGTAGGGAATCGTCCAAGCATCCTCGCTCCAACGCCAGTAGATCACAAAGAGGATACCCAAAGGGAGAGCAAACCAAAGGAAATCTTTAAATTCAATAATTTGCACTCTATTTTCCTATTGCCAAAAGATAGAGAATGTTGTTGCGTGTCTTCAAAAAGGCTTTGCACTCCTCATCGTAGTAGGCTCCAATGCCACTGCAACCGATACCTTTGATAGTGGCACGAAGATAGAGGATATGGGCGATAAAACCACTTAGAATGGTGACCTTTTGGTATTTTTGGCTCTCAGGGGAAGTAAAATAGAGCGTAAAGGCACTCTGACCGCCCAAATTTTGCTCTAGTGCAAGATAGCGGGATTTTTGAGAGAAATCTCCACTAGCTACCAATACCCCGTTTTGATAGAGTCCCATCTCCATACCCTCAATGCGGTGAATCGTATAGAAAATATCAATATCATGGGCATTGGCAAACGCTACAATGCCGTGCATTATCCACTCAAACGCCTCTTGGGTGATACTCTCCATTCTAAAAGCACGAATAGAGCGTCTTTGGACAATCGCTTCTCTAAGCACCTCCCTATCAACACCCTCAAAAAATTTGCAAACGATAGGGCTATCGTGGTAGGTGGCACTTTGGGCGTAGGCTTGTTCGATAAAGTCATTGCTCTCAAGATAGTCGCTTCCTGCCACATAGGGGAGTTTTTGGGTGAGCTTCGTAACGATTTTGTCGCTAGGGGCGTGGGTGGAAAGTGAGAGGGTAAATAACTCATCGTTTCTAAACCCAAAGGCTTCATTGAGAGCCAATTTATCAAAGTCAAAACCGATGGAGAAATCGTGTTGCACAAGCTCCAAATAGGCACTAATAGCCCCCAATTGATGACCGCTATCGAGAAAAATATAGCGAATGGCACGGTTGCGGTACTTCCACGCACTGCGAAAATAGAGCGTCGAAACCAAAAAGATAAGCCCCTTTTGTTGGGTTTGATGGGGGAAAGAGTACTCTACTCCATCTTTGTTGAGTTCGTGCAGCAACACAAGCGTAGCGCTTCGAGGCTCATAGTGATAGACACCATCAAGTAGCCCTTTGATAGAGCGTATTTGGATATAAATTTCACAAGGATACAACGCCCCCGCACTAGGAACACTACGCAAAAGATGGTTACCGCTAGGATACTCTTTGGAGTAGGTGATAGCCCCTATAAGATTGAGATCATCAAGCTCCCCATACTCCTCGATACGAAAGCGAGGGTAGAAGTGGGGGTAGCGTTTGAAGGCATTTGGCTGGGTTTGCCAATCCAAAAAAAAGGAGTTTTTGCGAACCGATAGGTAGGAGTGGTCGGTGGCGTGGTGAAAGTGTGGCATTGTCTCTCCTAAGGTCTATATTTTTTGGTCAATCGGGCATAATCGTAAAAATCACTCAGCATCAAAAAGCGTATCTGCCTATCTTCAAACTTTTGTATCAAAGGCTCAAATCCCTCAAGATAGAGCGATACATCGTGGGCGAACTCTTGAGGAAAATCAAGCTTTTGGGATTGGAGACCGCTAAAACACTCCAAAAATTCAAAAAAGAGCCTATCGACTAGCTCCAACTGCTCTTGGCTAGACTCCACCAAAAACCCCCTAAGCCCCTCAAAAGCTTGACATATTGCAACCAAACAGGGTTTCATACCTATCCTTTATTTGAACCTATGCAAGAAATATACCCAAAGAGGCTTAAGTTTTGTTGTGCAAGATTTTTCTCGTTTCACCTCGGGAGAGGTGGCACGAGAAGGAAACTGATACCTTTGATGACACTATGCGTAACGCCAGAGTAAAAATAATCTATTCCAAATGTCAATTTTCCAGAATTGTTACTCGTCCTTTCATCGCAAGGATTACAGAGCTGATTGATGATAGTTTACTGCTAAATTTTTTACCAAAGATTGAATTCAATCGTGTTATAATCCCAATGTGTGTTTTTTCATTAGTATTAAAAAATTACACAAATTTCGCTTTAGGCAAGATTTTTTTGTCTAAGGTGTTAATATAATAAAAAGATATATAAAAAAGGTACGATAAAAATGTCGATTATTTTAGTGGCTCATGCAGGGGCGTGGAATGAAAAGAGTGAAGTAGATAAAC
>DYMA01000075.1 GCA_020721815.1 Sulfurovum sp. | reverse complement strand
GCATTCCCCATAGAAAGGGCTTTTGATGGGTAATTTGACGGGAAGATTCGATAGAAGCTACCTCCAAAGAGTCCGAGGGTGTCAAGGCATAGATATCCTCATGGCTCAAACCGTACGTTGTCATTAACTCATTTTTAAGCTCTTCATTGACCGCTAGAGTTGTAAGCAGTGTCACATTGGTTTGGTTGTGTTCATGCAGCGTCAGATTGAGTGTGAGCTTGGTATCTTTTTCACCAATCACCCCATCACGATTAACATCAATGTATCCTCCATAGACATTAATAGGATAACTTGGTGTTTGCTTAAAGCGATAAGTGCCGCTACCCAAATGATAGGCTCTTTGTCCGCTATTATCAATCACATACGCTCCCACAACAGGCCCTCGCTCTACTGTAATATCCACGGGAGTGGTTGTTGCCGTCGTCAAAGAGCTATCGCCGCTGGTGCTTTGTGTGGTCGTTTGAGAAGTTGCCAAAGAGTTATCGTTGGCTGTACTGCCGCATCCTATCAAAAGTGATGCTGCTACAAGAGAAAATAGTATCCGTTTTTTCATGGTATATCCTTTGAAATATTTTGTTATAGTCAAATAATATAATCTTCGTATGAAAAAATCGTGAAATGGTTTTTAGAGGATAGTAGCACTTTAAGCCCAGCCTTTGCCCAACCTATAAGCAACCGCGCCCCCACCTGCTCCTGAACCTATAATTGCGATGTCGTGCATTGGGTTAGTTATCTTCTAAACAAAACTCATTAAATGCACTTGCAATAATCGTTATTGCAAACTCTTTATCTTCATACCCTATCTCTACAGATTCAAGAAACTCTATAAGATTATTTTTAATATATTTTCTAATCAGAGAGTATTGAGACTCTACTCCCGATTTTGCATAAAAATCTTCTATGGTTACCTTAAAGTATTCCAAGCACTCTTGTAGGTTATCACCATTAAAGACCTTATCAAAACTCAGAAGATGCCTTTGAAGCTGGGAGATAAAATCCGTTACTATTTTTTCACGAGAATCGACTAAGTTTTCTCTATTCAAATCACACACTTGGATAGTGTAATTAACTCGTTCATTATCTGAACTCATTTCATCTTTGAGATTAAAAACAATATGATTTTCAAATCTATCGTATTCAGGGTGTAAAAGCTTTGGTTTTTCAACCTCATTGTACTCTTGCGTGACTAGATGCAAATTTTCTAGGTTTTCACCCTGATACTCTTTATATTCACCCTCTATATCAAAACAGTTTGATTTTTTGCCATTGCATCGTTTACAAGCAGGTAATAAATTATCCCAACTAAAAGCCAACCAATAGTAGGAGTTTCGTTTGTCACAATTTTTGGCTTCTGTTTCACTTCTATTTTTAGGTCGATAATGCTCTATCTCACCAAAATCATTTTTGAGTTCTGATTCACAAAAAGCACATTTTTCATAATAAATTTGCTTCAAAGTCCATTTGATACTATTGACATCATCACTCTTATTATCACTATATATACTACCTGTAGAGTGTTTAGTATCATTTATGTTTTGTATGAATGCCTCTTTGATTTTATCTTTTTGGAGATACGAGTGTACTTTTCCTCGTCTATTTGGGTCTATCTCTAGCTTTTTGCTTTAACTCCTCATCTAAGGCACTTGGATTGTCTTGCATATACTCTCGTACGGCTTGGTGTATCTCTCGATAGATATAATCATCACTGCTAAGACGCTCATCCTTATCAAATCCTCTTACTTTCATGCTATCCAAATCAAAGAGGGGAGAGGTCATCAAAATATTGGCTGTGTAGTGTGAAATATCATCTATCTGCTGACTTACTTGCGTTCGCCCCTCTTCGTCACGATAGAGTTTATAAAACACCGCATCTTCACTTGCCCCCAATACAGTCACAAGAGAGTGGGTTGTGACGATAAATTGAATCTTTGGGAAGATTTTGCGTAGTTTGTACATAAAGTTATATTTCCACTTGGGATGCAGATACAAATCGACTTCATCAATGAGTACAATACCCTCATACTCGTTTAGCTCTTTAATATCGGGTTGATTTTCTATTAACCTAGAGACTAAATCACTAAGCCAAATAATAGTAGTTTTGTATCCTTCGGAGAGCATACCAAACTTGATGGGGTCACCATTTATCTCTTGAAACTCTATTTTATTGCCATTTCTAATAATTTTTAATTTATTATCCATCAGATTTTCAAGTTCTTCTACAAAATCATCTCTCAATTTGGATTGAGTTTCTAAAAAGTCATTGGGTTTTTTGAGCTTGATACTCTCTTCAAAATCAGGTGTATCAAAGATACCTGCATAACCACTCTTATCAAATTTCTCTTCACTAATCTTATTTCGATTGATACCATAAGCAAAAATATTTTGAACACTTTTATATTGTTGGTCAGAATTTGGATAAGTTACTTTTGCTGATAACTGCATTGTCTCTTTTATATCTTCAATATAGATTTCTGCAAAAGGGTTATATTTTTTACCCTTTAAAGCCAATACTATTGCTTGAAGCAAAATAGTTTTACCATCCCCATTTTCGCCTACAAAGTATATCTCCCTCTTATCGCCCAAATTTTCTATCTCTACATCTATAAGCGAAAAATAGTTTTTGATTTTAATGGCATCAAGATATGTTTTTGAAATATCTAATGGTTTGATAGATTGTTGAATGATGTTTAAGCTCTCTGTGAGTTGTTTAATATGGCGATTAACTTCATTAGATTTAGCAAGTTTATTGAGTTCTCCTAAACTTTCTAAAATGGAATATTTTAAAATAATTTCACGAGGATATTCGTTATTATGAGGTTTTTTTTCTTCTATTGGCAATGAAAACTTATTTCCACTTTTATCATGAACTCTCATAATAACTCCCATATCGACAAGTTTTTTAATATAGCTATTAAATGTGCGTTCAGATATTTGACTTTTATTCTCATAATATTTATTTTTTTTAATATGATCAAATACTTCTTCATAAGTGACTGCTCTTTGTAAATCTTGCAGAGTTTTTAAGATTGCACTTTCCCAAGTTGGAAAATTTTTTACATCTTCAGGTAAAGTTCCATCTATAGCATATTGCATAAGTATTTCTGCTTGTTCTATTGATAATGTAGAATTAGCTACTTTTACTCTCAATCCTAACTCTTTTGCTTTTTCAAGCAATACAGCATTTGATGTACCTGCTTCAGCTGCTATCTCTAAAATTTTAACTTTATCCATTATAATTCCAATCTTATGTATCAATTTGTTATTATACATAGAATCGGATTAAAAGAGTTGTAGTAAAGTTAAATTTTATTTTGACGTTTGGCAGTGCCAAACTTTGTATCGTTAGGGGGGGGTATTTTGCTGCGATTGCTCATTTATCAGCAATCGCTTTTTCGGATAGCTTTATCTTAATCTTGTAAAGTATCCAATCCTTCGGTGAATTTGCTGCCGTTCCAGCTTGATTTGTTGGCACCATCTGGTGTGGTAAACTCTGGTGTGAAGTTGTTTTTGGGTGCTTCGTTTTTGCTTTGTGGGGCATGGCATTGACTGCAATTAAAACGTGCACCGATAAGCTCTTTTTTCTTCTCAATAGAGACCTCATTTTTCATCTCATCAATCGCTTTTTTAAACTCTTTGCCATCATAGGTGTGTTTGGGTCTAAAGTCGGTAAAGTGCGAATCGGGAATCGGTGTCGCCTTGACTGCGGGTGCAACGTCGGGCATGTGACACCCTTTGCACATATTGTTATTGATGGTAATAGGTAACATCCCCTCTACGGAGTGGGGAATCATTGGGGGAGCGTCTTGAAAGGCTCTCTCGATCTTTTGAGATGTCCCAGCCGCAGCGTCACCGTATTGTGTTCCATCGCCTTTGGTTGCATTGTCTTCATCGTACAAATTGGTTTTGCGTAGTCCCAAAGCCTCCTCTTCGATGGTTGGCGTTGCCTCTGCAAACAGTATGGATGAAGCCAAAAATAGCCCCATAGATAGTTTAATTATTCGTTTCATTTCCTCTCTCCTTTGCTAATTTCCTAATAGAAAAGTTTAGTGCATCATCATCGCACACCTCTATACATCTACCGCAATTGGTACACTCGCCTGAAAGTACCTGCTCACTTGTTTTACCTACCATGTGCAACACCTGCATCTCAGGACACACCACTTTGCACTTCATGCACACCGTACATTTGGACTCATCGTGAGCCACGCGTACCAATCCAACTTTGCCAACAAGGGCATACAATCCACCCAATGGACAAATATGTCCGCACCATCCGTTTTTAAGCACCAACAAATCAAACAAAAAGATAATAAGCATCATAGCCCATCCCAAACCCATACCAAAAATAATCGCACGGTGCGTAATGGCAATGGGTGAGACAAACTCAAAAGCACCTATAGCCAACACATAAGAGAGTACCAAACTTAGTCCCAATACCCAGTAACGAATTTTGCGACTAGCGGGTTGTTTTTTGCTCACGCTATCGAGTTGCAATTTACGTCGCAAATAGGCAGCCGCATCGGTAATCATATTCACAGGGCAAACCCACGCGCAAAAGACTCTACCGCCTAGCACGAGATAAAACAGTGTGATAATCAACGCTCCAATGACAAGGTTGCTAGAGACAATCGCTCCCGCTGCAAACATCTGTAGCACAGCGTAAGGGTCGCTTAGGGGTACACTCTCTAGGAGCAACGATGTCGATAGATTGCCTTGCAAAAACTTCCAACCCCACACATTACCGCCGATATAGAGCAGCATTAATCCCACTTGTACAATGCGTCGAAGGATTAAAAAACGATGTTTGTATATAGCATTAATCATCTAAAAGAACCTCCGTATCGTTGAGCGAATCAATGGCACTCTCTTTGCTAATCTCGGTTGTGGTAGTCGTTGCCTCGGCGTTTTTGACACGCTTATCGTCACTGCTATCCCACCCTTTGATGTAGTGGTCGCCCACTTTGCCCAGTGCTACTTCACGAGGCAGTACAAAAATCGCTGCTTTTTGGGTGACACACGCCCGTTCGCACAATCCACACCCTGTACAGTAATCGCTATCGACGATAGGTTTTAAAAAGGCGTGTTTGCCTGTACGTTCGTTTTTGCTATACTCCAAATAGATCGCTTTATCAAGCAAAGGACACGCACGATAACACGCATCGCATTGAATCCCCCAAAAGGCTACACAGTTTTTGGCATCGACAACGGCTACACCCATTTGGGCTTTGTTGATATCGAGTTTGTTGTCTGTAGAGACTTTGGTAATATCCAACGCACCCGTAGGACAAACAGGCACACAAGGAATCTCAGGACACATATAGCAAGGCACATCACGAGGCTCAAAATAGGGCGTACCCAAAGGCTTATTGCTCCCTGCACGAGCCAATTGAAGCGTATCAAAAGGACACGCCTCGACGCACAAACCGCATTTGATGCATTGACGCAAAAAATCTCTCTCGCTCAATGCCCCAGGGGGTCGAAGCATCAGTTTGTTGGCAGTCAGCTCATCGACATAAGCACCCCATACCAGTCCACCCAGTGCAGCTAGTCCAATAGCCCGTGAGGTTGATAAAATAAACTCTCTTCGTGTTGTTCCCATTTCTATTTAAAACCTTTCTTCTTTTTAAGAAGCAAAGCTCCTTAAAAATTCCTCTCACTAAAGCTTCGCCTTTGGCGAGAGGGTTTTATTTGCTCTAGTCCGTAGGTGTGACCGTGTCACACGCATAGATTCAATCCAACTGTTATTGTGCGACATGGTCGCACCTACAGCTACAATTTACGCTTTATAGATTTTTACCGCACACTTTTTGAAGTCGGTTTGACCCGATTGCGGACACGTCGCATCAAGGCAGACTTTATTGATAAATACCTTCTCATCAAACCACGGTACAAACACCAATCCACGGCTTGGTCTATTGCGTCCTCTTGTCTCCACTCTGGCTTTGACTTTGCCTCGTCGAGACTCTACCCAGCAAAGCTCACCTTGTTTGACATCGTACCTCTTGGCATCTTCGGGGTGCATATAGCACAACGCTTCAGGGACTGCACGGTAGAGTTCAGGCACTCTCATCGTCATTGTACCACTGTGCCAATGCTCCAAAACTCGTCCCGTAGAGAGCCAAACAGGATACTCTTTGTCAGGCATTTCGGGGGGATCCATGTAGGGACGTGCAAAGATTTTGGCTTTGTTGGGCAAGGGTTTGGGTGTGGGGTCTTTGACTCCCATCAAATCGCCTTGCACAAGGGCTTTTGCCAATGTCCCATAAAAAGCGTGAGAATTTCCACTCTCTTTGGTCGCTTTGGCTGCGTAAGGGTCGTATTGGGCATTAAATCGCCACTGTGTCTCTTTGCCATCGACTACAGGCCATTTGAGTCCTCGTACTTTGTGGTAGGTATCAAAGTCTGCCAAATCGTGTGCGTGTCCTCGTCCAAAGTCTGCATACTCCTCAAAGAGATACTTTTGGATAAAGAACCCGTATCCCTTAAAGACTTCACCATCACTCCCTTTGACATTTCGGCTATCACCGTATCCCTCACTGTTGTCGTATCCTTTTTGGATAGGGTCATTGGCATCAAGCTTGTAGGATTTGGCTCTCTCATTGGCAAAGAGAATATCAAACAAAGTGGTATCTTCGCTGTAGCCCATTTTTTTGGCCTCTTCTATGACGCTAGGGAGTTTGAGACCGTTTCTAAGGGTATATTCGCCCCAAACCTCTTTGATTTTAAATCGTTTAGAAAGCTCAACCCACTGCCATGTATCGCTCATCGCATCGCCTACGGGAAGGACTTGTTGTCGCCAATGTTGGGTTCGTCGTTCGGCATTACCATACGCTCCCCACTTCTCATAAATCATAGCCGAGGGCAAAATCAAATCGCTTACTTTGGCTGAAATACCAGGGTATCCATCAGATGTGACGATGAAGTTATCCATTTCACGAGCTGCTTTAATCCAATGCTTGGCACTGGCGGTATCTTGATAGGGGTTGCAAACGTTTACCCATGCAAATTTAATCACGCCATCTTCAATATCTCTGTGAATCTTCATAATGTGTTGATTACCCACAGGATTGAGGGTTGTGGCAGGAATTTTCCATGCTTTTTCAGTAATCTCTCGATGTTGCGGATTGGCTACCATCATATCGGCGGGTAATCTATGACAAAATGTTCCTACTTCCCTAGCTGTACCACAAGCAGAAGGTTGTCCCGTCAATGAAAACGCCCCATCGCCTGGTTTGGCTTGTTTGTTGAGCAAAAAGTGGACATTGTACGAAAGGGTATTGACCCATGTGCCACGGGTGTGTTGGTTCATTCCCATCGTCCAAAAGCTTACGACTTTTCGCCCCTTTTCGATGTAGAGATTGGCTAATGTTTGAAGTTTTTTCTTAAACTCTTCGATATCCTCATCGGGATTTCCTTTGGAGATAGAGGCTACATAATCAAGTGTATAAGGTTCTAAGAACTTTTTGTACTCCTCAAAGCTAATCTCCCAATGTTTCAACATTTCGGGTTTGCCATCGACTAGAGGTACTTCATTTTTCATCACATCGCCCTCTTTGTAACCGTAAGGCTTCAACGCAGGGGCTTCGGTGGCGGAGACTACTTTGGACATCTCTTTTTGGATGGTCTCCATCTCTAAGGGGGTGTATTTGCCCTCTTTGATTGATTTTTCGTTATCTTTTCGCATACCGTAGCCGATATTAACAGGCGAAGCAGCAAAAACAATGTGTTTTTTAACAAAGTCCCAATCAATGATTTTTTCAGCATCATCTCGCATAACGATTTCACGCGCGATATAGTTCCAAAGAGCCAAATCGGTATTGGGAGTGAAGATAATCTCCATATCCGCCAAATCCGACGTTCGGTGTCGATAGGTAGAGATATTAATGACTTTGACACGTTCAGGGTCGCTTAGTTTTCTATCCGTGACCCGTGACCACAAAATAGGGTGCATCTCTGCCATGTTTGATCCCCACGCCACGACGGTATCGGTAAGCTCAATATCATCATAGCATCCGCTTGGCTCATCAATCCCAAAAGTTTGATAAAACCCAACAACCGCCGAAGCCATACAGTGACGAGCATTGGGGTCAAAAGCGTTGGAACGTAACCCACCTTTCATCATCTTAAGCGCAGCATACCCCTCCATCACGGTATATTGCCCCGATGCAAAGACACCTACCCCCTCAGGGCCAGAAGCTTTGAGTGCTTTTTTGATATGCACTTCCATCTCATCAAAGGCTCTTTCCCACGATACGGGAGCAAATTTGCCTTGTTTGTCAAATTCACCTTTATCATTCATACGAAGGAGAGGGGTTTTGAGTCTATCGGCTCCGTACATAATTTTGGCGTTAAAGTAGCCTTTGATACAGTTTAATCCTCGATTGACAGGCGCTGCTGGGTCGCCTTTGACGGCTACTATTTTGCCCTCTTTGGTTGCCATCATGATACCGCAACCCGTACCGCAAAAGCGACACGCTGCCTTATCCCATCGCCAACCGCTTTGTGCCTCATCTGCTTTGGCTTGTAGTGATGAGGGTACGCTCATCCCTATGGCCGATGCTGCCGAAGCTGCCGCTGTACTTTTTAGAAAATCTCTTCTTGAAAGTGCCATTTCCTCTCCTTTTGTTTGATATTACAAGAGGAGTATAACACTTTCAAAAATTCCTTACCATGACCTATGTCAAGAAATGAGCCTATTTAGCGATAGATGACTACTCGTACTCTCTCATTGGCGTTTTGTCGCATCGCATCGTAGAGACGTTGGTGTTTGAGCTTCTCTTCAAACTCTATGGGGGTACGAATCGATTTGTACTCCACAAGCTCATCGTTTTTATAAACCCCACTTACGGTAGCATGCACCCAATAAAAACCGCTATCTTTGCGTAGATTTTTGACCACGCCTTCCCACTTTTGCCCCCTTTGAAGCTTGACCCACATATCTTCAAACACAACACTTGGCATATCGGGATGGCGTACGATATTGTGGGGTTTTCCTATTAACTCATCGACCTCATAACCTGAAATCGTAGCAAAGGTATCGTTGGCGTAGGTAATAATGCCTCTTAGATTGGTGCGAGAAACGATAAGTTCATCGCTAGGCACAAGCGTTTCGATGAAAAATTCACTCTGAACAAACTCCACTATTGCCCCCTCTCAAGCTCTTTGGCAAAGGATTCCAAATCCTTTTTTTTCAAATCCCCGTGATAGAGAATCTTCTCAATATCGATACTCTCATCGTTGAGCATTTTGGGTACGGCATCGTTGTTGCTTAGTATCTCTATATGTTTATCGAGTTCATCTTCGCTGTACGCCATTTGCATATCGGCACTAATGACATGGGCAATAGCCTCCACCACACGCAACTTTTTAAGCTCCTCCTCTACTCCCTCGCCCTCAATAGTGATAATAATACGCCCCTTTTCATCGTGAAGGTGATAATCGCACACGCCACTGGCTTTAAGGTCACTGATAACTTGCTCAATGTATTGAGGCAGGGTTTGTACTACGATGCTTGAAATATTCATTTTTCTTCTCCGTTTAAGTTGTAATAGTTAAAAATATCCGAATCGCTCCCCACAAAGAGTTCCTTTTCATTGATAAACAAAATCTTTGAAAGCGTCATTTTGTTCTCTTTTAATGTATAGTGGGGTTGTTTGGTTTGGGTATCAAATACCACCGCATTGTTTTGCTCATCGCTGCTGTAAGCTCCCCATTTGGCACTGGGACTTAATCCCACGGCGTAGATTAAAAAAACGCTTTGCATGAAGTAGGTTTGTTGGGGTTTAGCCAAATCATACACCACGCATTTTCTATCTTGCCCTGCGGTAATGATGGTGTTTTGTTTGGTATCGACCCTAAAGACATTGTCAAGATTGTGTCCCTCAAGTGTTTTGGTTATCTTGGCATTGTGAACATCAACGACTTTCAAATCCCCGCTCTCATCGGCAATTATGGCTTGATTGCGTGTTTCATTGAGAACCAAATCTGAAAACTTCGAGTGCGACAACGCCATTTGCCAAAGAATTTTTTGCGTTTGAGTATCGTACAAAAAGAGTTCGTTGCTTAGTAGAGCAAAGAGGATTTTGGTATCATCAACAAAGAGGGCTTTGGAGATAAACATCTTTTGGTCACTGCCTATAATCTTGTGCATTGTCCCATCGTAGAGATGAATCTCCCTAAAGCCTTGAACGCCTTGCGAAACAAGCAAGATTTTGGAGTCTAGTAGGTCAATGGAGTAGATTTTGCTATCCATCGTATCGCCCATAAAGTCTTTGATAGGAGGCAAAGTGATGTTGCTTTGAAGCTTTTGATGGGTAGTGGTATCAAAAATATCGACACGACTCGCCGCTGTAGCCACATAGAGTTTGCCTTTGTCATAGACCATATCCGTCACACCTCCACTGGCTTGATAGCTCTGCGTTGGCTTGATATCCAAAGCAAAAAGCATCGCACCAAAGAGTATAAAAAGAGTTAAAAATCGCATTGGGTATCCTTTATTGTATTTTTAGCAAAGTTCCTTAAAAATTCCTCTCATTCTTTATGTAGGTTCGGCTTTAGCCGAACATTTGAGGCTATTGAATGCTTCAAACTCGGCTA
>DYMA01000074.1 GCA_020721815.1 Sulfurovum sp. | reverse complement strand
ACTGGGGGCTTTAAGTGCTTTAAGCTATCTTTAATTTGGGAAGATTCGTTTTAAGCCCCCACCAGTGGGGTTTTGAGAGGGGGGTGGGGTGGGAAGATTCGTTAAAAAACTCTTCATTGTTGCGTAAACTTGAAAGTGTGATATTAATCATGTCAATCCTTTTTACATATCTATTTGTTAGATTATAGCACATAAGTCTTGCGAAATAACGATAATTTCTTTTGGAAGCAATCCAACTCCTCAAAGGTGGCATCTTTCCAGTTTTTGCCCTCTTTTTTGAGTCGCTCTTTGATAGACTCTATGCGTTTAAGGTATTTGTATGTAACTTGAAAGTTTATTGCTACTTTTTTAGAAAAAAATAGGCAAGGCAAGGACTCTATTGTTTGCCATAGAAGTAGTTGGTAGCCTCGACAAAACCATCCACGCTGCCGCAATCAAAGCGTTTGCCTTTGAATTTATAGGCGAGTACCATTCCCTTTTTGGCTTGGGTGAGCAGTGCATCGGTGATTTGAATTTCGCCATTTTTCCCTGCTTTGGTTGAGCGGATAATCTCAAAAATATCAGGGGTGAGAATGTAGCGTCCGATGATAGCAAGGTTACTAGGGGCCTCTTGGGGTTCGGGTTTTTCGACCATGTCGCTTACCATATAAATCCCCTCTTCGATAGGAGTGCCTACCACAATACCGTACTTTTTGCTCTCATTGATGTCAATCTCTTCAATGGCTACAATAGAGCATTTGTATTTGGCATAAATAGCTACCATTTGGGCTAGCACTCCCTTGCCCTCGTGGTCACACAAATCATCGGCAAGTATCACCGCAAAGGGATTGTTGCCAATGAGCGTCTCGCCTGAAAGTATCGCATGACCTAGCCCCTTCATCTCGATTTGGCGTGTGTAGCTAAAGGTACACTGCTCAATGACACTGCGAATTTCGTTGAGATAATGCTCTTTGGAAGTGCCTTTGATTTGATGTTCCAACTCGTAGCTAATATCAAAATGATCTTCAATAGCCCTCTTGCCTCGTCCTGTCACTATCGCCATTGTATCCATTCCCGCCTCAATCGCCTCTTCGACTCCGTATTGAATAAGCGGTTTGGTGAGTATGGGCAACATCTCTTTGGGCATTGCCTTAGTAGCGGGTAAAAATCGTGTACCGTATCCCGCAGCGGGAAAGAGACACTTTTTGATAAGTTGTGGGTTCATTTTTGCTCCTAGTTTTTTAATAATTCAAAAAGATCATTAGCCGTAATCTTTTCGTCGCTTCCCTCTCCGTAGAGATTGTCTTGAAGCTGTTTTTTGTTCTCTTGGAGTTGCAAAATCTTCTCTTCGATGGAGTTTTGGACGATGAGTTTATAGACAAAAACCGCTTTGGTTTGTCCTATTCGATAGGCTCTATCGGTGGCTTGATTTTCGGCTGCGGGGTTCCACCATGGGTCGTAGTGAATGACGGTATCGGCTTCGACAAGGTTGAGTCCTACCCCTCCTGCTTTGAGCGAAATCAAGAAAATATCGCTTTTGCCCTCTCGAAAGGTATTGATGACTTTTTCTCTATCTTTGGTAGAGCCTACGAGTTTGGAGTAGGAGATGGAGCGATTTTGAAGCTCTTTTTCGATGATACTAAGCATCGATGTAAATTGCGAAAAGACCAATATTTTGCGTCCCTCTTCGAGTAGTTCATCAATAAGCTCCAAAAAGAGTTCGAGTTTGGCCGATTGTGTCTGTTCTATTTCCACTTTGAGTTTGAGCAACGAGGGGTCGCAACAGACTTGACGAAGCTTCAATAAGGCATCAAGGATAGTAATATGACTCTTCTCAATCCCTTGTTTGACAATCAAATCACGCACTTGTTTCTCCATGGTGAGGCGAATCGATTCGTAGAGTTTTTGTTGCTCAATCCCAAACTCAACGTATTTGATAATCTCGGTTTTGTCGGGAAGTTCATCGATAACGCTGTCTTTGGTACGTCGCAGCATAAAGGGTTTGATTTTGCTATTGAGCAGCTGTTGCCTCGCACTGTTGCCCTCTTTTTCGATAGGGGTTTGATAGAAGTGTTTGAAGAGTGTCAAGGTGCTTAAAAACCCTGGCATCAAAAAGCTAAAGATAGACCAAAGCTCCCCTAGATGGTTTTCGATAGGTGTACCGCTTAGGGCTAGGCGGTATTGGCTATTGAAAGCCTTAATCGATTTTGCCATTTTGGTGCGGGGGTTTTTAATCTTTTGGGCTTCATCGAGGATAATGTACAAAAACTCCACACCGCTAAATACCTCTTCATCTTTGGCAGCAAGCTGATAGGTAGTAAGGACAATATCGTAGCGGTCAATCTCGCCCAAAAGCTCAAAACGATTGGAGCCGTAGAGATCCAAAAGGGTAAGTTGTGGGGTAAATTTAGTCGCTTCGCTTCGCCAATTGCTAATGAGTGAGGTGGGCATAACAATCAAAGAGGGTTTGGTAAGCTTCCCCTCTTCTTTGAGGCGTTGGAGGTGCGACAAAACTTGAAGCGTCTTCCCTAGTCCCATATCATCGGCAAGAATACCGCTAAATTGATACTCGTAGAGAAAATTGAGCCAATTAATTCCTCGGTGTTGATAGTCTCTTAGCGTGGCGTTGAGATGTTGAGGGAGATTGACTTCTGCAATTCCATCAAAGGCTTTAAGCTTTTGAGAGAGTTCCAAAATATCCCGTTTGCCTACCCACTCTACTGCAGCGGTATCAAAATTGTCAATAAGATGGGCTTTGGAGCTGTTGAGGCTAATGGTGTGTTGCTCCTCTTCTTTGATGCTATCGAGCAGGTTGTTGATGGTTTTGAGGATAGGGAGTATCTCTTGGGTGTTGAGTTTTGCAAAGTGATTGGGGCGTAGTTGAATATTTAAAAACTCAGGCAAATCATTCAAATTTTCAAGAGTATTCAAAAGTTTGACGATGATTGGCACTATGGGTATCTTTTGACCCTCTATCTCTATATCAAACGAAAGGTCAAACCACCCCTTGTTTTTTTGTTCATTCACGTAGGCAAAGACGCTATCGGCTTGGGTAAAAGTAAGATTAAACTCTCCATCAAAACTTACCGCCCATCCCTCTTTTTGCAAACGCTCCACTTCAAATTCCAAAAAGATTCGCCACTTATCAAGCCAAATAATAGAGTCCTCTTTGAGCATAAAAAGGAGTGTTTCATCAATGTTGGCCGCTACAAATCCCATCCTAAGGATCTCTTGGATAAAGCTCTCTTCTCGTTCAAAATCTCGGATGATATTGAGTGCATAGCCCCTTTTGAGTATCTTTTTACTGGCATCAAGAGGCATATAAGCAACGGCGTTGTCTCCATAAACAAAGCTAAGTTCAAGCGTGTGTTCGAGTTTGTCATTGTACAAAATAGTAGCGATGTGGAGTTTGGCTTTGGGTTCAATCTCAAGCGTCTCAATCTCATAATACTCAGGCGGTTCGATATCAAGGTGGGGCAACTTCTCATCAATCGTCGCTACTACCTCATCCAAAAAATATTTGGGAATACGAGGAGAGGAGAGAAGCGTTTGCAAAAAGTTTGGATTGTACTCCTTTGATAGGGCGTAGAGTTGATTGTTTTTGATCAAATAGGTAGGCGAGGTGTAGATTAAAAACTCATTGGACTTGATATTGGAAACAAGCTCAATATGCTCTTCATCTATCTCATGCCAACTCCATTGCAAACGGTGCGCCTCTTTGGCAAAGTTTAGAGGGGTATCTTCATTTTCCAAATAGCATCGACGGGTCGCTATAATCGACTCCAAAAGCTTTTTGCCCAAATGCCCTTTGAACTTAAAAGTATCTTGATGTCTGGGGGCTAGGGCGTTCATGATTTTGAGAATATCCATATCCTCAGGCGTTAAAAAGCTGTAATCAAACCCGTTGTAGGACAAAGAGCGAATATCGACACTTGTTCCTTTGCCCAAAGAGCCATTTTTGATGATACGGGTTTTGAAGCACTTGATATCGTCGCTGTTGGGATTGTTGTTTTTGATAAGCTTGTAGGCCAAAAAGGTATCGTTTTGTTCGGTTTGCTCTTTTTTTTGATGGGTTTGCAAGAGCAACGAGAGCCAATCGGTCACTTTTTGAGTCGGGTCATTTTTAATCTCAATCAAAGAGGCGACTTTAGTATCTTCGGATTTGTTTTTGTCGTGAATATGTTGCAAAACAACCGCTACGATATGTTCGCAATTAAGCCCCGTATCGCAACTACACCCCCCCTCTATCACGATACCGCTATCTTGTGCATAGATATTTACCTCTTGTTCATAAGGAGTATCATCACTATCTTCAACAACCGATAAAATTTTAATCTCTTTGCGAGAGATAGCCAAAGAGTCATACTCAATCACACGATTTTGTTCAAACACTGTTTCGCCTAGTGCATATATCTGCGTATCAAATGAGCTTTTGATGTCGTCGGATTTAAATTGAAAAAATCTCATGCATAAATCGATTCAATATGGGATATTTTTTTGCCCAAATTAAGCAATAGCATATCGGCTAGTACGAGTGCCATCATCGCTTCGCATACTACACTGCCCCTAATGGCTACACAAGGGTCGTGGCGACCTTTAAGCTCACACATTGTCTCTTCATTATCTTTTGTAATGGTTTGTTGAGGCTGAAAAATAGAGGGTGTTGGCTTAAAATAGGTTTTGACAACAATATCATCACCGTTGCTAATACCGCCCAAAATTCCCCCTGCGTGATTGGTAGCAAATCCTTTTGTGGTAATAGCATCATTGTTTTGACTTCCTTTAAGCGAGGCTGCTGCTATCCCATCGCCAATCTCTACGGCCTTGGCTGCATTAATGCCCATCATCGCACTAGCCAAAAGAGCATCAAGTTTGTAATAAAGCGGTTCACCCAATCCTATGGATACATTTTTGGCCCTTGTGACCACTACGCCCCCTACTGAATCGTGTCTATTTTTGGCTTTGAGTACCGCCTCCTCTTGAGCCTTTTCTTGGTTTTTGTCTAACGCATACAAAATAGAGCTTTTGGCGTACTCAAAATCGTATTGGGTAGCTTCAATACCATCAATAGCACTCACGCCGCTCTCTACGACGATATTGGCTTTGGCTAAAATCAATTTGGCAATAGCACCTGCGGCTACTCGTGCGGCGGTCTCCCTAGCAGAACTTCGTCCACCGCCTCGATAATCACGCACCCCGTATTTGTGAAAATAGGTAAAATCGGCATGTGCGGGGCGAAAGAGGTCTTTGATGCTATTGTAATCTTTGCTCTTTTGGTCGCTGTTGTAAATCACCATCGCAATGGGCGTACCTGTACTCAATCCTTCAAAAACACCCGATAAAATCTCTACTCTATCTTCTTCTTTGCGTGCCGTTTCAAGTGCGGATTTACCTGGTTTTCGTCTATCCAAATCACCTTGAATAAACGCTTCATCAATCGCTAATCCCGCAGGAACGCCATCAACAACACATCCAATAGCCTTGCCGTGTGACTCCCCAAACGTTGTCATTGTTAATTTTTTGCCAAAAGTATTCATTTAAACATCCTCTTTGTTGCTATAATTTTTAATTGCATGCCAACTCTCTATTGATTGATTTTCATCCATGCACCAAAGCTTCCTTGATTTTTTTTGCAACCGCCTCTACGACAGATACCGTTACTGAATTGCCTATTTGTTTGTAGATATGCGAATTAGCCATACCCTTATCGAACCCAAAGCTATCATCGTATCCTTGAAACCTTGCACACTCTCGGGGTGTCAATTTGCGTATATCTTTGGTATCAATAACCAATGGTACGTTGTGTCCACCTGTTCCCATATTGGCTGTAAGTGTGGGACATAAATTGTTTTTGTTTTCCCGCACATAGACTCTTCGCCATTGGTAAATCGTCTCTCTATTGGTCATCTTCTCTTTGAGTTGTGGATAGTATCTGCTTGTGTTGTAGTAGTATTGCTCTTGTGTTTGAGCATCCACCAAATCGTGAATGGTTTGGGTGAGCTTTTGAGGTTTTGGAAATTCAAAGTTTTCACAATGATTTCTATTTTTGAAACAAACCACATAAATCCTTTCTCGATTTTGAGGGACATTCCCGTACTCTGCACTGTTTAAAACTTTGTGTTTAATGCAGTAACCTCGACTCTTTAGCTCTTGCATAATGACTTTAAACGTATTACCGTTGTCGTGACTTTGTAGGTTTTTGACATTTTCCAAAAAGACTACCTTAGGTTCTAAATCATCAATAAAGCGTAAAATCTCAAAAAAGATATTGCCTCTATCGTCCTCAAAGCCTTTGCGGTATCCTGCCACACTAAAAGCTTGACAAGGAAACCCTCCTGTAAGAATATCAATTTTTTCCACTTCACGGGTATCGAGTTGCTTTATATCTTTTTCAAACAAAGGGTGCGAGTGGTTGTTTCGATAGGTAATACACGCATTTTTATCTATCTCATTTGCCCATGCTATCTCAAACCCTGCCTTTTTAAACCCCAACTCAATCCCCCCAATCCCTGCAAACAGACCACCCACTCTCATTTTTTTAGAATTATCCAAACCGTGACTGCATGGGCGATTTAAGGGCATATCAATCATTACGCAGCTACCCTCTCAACCACTCTAATGCTTTTTTGGCGGCTTTTTGTTGTGCCTCTTTTTTGCTGTTGCCTTTGGCAGAAGCTATCACTTTGCCATCCAAATAGATAGCAATTTCAAACTCTTTTTTGTGGTCAGGTCCTGTGGCATTGAGAAGCTGATAATCGGGTGTTACGCCGTGGGTTGATTGGGTAAGTTCTTGGAGGGCTGTTTTGTAATCTTTGGAGAGCGATTCAAGGTCAATAGTGGGGTGTACTTCGTTGAGCAACTCTATTGATATTTTGCGTGCCGCTTCGAGTCCCGCTTCGAGATAAATCGCCCCAATAACCGCCTCAAAAGCGTTGGAGAGCAAAGAGGGTTTGGTGCGTCCGCCATTGTTCTCTTCGGCTATCGAGAGGTAGATATACTCTCCCATGTCCAACTGCTTAGCAAGGAGCGTAAAGCCGCTCTCATTGACAAGCGATGCCCGTATTTTGGACAAAATTCCCTCATCCGAATCGGGAAATTTGGCAAACAAAAACTCCCCCACGATCAAATCAAGCACCGCATCACCCAAAAACTCTAGCCGTTCGTTATTGTAGGGTTTTTTGTAGCTTTTGTGGGTTAAAGCTTCTATAAGCAACTCTTTGTTTTTGAAAAAATAGTTTAACTTCGCTTCCAGTGCTTGATAGTTATTCATCTCTATTCCTATTGTTGTGTTGCTTTGTGGCCTCTTCTCTAGCCATGGTATCACACTCCTCATTTTGGGGGTGACCGTTGTGGGCTTTGACCCATGTGGCGTGTACGGCGTGAGGAGCGGCGATACGTAGATACTCTTTCCAAAGTTCTACATTTTTTTTGCCTTTGAAATCATTTTTGACCCAGCCTTTGAGCCATGTATTGATGCTTTGGGCTACGTAGTTGCTATCGGTGACTACTTCGACTTTGCACGGCTCTTTGAGGAGTTTGAGTCCCTCAATGACGGCTTGTATCTCCATTTGGTTATTGGTAGTGTAGGGATTTCCTCCACTGTAGCGTTTTTGGTTGCCTTTGTAATCCAAGATACCAGCATAACCACCCGCTCCAGGATTGCCCAGACACGATCCGTCACAATAGAGAGTCACCTGTTTGTTGTTGTGTTTTTGCAATATTTGCCTCGATTTTCATGCTGTTTATACTCATACAATTTGGGCATCGATTAAACGAGATAGGGAAAGAGTGCTGACACTTTTTGCATCGATACTCAAAAAAGAGATTGCCGCTACCGTTTCCGCTACGCTTTGCACTTGCCAAAATATCGACAAAAAAGATGTTGCACGCATAGGATACCTCATCGATGTAGCCTTTGAGATAATAGATTGTTTGCAAACAACCATTGGTATATATTATATCCAAATCCAGTTTTGATTTTGGCAATATCCAAAGAATATCAATAATCTCCACAATTTTTGCACCCTCCACCATCTGCCACGCCATTGTGTGGTCGTGCCTAAAAGCATAATCCATAATGGTGCGATAGAGCATAGGGTAGAGAGCGTTGAACGATTGAAGTTGGGCAATCTTGTGTTTGGGAGTATAGGATGGATGAGCCAAAAGAATCTCAAACTCCAAATAGGCTCTAAGCGAGGTCGTATCTTCGCCCAACATCTCTAGGGGTTCTAGCACCTCTTTGGCGTTGTCGTATTGATGGAGTAACTCATAAACAATAGCCAAGGTGTGCAAGGTATCACGACTCCTAGGGTACTCTTTGAGAATTTCCAAAAATATCGCTTTGGATCGCTCAATAAATCCAGCCCTTAGATAGAGTTCGCCTAGCTTTTGAAGCAGCTCCTTTTTGGATAGCAAAGCATCGGAGTTTTTGATAAGGTAGCGATAGATATCGATAGCTTTGTGGTACTCTCCACTGTTTTCAAAGGCTTTGGCGAGTAGTTGCAAAGGCTTAATCATGTTGTTTTGAAAATCAATGACGTGGTTATCCAAAATACTTCCCATTTCATCAAATTTTTCCAAAAAGGCAAGTAGGGACTCTTTTTTGCGATTTTGGACATAGATACCCCACGCATAGGTTATCAAAGCCGTCACAAGCATAAGCGTAATGATAATCAAAATGCTAAAAAGCGGGTCTTTGTAGGAGGGGAGCATCTGTTGCAAATTATTCTCCTAGCAACATTTTGCGAATTTTGGGATCTGCCATGTTTTCGCCTCTTAGCATCTTAAGACGCATGGTTTCAAAATCGATAAACTCCGCTTGGCTCTTCTCGTAGCCCCCAAATCCATACCCCATAGGTGTTTCATCTTTGAGCGAGTAAAACGCCTTTTGGGCATCTATCCATCGGTGCGTATCTTTGGCAAATACAAACATCTTGATAGCCTCTCTATTGGCTTTGATTTGCTCTATCCACAAAACCAAACACCCCACATCGTCAAAAATATAGGTTTTTTCATCCTCAAAAACCACCTGCGCTGCATTTTCGTTGTGCTCTACCCCCATACGGCATTTGGGACACGTCGCACCCGAGGCATTAAAATCAAGAGCAATCATTTGGGGATTGGAGGAGGCAAAGAGGTACTCAATGAGTGAGGGGTCTTTGGTTTCACAAGCATTAAAAAGCAATGCAAACAGAGCAATAAGTAGTTTTTTCAATTTAAATGCCTTTTATGAGCTACCAATGAGCAAGAAGATAAGATAAAATATTATAACAAAAAGAGATAAACTACAGGAGTAAAGTATGAAAATTTTGGTTTTGGGATCTTCGGGATTTATAGGCAAAGCGATTGTTGAGGGACTCAAAGACAAAGGATACGATACCGCTACTCCACGTTATGACTTCGCACAAGAACCCAGCGTAGAGCTATGGAAAGAGCGAATAAGAGGCTTTGATGGGGTTATCAATGCCGTAGGTATCATCGCCCAAACTTCCAACCAAAGCTTCAAAGCACTCCACAGCGATACCCCCAAAGCCCTCTTTGAAGCCGCCAACCAATTGGGCATTTCAAAAGTGATTCAAATCTCAGCACTAGGAGCCGATGAGGAGGCAAAGAGTGCCTATCACCTAAGCAAAAAAGAAGCCGATGATTATCTAAGAACCCTTAGCGTTCATTACGCCATTTTAAAACCCTCCATCGTTTACGGCGAAGGGGGCAAAAGCACGGCACTCTTTGGAGCATTAGCCAATCTACCCCTATTGCCCATCATCGACAAAGGCGACCAGAGACTCCAGCCCCTCTTTATAGAGGATTTAGTAGCTACCGTTATCAAAGCCCTTGAGAGCAACCAAAACCCAATAGAGCTTGATTGCGTAGGCAAAGAGAGGCTAAGCTATCAAGAGCTTTTGCAAAAATTTAGAGCATGGCTAGGCAAAAAACCTACCAAAACTATCCCCATCCCCTCCTCTTTGGCAATCTTTGGCAAAATCCTAGGTGAACCTATTATGAACAAAGAGAGTATTATGATGCTCAAAAGAGGAAGCGTTGCCAATGCGACACCGCTCACAAACTTTTTGGGATATACGCCCAAAAGCATCGATGAGACACTTTTTAGGCATCACGCTACCAAAAGCCAAAAGCTTAGTGCCAATCTCTACTTTTTTGCTCCCCTTTTGCGTCTCGTCATTGCTTTTGTGTGGATATGGAGCGGTATAGTTTCGGCTTTTTTCTATCCTCAAGAGGGAGTCTTAGCACTTCTAGGCGATGTGGGTATTGGCGGTGATTGGGCTTTGCCTACGCTCTACTTTGCTTCCTATTTGGATATTACGGTGGGGATGATGATACTTTTGAATTACCGCATCGTGTGTATGTTGTGGTTTAGTGTGATTATTATTGTAGGCTATACCCTTATCATTACGCTTTTAGCCCCCCACCATTGGCTTCACCCCTTTGGATGCGTACTCAAAAACATTCCTTTGCTTATGAGCATCTTTGTGGCTATTGTGCTAGAGAGAAACAGATGAGCTACGAAATACTCAAACTCATTCACCTCCTAAGTATGCTTTTGCTTTTGGGCATTGGTAGCGGTTCGGCGTTTTATAAATACATGACCGACAAAAAAGGAAGCCTTGAACGAATCTTCCCAAATTAAAGATAGCTTAAAGCACTTAAAGCCCCCAGTGT